>NZ_BDCR01000004.1:0-371917 GCF_001618385.1 Paludibacter jiangxiensis | reverse complement strand
ACACCGAAAATCACAAACATAACGACCAATAAATTGGTTATGTTATGATTACGCATTGCCCATGCTATAAAGCCTATCTTTTTTTGCTTCATAATTTTATATTTTGATTCAAGAATCTAGAGTCAAGAGCCAAGAAACACGCGCTCCATACCCAAATAACGTTGACCGCTTTTCTAATTTCCTTCTTATCTAGTTCTTTTCATAAAAAAACAGATTGTCTTGACTCTTGGTTCCTGGTTCTTGATTCTCAAAGAGTCACCTTACTGTTATCCGACAACTTATGCAAGCCTCCGGTCACCACCTTCTCGCCCAGATTAACTCCCGACAGGATCTCCACAAAGTCACCCTGATAGATACCCACGGTGACCAACCGTTTGGAAACCGTTTTGCCGGCAACATTGACAACATACACATAGTTGCGATTGTCGTTATCTTTATCTACCGCCTGCAAAGGGACTCCTACTATAGTGCGGTTCGCGGTCACATTCAGTTTTACGTCGCACACCATGCCCGGCTTTAGCTCCAGTTTTGTATTGTTGACGGTTATCTTCACTTCGTAAGTACGCGATATGGCATCAGCCACCACCCCCACATTGGTGACGGTTCCTTCAAACTCTTTATTATCGAGTGCCGACACGGTAAACGTTGCTTTCTGACCTTTTTTTATGAGATTGATCTCGTTTTCGGGAACAGCCACCTTTACATAAACCGTATTGATCTTCACCAGTTCTATCGGCGCATTCAAATTGCCAAGGCTGTTCATCCCCGGTTCGATATTACGCTTACCTATCACACCGCTTTCGGGAGCATAGAGATTACACTTCTTCAGATTATTTCTCGACAGAGCCACCGACGATTGAGCCTGTTGCAGGTTGCTCTCCATCTCTACCCACTTCACTTCGGGCAGGCTTCCTTTGTCGTGCACCTGTTTCAACCGATCGTACGCATCTTTTGCCTGTTGATATTTTGCCAGCGTCATTTCATACATGCTTTGTGCATCAGCCTTATCGACAACGGCCAACAACTGACCCGCTTTCACCGGATCACCCGCATTAACCAACACCTTCAGCACCGTTCCCTGAGCCTGAAACGTAAGTGGAATGGTTTGTGTCGGTTCAATAGTGCCACTATACTGCAAAGCTCCCGAAGTAGATACCTGCTGAACCTCAGCTATTACAATCTTCGGATCGGCAACGCTCTCTGTTTTTGCCTGTTTACATCCAGCCAATGTCAGGATGCACAACACGAAATAAGCTACTTTCTTCATCTTCTTCTGAAATTTAATTTGTTTTATCTATCTTTCTTTATATGAGAAATTTCAAAACGTTTTTCGTTTTTTGGTCGAATTCTGATTAAAAAAAATGGCATTATTTGCGTAATGCCTTAATCAGGAATTCAAGTAAAACATTTAACCGGGTATCCCAGTCAGGTATTTGGTCATCTATCGCCATATCCAACACCAGACTACGCATAGCACTTACCATTGAATATGCAAGAAGATGTGCCTGGCTGCGAAGTTCGTCGCAAAATTCACCCGATACAAATCCTGCAATAAAAATATCTTCCACCATTGCTACTGATTTTGCATTCAGTTCCTTCACCACATGATGTGTTCGCGACAAATCCTGAATAGCCATCTCTTCAGTAACAATCTTATAAAGGTTGACTTTACTTTTTGCTATCTGGAAAGAAAGTGAGAAAAAAGCCTTTAGCTTATCAGAAGCCGATTCTGCTTGATGTACAGCTTCCTTTGACAGATGATAAACTTCGTTCATTTCAGTACGAAGCACAGCATCGAAAATTTCCTCTTTACTCTTATAATAGTAGTAAAGCGTACTCTTCCCTTTGCCCATTGCACGAGCAATATCCTCCATTGTTGTTTTATGGAGTCCATACTGTTGAAATAATTTCTGAGCAGTTGAAATTATCTCTTTTCGGAGTTGTTCTTCTTTAGATAGCTGATCGTTTATCATTTTTCGACTAAAATCGTTTTCGAGTACAAAAATAGAGTAGTTTTATTGAATTCCAATAATTTTAAACGTTAAATTTTATCAACGCACCACTTTCAGGTCATATAAGTCCACTCTCTCCACTTCAAAAAATATCGTCTTCTTATAGTTTTTGCCTAAATATCTGTTAGATTTGTATTTATAATACCACTTTAACGAACTATATCCAACGCATGAAATACATACCAATTCTTTCATATTTGTTCATTTTTTGCTTGCCGGGCAAAAGCCAGCAGGTGATTGATAATGCCTCGCTGTTTTCCAATCAGGAAAAATCAATAATAGTCTCCCGATTGCAAGGCTTAAAAGAGAAGAGTTCCGTTTCGATGCTTATTTACACATTAAAAGATTTGAAAGGCAAAACAGCTGCTGAATACGGGCTTGATTTGGAGAACAAATTTCATACAACTTAGACGGCACTGACTATTATCTCAGCTATTCAAAATACATGGCCGCCCTGTTAGAGAGATTCACTAAATCGCATAAAGTCACGCTCTTTTTTCGCGGTGAAAACCTGCAATCACACCAACTTCAACTTATCGGAGCAGAATGATAAATAAATGATTACACACCTCCAAAATCCAATATATCTTTGTATTGAATTAATATTGGAGGATCCAATCATGAAACGCCCGGCATCTCTTGTTATCGGCATTTTATTGCTGTTTTTGGCTTTTGCCCAGCTCTTGCGATTCATTATTGCTGTACCTATCGTTGTTGCAAATTGCGTAAGCATTCCGGCCTGGATAAGCGCAGTGGCGGCTATCTTTCTTGCTTTACTGGGAGTGTGGCTGCTGAACGAACGGAAGCGATAGAGCAATGACTGCAATTTCCAACTGTGGAGAGCTATTTGTAGGCACATCCGGCTGGAGCTATCAGCACTGGTCCGGATGCTTTTATCCTTCAGAAGTACAACCAGCCCAATATCTCGAGTATTATATTACTCAATTCGATTGTGTTGAACTGAATGCCAGCTTTTATCATCTTCCGTTCAAAGCAACAGTAGCCGGATGGATGCGCCGTACACCGGAGTCATTCCGCTTTTGCACCAAAATGAGCCGTTTCATTACACATCAAAAACGTCTGGTGAATTGCGATCAAGCACTTGAAAACTATTTTCAGACCTTTGACTGTTTGAAGCCAAAATTAGGTCCTGTTTTGGTACAATTACCTCCTAATTTCCATTACGACAAGGAACTATCTATTCATTTTGCCGACTTACTTAGGAACAGACATCCGGATTATCATTTTGCGGTGGAAATCCGCGATGGATCGTGGCTTAACGATGATTTTTTTGACTTATTGAGCCGTTATTCCCTTGGCTTCGTCATCTCAGATGCCGGAGGTAAATTTCCATTCGCAGAAATTGTCACTTCTGACTTTGTCTACATACGCTTTCACGGCCGCGAGCAATTGTACGCATCTGATTATACCATGTCGGATTTGGTATTCTATGCTGAAAAGATTCGTTGCTGGTTAAACGAAGGCAAGGATGTATGGGCTTTTTTCAACAACGACTACGGAGGTTTTGCTCCGAAAAATGCACTAAAAATAAGAGAATTAGTATATTTGCAATAATTAAATCAGGTATCGGGAAACATTAAAACACAAACTCATGAAAACACGAATTCTTTCTCTGGTGCTCTTGCTATTTTCCATTAGTGCTTTTGCCCAACAAATTACCGGTGATTGGTACGGAGCATTAAAAGTTCAGGCCGCGATGCAATTGCGGATTGTTTTTCATATCTCTCAAAACGGCGATAAATACAGTGCTACGCTGGACAGCCCCGATCAGGGGGCTAAAGGAATACCTGTCAGCAGCACCTTATTTGCCAACTCGAAACTGGACATCTCCATGCCCAACCTGATGGCGGAATACAACGGAGAGTTACGGGGCGGCGATTCTATTATAGGCACTTTCAAGCAACGGGGAATGGCAATGCCATTGAATCTTACCCGCCGTGCTATCGAAAAACAAGCGATCAAACGTCCACAGGAACCAGTGCCACCTTTTCCATACTATTCCGAAGAGGTAACCTTTCCCAATCCATCTGCTGGCATTACCCTTGCAGGCACATTGACTTTGCCTAAAAAAGAGGGTAAATTTCCCGTTGTGGTTCTTATTACCGGCAGCGGATCGCAAAACCGGGATGAAGAAATATTCGGGCACAAACCGTTTCTGGTAATTGCCGATTATCTGACTCGAAATGGCATTGGAGTATTGCGCTATGACGACCGTGGCTTCGGCAAATCGACGGGAGATTTTCAAAAAGCAATTACCACCGATTTTGCCTCGGATGTAGAAAGTGCAGTCGCATATCTGAAGAGCCGGAAAGATATTGATCAAAAGAAGATTGGCCTGATAGGACACAGCGAAGGAGGAAACATTGCGCCGATAGTAGCCTCCAAATCCAAAGATATACGCTTTATTGTGATTCTGGCAGGAACTGGGTTGAGGGGAGACCAGTTGATAGTGCTGCAACAGGAATTGATCGGTCGTGCGAACGGAGCCCCCGAACAAGAACTTGCCGCGTGGAAAGAGGCTGGTGAAAAAGGAATGGACATCATGGACCACACCACCGATCCCAAAGCGTTGAAGCAAAAACTCGCTCAACTGCTTACCGAGACCTACCTGAAACTAAAGAAAGATACTTCTCAGGCAGACATAAAGGCTCAGATATCTATGCAGGTTGAACAGATGACCACCCCATGGATGAGATACTTTCTGAAGTATGATCCGCTACCAACATTATCAAAGGTAAAATACCCGGTACTGGTTCTGAATGGAGAAAAGGATTTACAAGTTCCTGCCAAGGAAAATATTCCGCTCATTGAGAAAGCGCTGAAACAAGGAGGCAACAAGCAGGTTGTAATCAAAGTATTTCCAAACCTGAACCACATGTTTCAGGAGTGTAAAACCGGTGCTCCCGCAGAGTATGGTTCAATTGAACAAACCATTGCACCTGTTGTTTTGGAAACCACCACCAACTGGATAAAGCAGATCGTCAAATAGCATTTACGAACATCCGCACGGCGGTTTATTGCCTTTGCTAACCGTATTTTTCAGATCGCATCCACTGCATCCGTCGCAGGGAGAGCTTTTACGTCCGAAACGTTTGACAATCGCCCTGACAGCGAAGCCGGCAGCGATGAGCAATATGATATAAACAATAATTTCCTGTAACATAATTATCAATCTTTACAAGAGCAACCACACCCGCAAAGTTGGTTGCTCTTTGCTTTTTCAAAACATTCCCGTCCTTCTGTAAACGAAAATACTGCCAATCCCAAGGCACCTACACCGTCAATAAAAGGCCATTGAGTGAGGGCATAAATACCACTGCTTGCCAGTAGAACCAGCGACATATAAACGCAGGTTCTGGAACAGGCGGCGTCTGCCAGAATAGCTTCAGAATGGAGTCGTTTGCCCACGTAGGTTTTACCCCAAATCAACGCCCACATAAAGGCAATTGAAATAAGAGAAATTACAATTCCCCAGAACGTTGTTTCCGGCTTATGACCTTCAACAAAAGTAACAATGGCACTCAATATCAGACCAGCAGTAAACAGATAAAATGAAATCCCGGTGATGCGCAATGCTGTCCTTTCAAAGTTATCGCGGTTGCTACCGGGGTTCTGCCGTATGCGAATCACCATATGGGCAATTCCCAGCCCTGAAATGACTTCTATTAAACTGTCGATACCAAAACCAAATAGTGAAAGACTTTCGTCCTCGGCACCGAAATAAAGGGCAAATACAGCTTCCAGTACATTATAGACAATGGTAAACAATGCCAGACCGAAAGCGTATTGATATAGTTTTTTTTCGTTCATAATTTCAGAATTAAACAAAGAGACTTCCTATTTGGTAAGTTAAGCAGGCAATAAGCCAGGCAAGCGCCGTTGTGTAGACAATAGTAAATGCAGCCCACTTCCAACCAGCCTCTTTTTTTATGGCCGCAACAGCAGCCACACAAGGGAAATATATCAAAATGAAGAGCATGAATCCGAAAGCCACCAGAGGTGTAAACACCTTTTGTCCGATTTCCGGGCCCGATGTATGACGCTGTTCTATCAATTTATCTTTCAGCGTTCCCGATTCGTCATCAGCCTGATAAAGCACTCCCATGGAACTTACAACCACTTCTTTGGCTGCCAGTCCGGTCAGAAGGCTCACTCCCATTTTCCAGTCGTATCCCAAAGGAGAAATTACCGGTTCGATGGCATGACCCAATTGCCCGATATATGATTTCTCCTGCTTTTCGGATTGCTGTTGCAGGGCAACTTCCTTCAGACTTGCATCCTTCTGAGCCTTGGTTAATCCCGCGTTTGCCTCAATCGTCTGACGTTTGGCATCATAATTGGTGCTATACTTCACATCGCGGGGAAAATAGCCCAAAGCCCAAATAATGATGGAGGCCAGCAAAATCACATTCGACATTTTTTTCAGGTATTGACGCGCCTTGAACCACATGTGAATCGATGTATTTTTCATTGTCGGAGTTCGGTAAGGCGGCAATTCCATTACGAAAGGTACTTCCTGTTTATTGAACAGAAAACGCTTCAGTACCAATGCCATCAATATCGCTAACACAATACCGATAATGTAAATGGCAAACAACATCAACGCTTTGTTACCCGGAAAGAATGCCGAAATCAACAGCAAATAAACCGGAAGCCGGGCACTGCACGACATAAACGGAATAATAAGCATGGTGAGGATTCTATCCTTTTTATTATCGAGCGTACGGGTTGCCATAATAGCAGGTACATTGCACCCAAAACCCATCAACAAAGGAATAAACGACTTGCCGTGAAGTCCGATTTTGTGCATCAGCTTGTCCATAATAAACGAGGCACGCGCCATATAACCGGTATCTTCCATCATTGAAATAAAGAAAAACAGAATCAGAATGTTCGGCAGAAAAACAATTACACTGCCCACCCCGCCGATAATTCCGTTCACCACCAAATCGCGTAACGGACCTTCTGCCATGGCATTTTGCACAGTATCGCTCAACCACGACACTCCCGTTTCGATCCACTCCATAGGATAGCCGCCTAGAGTGAACGTGGCCTGAAACATCAGCCACATAAAGAAAAAGAAGATCGGAAAACCCCAGAATTTGTGCGTCAACAGGTCGTCGAGTTCTCGTTTGCTTTTACGTCTGTCTTTTTTCGGCTCTTTGTAGGTTTCCTTCAACGCCCCGTCGATAAAGCCATATTTTGCATCGGTGATAATCGTTTCTGACGATTCGCCGTACTCTTTCTCAAGCAATTGTATGGCACTTTGTGCTTTGCTTTTTATCTGATCGAAATTTGTGCAGGACTCCAGTTGCGAAAGCATCGTTCTATCGGTCTCCAGCAACTTAATAGCCACGTAACGTGATGAAAGTTTATCCGTTACTTCTGGCGATTTCCACACTTCGTCCTGTATTTGTCGGATCGCGTTTTCAATTTCAATACCGTAGTTAATGTGAATGTGACGTACATCCGGTTCGCGGTCTTCGTACACCTCAATTACCTTATCGAAAAGTTCATCCACCCCTGTTCCTTTTGAAGCCACTGTAGGAACAATGGGAATACCGATCATTTTACCCAACTCCCTGTAATCAAACGCCACGCCTTTCTTTTCAAGTTCGTCGTACATATTGAGGGCAATCACTACCTTCACGTTCATATCAATGAGCTGTGTGGTCAGGAAGAGGTTACGCTCCAGGTTGGATGCATCTACCACATTGACAACAATATCGGGCATCTGTTCCGTAATGTGACGACGGACGTAAAGTTCCTCGGGGGAATATTCTGTAATGGAATAGGTTCCGGGAAGATCCACAATACGAAAGGTATAAGGATCGCGTTTCATCGTTGCTTCTTTGGCATCTACCGTCACTCCGCTGTAGTTCCCTACCCGCTCGTGCGACCCCGAAGCGTGATTAAACAACGTCGTTTTCCCACAATTCGGATTTCCGACTAAAGCCACGTTGATCGTGGTACTTTTTTCTCTTGCAGAACGAATAATCTCCTCGCTGTCTAACGTCCCCGAAAAATTAGCACCGATCGGTTCGTTTTCATCTTCAGCGGCCACTATTTCCACCAGGCGTGCTTCGCTTCTCCGCAACGACACTTTGTAGCCCATAATCTCGTATTCCACCGGATCCTGCAAAGGAGCATTTTTTATAACAGTTACCTGCTTTCCCTTCACGAATCCCATTTCGGTTATACGTTTTCTGAACGCTCCGTGACCAAGCACTTTTGTAATAATGCCTTGTTCACCCGTTTTCAGATCGGCTAAAAAAGTGGTTTTAATTGTTGTTGTCATTATATTGAGTTCTTTTTATCGATAAATAAGGGCAGTCGGATTGTCAGAATTCAATTCCAACTCTCACCATACCCACCAGGGCATTGGGCAATTTTGCATCTGTACCGGCTGGATTCACAACATATTGAATATCTGGTTTCAAATAAAGATTCTTCGTCAGTTGAGCTTTATAAAGAGCTTCAATTGAAAGTTCTCCTCCTACGCCATTGTTATTGTGTATCCCTGCATATGCAAAAGCAATGCCACACATGTCGTTTTCTCTGCAAGCAAAGGGTGCTTGCCAGTTAATGCCGAGACTGCAATAATAGTTGTTGCAGTTTTTGCTGGGGCTCCATCCTAATTGGGAAAAGAGTCCGACTCCTCCTTTTTCCGTTTTAACAATTTGTTGATCGGCAATTGCATACAAACCGTAGTTATGAAAAGTGGTTTGCGCGCTATCGCATTTGCGGTGAGTATAAACTCCGAATTTGTATTTCCCTTCGAGATTACGCAACAAACTAGCCGAAAGTTGCCATTCGGAAATTGCCAGATAACCGTCGTTTTTACTCAGCTTCCAGTGGACATTGTAAGGATTAGATTCGTATTCGTCGGGAGTACCGTCAAAAAGCGCCACTTCCCACGATAAGGCTGGAGAAATATTCCACTGCAAAGATACGCCTAATGCCGTGAGCGGAAAAATGGGAGAAGGAATATTGGATGCGATACTCGACTGAATGCCGAAAGAACTATTATTAAACGAAGCCCCATAGGAAGTAGACGCAAAATCCACATTCAGATCCTGTAAGCCTGCGGTTACCGTTATTTTATCAATTTGCTGCTTGTACCACAATTCGTACATGAACGTAAGGTTACCGGCTTCAATATTGGTCACACCCTGGAAATCGCCCACCAAATTAGCTGATGGTTCTCCTCCGTGAGTATTTCCTGCATTCACAAAGAATGAACCTCCTTTCCAGAGACGTGCTTTTTCGGTGTCAAACCCGATTTTCAAGTTAGCTAGTCCCAAATATGTCGAGCCGGTTTTAATACCACCACGCATATTAACCACCCAGTCGCCAATGTACGATGCGTTGAAAGATAAAGGAGAAGTTGTTTGAGCCGACAGATAAGTAGTTAATCCGGCTGTCAGGAAGAGCAAAAAAGCAGTAGAGAAACGGTTCATTTTAGAGGTTGTCATCTTTTGTTGTTTTTACACTGCAAAAGTACAACCATCCAAAAGGTAGTACCATCCCCACAAATGATGATTATGATGACACTAAACTACCCTTTTCTAATGATAGGTATATCTTTATTCAATATCCTCGTAGGTAATGAGGTTATTCAGCAGGGCATACACAGTGAGGCCGGAAACCGATTTAATGCCTGTTTTACGAACAATATTTTTCCGGTGAGTGATAACGGTATGTATTGATATAAAGTGCTTTTCAGCAATTTCTTTATTGGTCATACCTTTCACAACACATCCCAGAATTTCATTTTCACGTTCGCTCAGTTCTTCGTTTTCCGCTTTGTCCGACGAATTTGCCGTCACTTTGATTCCATTCAGTTTGTTGACAATCTGAGTCTGGTCGTCGTTTACGGTCAATACAGCATCAAACTGAGCCATAATCCATTCGTCTACAAACGTGTAAACCAATGCCACCAAAGCCATTTCTGAAGGGATATTCATAAAGCTTCGAATCGACGTCCGGTGTTGAAAGCTCATTATTGACGGATTAAAAACTATGATATCAGGCCGGTTACTCACAATCAGTTCCTGAATGCGGCTTACGTTGGATGACGTTGCGACCAACTGATAACCAATTGCATCGTCCAGTAACGAAGCAAAGCCCTTGCTCACCATCAACGAAGGTTCAATAAGCAAAATCCGTTTTTTAGCTCTGTCTACCTGCATAGCATTGAATTTAGCTTAATGAAATTTTTTGTTCAATAAGGATCACGGATGGCACCAACAGTCTTTCTTCGATGAGTGTATGCCGGTTCAGATCATCTTCGAAGTTAAACAACTGTATAAGGAGCTCATCCCTGAGGTTGTCCGTATTGTCGTAAGGAATATATTTGATGATAATATTCTTGAGGTCGGTCAATTTTATTTCAATATTGGCATGACGATCCTTATACTGGCGAATGGAAAATTTACTCTTTTTAGGAGCGTTAAGCAACTGCATAATATACGGGAACACCGTTTGGTCTTCATGCGCCAGATGACTTTCCACCTCTTTCCGGTATTCATTGAAAAAACGGTTCAAGGCTTTTCCGTGAGTTTCGTTGCAAGCCGCTACCAGCCTGTCGAGCAAGTGCTGAATGCTTGGAAATGCCACATTGAGGTAGTACTGGTGCGATTGTTGCAAATAGTGAACTACCTGTTCTACGGGACACTTAGCTATTTGCTCTTCGGCCGGTATCATGTCGGTATCGAGCAATACGTTGCAAATCAAAAGCAGCAGGTTTACATCAACATTATGGCGTTTGCAGACCTCGTCCACCGTTTTCTCTCCAAATCCAAGCGAGATGCCCAAACGACTGAGTACCGACAGATTGCGATAGTTGACATGAATCAGATCGGCCATTTTCATCTGAGGCGAAAATGCCGGATAATTCTTCATTGAATATGTTGTAAGGTTTGCCATTTTTGTAAATTAAGCTTTGCAAATCAGAGCTACAGCGTAAGCCGACATACCTTCTTCTTTGCCCACAAAACCAAGCTTCTCGGTAGTTGTGGCTTTAATAGAAATGTCGTCCGAAGGAATCTCCAGACATTTTGCCAGCACCTCTTTCATTTCCGGTATCCGGTCTTTGAGTTTCGGGCGCTGAGCACAAACCGTAGCATCTATATTGCTGATTTCAAATCCTTTTTCTTTAATAATTGTGCCAGTTTTGGCCAATAATATTTTGCTGTCTATATTTTTGAATTCTCCTGCATTATCGGGAAAATGATAACCAATGTCACGAGAGTCTGCGGCCCCCAGCAAGGCATCGCAAATGGCATGAATCAGTACATCGGCATCCGAATGTCCCAGTAGGCCTTTTTCATGTTCTAAACGAATTCCTCCCAACCATAATTCACGTCCTTCTACTAGCTGATGAACGTCATATCCCATTCCGACTCTTATTTTCATACGATCATAATTTTATTGAGCAACAAAAGTACTACATAATGAATCCCACTTTGATACTTGTTGGTTATTTTAACCCAAATTAATCAATAGAAAAATTTCTATTGATTAATCGACGATTTTTGCAGATTACCTGCAAAAATATCGGGGTTAACCCTGACAAAATATTATTTTTCGTCAGCCCTTCGGGCAAATTCCGCTATTGCGAAATTTGGGTTTAACAAAAATTCCCCGCATTCCATTCGGGAAGTGCGGGGAATAATTTTATTCTTATTGTTGAATCTATTTCACAAGATTCGTCAGCCCGTCCAGATCAAAGCCCAAACTAAACCGCAACGTCTGATCAAGAGGATTTGTTTGAGAAGTCGCAATTACATAAGCTGCATCAAGCCTGAATACGTTTAATTTAAAGCCTGCACCAAACGTGAAATATTTACGGTTACCGCTTAATTGCGATTCATAAAAATAGCCACAACGAACGGCAAATTGCTTGTCGTATTCATATTCCAAACCCAACGACAACTGAATACGTTTCAAGAAATCTTTATCTCCGAAAGACTTAAAGATTCCCGAAAGCATTGAGATATCCGAATATTTTTGATGACCTTCCACTGTTGTAGCTGTATCGGCAGGAATCAACAACTTGTTGATATCCATGTTGATTGAAATGGTGTTATATTCATCTATCGGATGCAGATAAGAAGCACCTAAACGAAAATTAGTAGGAAGGAATTGCTTTGTATTCCCTTTGTCATAGGATACTTTCGATCCGATATTGGAAATATTGGCACCTGCCGAAAACCTACCGTCTGTGTTTCCTGATCCGGTAACAGTCTGAGTATAATATGCAGAAACATCAGCAGAGAAAGCATTTGCCGGCCACATATCACTAATCATGCCACCACCAAGATCGGAGTGAATGTAACGCAAAGTCACACCACCTGAGAAGTTGTCCGATAACTTACGGGTATACGCAACATCAAGAGCAAATTCTGAAGGCTTGGTATTTCCCTGTGATACGCCGTTAACATCGGTTAAATCAACCTGCCCCAACGAGAAATAACGCAAAGATCCACTAATTGACTGATTTTCGTCCAGCTTGTAGTAACCGGCCAAATAAGCCAGATTAATATCGCTCACCAACTTACGCAACCATGGAGTATACGAAAGAGAGATACCCGCTGCATCTTCTACAAACGCGTATTTTGCCGGATTCCAGTATTGCGAGTTTACATCGGGAGAAGTTGCGGCCCCTACATCACCCATACCTCCACCCCGAGCATCAGGAGCTATTGATAAAGATGGAACTCCGGTAATAAGCGGATTCAATGTTTTATCTACCTGAGCAAATGTACTTAATCCTCCTAAAAGAAATAACAGAATAACAACTGTTGTTTTTTTTGTCATAATGTGAGAAATATGTGGCTATATATTTTATACTGTATTACAGTCAGTTATTTAGAAATCAAATATATGCCACGATTATTTTATAGTTAATCATGTGACAAATATCAAGTTAATAACGAATTGATATTTGTTTTATTGTTTAGTTACAATTACTTTTTGCGTTTTTGACGCTATTTTCCCATTCTGCGTCGAAATATCTATTCTGCAAAGATAAACACCAGGTTTAAGCGCGGCTCCACGACTGTCTGTAACATTCCACGGAATAGTGGTTTTTGTAGATTCGGTTGAAGTACTTGTTGAAAGCATATTCAACAACCGACCGCTTAAATCAAACACTGAAATTATGACACTCAGCACTACATCCGGGCGGTTATGCTCGAGTACAAAATTTGTGTGCCCATTTACAACAGGATTGGGGTAATTGTATAAAGAAATAAAATCAGGAGCCAATCCCTTTACTACTTCATACTCTAATGTTTTTGAAGTCGAATTATTTAATACATCCCAAACTTTAAATGTCAGCGAATGTTTCCCTTCAGATTGTGTTGGCAATGAATATTGAACGCTACCACTTTTATAATCACCAACTGTCGGTTCAAAATAGTCATTTACAACATAATATTGAGCCGGATCCTGATCAATTAACACCGTCATATCATGCCCAATACCGTTTCCGACGGTATTTATTCCGGTATCATCCCGGACTTTTGCAAGAAACAACGGCGTTTCATTTACTTTATCTCCTGAAACAAATGCTGTTGTATTCAGGTAAATACTTACATCCGGCCCGTTATTTTCCCATTGCAACGAATTATTAGAGCCTCCGATTGCAAAGTTAACAAAATCTCCCTGACCTTCACGCCCTTTTTCGTCAGAAGCATACATATTTATTCGTCCTGCACCAAATTTATAGTCGATATCCTTGGGTATAATGCTTTCTATGGCGAAATAACCGTTTTTCGCTTCTGTATTTCCGGCAAACAACATCGTTGGACGATCCTGATAAACAAACGATGTCGAGCCCGCATCATTGGCCAAGGTAGTCATATTTTCCAGCTTATCGTAAATTCTGATCATCACTGACCCGTTAAAATCAGAGCATACGTTTGCACTGCCCGGATTATTAATGTGTCCTTTCAGTTTCAAGGGGCTCAAAGCATTGACTGTGATCGACTGGTCGGCTGCAATTCCATTGACAGAATCGATAACCACAGTGTAATTTGGAGCAGGAAAACTCAATCTTAATGCAGGATCGCCTACAAGTATAAAATTAAGCTTATTGCTGTTGCCAGGAAGTGCATTTTTAGTAAGGCGCATCACATCTCCCAACTTCAGGGCATACCCGCTAGCATCTTTATAGAATACGTTCTTCGCAAATTGTTTATTCAATGCAAAATTATCACTCGAAAAAACCAAACGAGTAGTGGTAAACAGCGCTATACCGCCGCCTGCCGGGTTTAACAAGACACTTTCGCCAGCTGACACATCGGTATAATCGCAACGCGTAAAATCGCATGTTGCCGTTACCCACAATGCCTGATTTTGATTATACATGGCCGTAACATCTTCCTTTGTTATAATCTGCTCGTTTGCAAGATACAAATGATTACCGTGACCGGTATAGTTAAGCATTAACAATCCTGATTTTATGAGGTTCAATAGCTTCGTTTTAGCTGCCGGATAGCTTTCGCCTGTTGATGAAACTACCTGCGGATAGGCATCCATGTATAATTTGTTCACCTGGAGATACGGATTGGCATTGGCTGTCCACTTCGCAATTGTGTCTGCCTGGCTCATATGTAAATTGGCATCACCATCATCGGCGATAAAACAAACCTTATTTTTCCAATAACCGGTATTGGCATTATCCATGTATGCGATCGTCTTGTCAACTACTGCTTTTGCCTGATCAACGGTAGTAACCGGGAACCTTCCTACCCCAATATCCAGTTGGTCTGAAGCAAGACTGACCCCGTCGGTATCGTCCAAAAAGCCGAAATAATCATCCGATTGATATGAATCTATCTGATTCAATGAGCTGTACGATTCAAACACCAGCAACTGACGCAGGTCTGACGATGTGGATAATAATCCCTTATTATCGTAACACCCACGACCGAACAACAACAAGTATTTAGGAGCCTGGCCCAAACCGGCTTTCGCCCTGTTGTAGAACATTTTCATTAACCTGCGGTATGCTGTTGCATCCGGAGTTCCTGATGAAAATTCATTATAAATTTGATCGGGAGTAACCACCACTACGCTCAAATTATCTTTTTCCCTGTGCTTTTGAGCCAATCTATCGGCCTGACTTACAAAGGCTGATGGCGCAATAATCACCATATCGGTTTGTTCCAATGCGTGCAGGTTTTGATTTGGCACATTTGTTTGCACTATTTCAGGAGTACCGAACGCCGATGCCTGAGTGGGATCAATCGCCAGATACTCCTGCAAGTTTTGTGCTGACGAAATAAAGGTCAATACCGAACTGTTTCGGGCGGCAGGAATTTCCGTTATATTCTGCTGGTCTGTTACATTCCATATTTTGACGTTACTTCCGGCTGAAGACAACGTGTATTGCAAAACTGCATTCTGGTTGAGAAAGTCCGGATTACGAAACGATAACGTGGCACCAGTCATCGAAAGTTTGCGGTATTGATTTACTTCAATGTAATTAAGATAGCCAGTAACTGACGATGTCGTTTGGTTAAGCTGAAGAGTGAAAGAGGGAGAATCCGACGTCGGAGTATAAGCATAAGAGCCAGTTCCCGAAATAGCATAATCATATGTTCCCGCAGGTGAAAATAAAATTGACCCCAAAGAACCATTATACGCCACGGACATTGAACTGGAAGATGATGAAGTGGCTGCTGCATTTACCCGAATTTTACCCTGACGGCTTATATCTGTATTTGGAAATGAGAATCCAAAGGAATTACTGGTATTTCCGGTAAATTTTTCCCCATAGAATTCCCGACCGGAAGTGGCCAGATTGACTAAATCTTTTTCGTGAACGTCACGGTCGAGAAAATAGTCGATGGTAGTGGTCGGTGTCAGGCTTTCTGCTGCTGTGGTGGTGATTTGCTTTGCTGCTGTGGCCGTCTGCGTTACGAAGTAATATCCGTAATTTGAATATGGGTTCACAGTATGCACAAACTGCATTTTAGTTGCATCATACTGCCAGCTGACCGGCCCCTGTGCATAAAACAGTATGTAATCGCCGCCAATATATATCGGAGTTTCAGGCAAGTCATCCAAATATGCGCTTGTAAAAGATTCGGGCAACATAGCGCCTCCATAGCCATGAACATGCACATTCTGAGGACTGGTGATCCCCATTTGTTTCAACTGATCAAAAGTTATTTTACAAACACCTGTTGATGAAACTCTTATTTTAGTCCATTGTCCCGTGGACAGTACAGAGTTGGGTGCAAAAATTTGCACACCGGCAGCAGATACTTTTTTGTATCTTTCTTCATTTTGAGCCCTCACAATCAAGGAAATGCAAATCAAAAATACTACACAAAGCCATGTACCCTGTACTTTCATTATTTACACAAATAAATGTAAATTAAATATAAGTTTCAAAAGTACGCAAAAAGATTATTTAATCAAAAAATCGAACATTAATTCGTTTTCGATATAACCCTGCAATCGGTCTCCAACCTTAACAGGACCAACACCAACCGGCGTGCCTGTAAAAATGAGGTCTCCCATTTTCAACAGAAAAAAACGACTCAGATAGGATATAATCTTATCGACAGAAAAAATCATATTTGCCGTATTACCCTGCTGCACTGTTTTTCCGTTAATATCCAACCTGAAATTTATATTCTGCACGCTTTCAAACTGACTTACCGGAATAAAATGACTAACCGGTGCCGAGTTATCAAATGACTTACAAATCTCCCACGGACCACCTGATTCCCGTTGTTTCTTTTGAAGATCACGCGCCGTAAAATCTATACCAAGTCCGATTTCACTGTAATACCGGTGAGCAAACTGTTCGTCAATGCCTTTCCCCAATTTATTAATCCGAATCACGAGTTCTACTTCGTATTCTATCTGATTGGAAAAGTCCGGATAATAAAAAGGTTTGTTATCCTTCAGCAAGGCAGTCTCCGCTTTCAGGAAAAACGTAGGTTCCTCAGGCAGTTCATTAAATGACAGCTCCTTATTATGATCTTTATAATTCCAGCCTATTGCAAATATTTTCATGTGTTTATCATTGTTTTTTTATGACACATGGAACTCCATGACAAAACATAACCAATCCCTTGTGTGCCAAAATCAGCAGGTTTTGTAATGTTCCTTTCATTTAACTTAATTGATGCAGCAAAGCCGTCGCATATAGCAACGGCTTTCTCTGATTATAGTATTATTATGGATTCATTCTCAATCTATTAAACATCACAGCAAGGTGAGCATATATAGATGTATTCTGAACTACGATATTATTGGGCACCCGGATTCGAATAGGGGTAAAATTCCAAATTGCCTTGAAATCTGCCTGAATCATCATATCCGCAACCTCCTGCGCCTGATTGATCGGCACGGTCAAAATACCAATGTCTACGCCGGTTTGTTGCCTAAGCTCATTCATCCGGTCAATATAATGAATCGGAATATGGTTGATATTTGTACCGGCCAGCTCAAACTTCACATCGAAAGCCGCAATAATTTCGAGGCCGAACTGCCTCAATCCATTATCCTGTAAAAGAGCACCACCTAACCGACCCACACCGAACAGGAATGCTTTATGAGTCTCGGTAAATCCCAGAAACGTCTCAATGACTTCGATCAACGTAAACGTGCTATACCCGACACGGGTTTTGCCGGTAACGTTTATGTATGACAAATCCTTTGCCACCATTGAAGCTTCAACGCCAATGTCTTTCGCTATTTGGGTAGATGAAACAGTGGTTTCCCCCCGTTCCAAAGCGAGCTTTGCATATGATAAATACCACGGCAAACGTCGCAATGCAGGTTCGGGCAAATGTAGTTGCGTTGAGTCCATTTCAAAAAGATCAATGTTTATAAACAAATATCGTTATTCCTGACTGTGCTGTTCTATTGCAGAACAGATCAGCACTGGCAGGAACATGTCAGATTTCTGTCGCCGAATGCGTTATCTATACGGCCAACCTGCAACCAGAATTTATTGTCTTTTACCCATTCAAGCGGATATGCTGCTTTGGTTCTGGAATAAGGATGCGACCATTCATCAGCTGCAATTTCAAACTCACAGTGTGGTGCATTCAACAATACGTTATCGGTCTTATCTGCCGTTCCGCTTTCTATTTCCTTGATTTCATTATAGATGGCCAACATTGCTTCCACAAAGCGATCCAGTTCTGCCCATGATTCGCTTTCGGTCGGTTCCACCATCAACGTGCCATGTACGGGGAATGAGAGAGTCGGAGCATGAAATCCGAAATCCATCAGACGTTTGGCAATGTCGGTCTCTGTAATTCCCGCTGATCCTTTGAAATGACGGCATTCCAGAATCATTTCGTGCCCTACTCTGCCTGTTGCTCCGGTGTAAACAATACCATAAGTATCTTTTAGTTTTTCTGCCAAATAGTTTGCATTCAAAATTGCAACTTCCGTAGCTTGCGTTAAGCCTTCGGCTCCAAGCATTCGAATATAGCCATAAGAAATAGGAAGAACGCTTGCGCTGCCGTATGGCGATGCTGCCACGGCTGTATATTGTGCATTTTCATCGATAGCCGGATGCTGAGGAAGGTATTTTGCCAAATGTTCGGCAACACAAATAGGACCTACTCCGGGGCCACCTCCACCATGAGGAATAGCAAAGGTTTTATGAAGATTAAGGTGACACACATCAGCACCCACAAATGCCGGAGAAGTCAATCCTACCTGAGCATTCATATTGGCGCCGTCCATGTAAACCTGACCTCCATTAGAATGGATAATATCGCATATTTCGTGGATAGCTACCTCGAACACACCGTGAGTCGACGGATAGGTAATCATCAGTGCGGCCAAAACATCTTTATTTTGTTCCGCTTTTGCTTTAAGATCTGCCACATCCACATTTCCGTTTTCGTCACAGGCAGTAACCACCACTTTAAAACCAGCCTGAGCTGCACTTGCCGGGTTGGTACCATGAGCAGAAGCAGGTATCAGCACCACATTACGTTGAGTTTCACCTTTATCAATGAAATAGTTACGGATAGTTATCAAACCTGTATATTCACCTGCTGCTCCGGAATTTGGTTGCAGAGTAACTGCAGGTAATCCTGTAATTTCTGCCAGATAAGATTTCAACCCTTCAAACAAAAGATGATAACCTTCGGCTTGTTCCGTTGGAGCAAATGGGTGCATCGCTCCCCAGTGCGGACTGCTGAGAGGAAGCATTTCGGAAGCTGCATTGAGTTTCATCGTACACGATCCAAGTGAGATCATGGAATGAGCCAGAGAAATATCCCGGCGTTCGAGCTTTTTGATATATCGCATCAGGTCTGTTTCGGAACGATAGTTACTAAATACAGACTGCTGAAGATATGCTGAAACTCGTTGTAAGTTTGTCGGAATGACATCATTGTTTACAGTTGGTAATGCTTGTTCATGCTGCTTACCAACCACTTCTGCGAACAATGCAATGATGCTTTTAAGCTTCGTTTCTGTAGTCGTTTCATCAAGACTGATACCAATCTCACCCGAAACGAAATATCTGAAATTTATTTTTCGTTGTTGCGCTTTTTCTTTTATAGTCTCAACAGAAACACCTTTAGACAATTCTATTTTCAACGTATCGAAATAAGTGCTGTTCAAATTGTTGAAGCCAAACATGCCGAGCTGAGCAGAAAGCTGCATAGCGTATGTATGGATGCGTTCTGCAATATTCTTCAACCCGTCCGGGCCATGATAAACGGCATAGAACGATGCCATTGTAGCCAGCAAAGCCTGAGCCGTACAAATATTTGATGTGGCGCGTTCTCTCTTAATATGCTGTTCTCGTGTCTGCAAAGCAAGACGATACGCCGGTTTTCCATGAACATCTTTCGATATACCGATTATACGGCCGGGGATATCACGTTTAAATTCATCCCGGGTTGCCATATAAGCTGCCGAAGGACCACCGTATCCCATCGGAATACCAAAACGCTGAGTAGTACCGAAAGCAACATCAGCACCCCATTCTCCCGGAGGTGTCAGCAACGTCAAAGCCATCAAATCGGCAGCAACAGCTACTTTACATCCGTTTTCGTGCGCTTTTTCCACAAATTGAGTATAGTCTCTTACCTCTCCGTTTGAGTCCGGATATTGAAGGATGGTGCCAAAAACAGGAACAGAAAAATCAAATGTGGCAAAATCTGTCACCAGCAATTGAATACCCTGAGGAACCGAACGCGTTTTAAGTACAGAAAGAGTTTGCGGCCAAACATTCTTATCAACCAGCAAAGTATTCACGCCGGCTTGTTGCTGAGCACGGGTGCGGGTATTATGAAACAATGTCATTGCTTCGGCAGCGGCAGTAGCTTCATCCAGAAGAGACGCATTTGCCAAAGGAAGAGCCGTTAATTCGGTAATTACTGTTTGAAAATTGAGCAGCGCTTCAAGCCTTCCTTGCGAAATTTCAGCCTGATAAGGCGTATATGAAGTGTACCATACCGGATTCTCAAACACGTTTCTCCAGATCACAGCCGGAGTTACAGTGTCGTAATAGCCCATACCGATATAATTGGCAAACAATTGATTCTTCAATGATAAATCATGAATGTGATCGGCATATTCATGTTCTGACATGGGAGCCGGCAGTTGTAGTTTTTTGGGCAGCCGGATATCTGCAGGTATAGTTTGACCGATTAGTTCATCCAAAGAGTTAACACCAATGGTTTTTAGCATTTTCGACATGTCATTGGGGCATATCCCGCTGTGACGATCAACAAATTGTTCGGATTGCATTGTAGGTAATAAGATTAAAAGAACGACAATCAATAAAAGCACGGATATTCAATGGGTTACATCAGCCCATTATAATCCTAATCAAAGTTCAAAGTTACGGCTCTTTTAGGAAAAGTGAAAGAAAAAAACATACAACTTATTGACATCTACCAGAGTGATAGCAGTCAGGTGTCTATCGTTTCAAATTATCAATCAAACACAATTATTTTTTTGATTTTGTAACGAAACAATACTCTTTCAGAGTTTCCTGACAAAATGCTCCGTTTAAGAACCAATAAATAATTATCCGTCAGCAAACAGTATTGGTTAATAGAAAAAAAGCAAGTACCTTTGCCTGCAATGTTAAAAAATGGACATCTTTTATAAAAAAACAAGAGTTGTTTACTGTTTACTAATTCTAAAAATGTTGATATGGCAAATGAAAACAAACCGTTCGGATCTGGTGGGTCTTTGAAAGAGTTCACCCTCCGCGCGTTGTTAATCGGTTTGGTACTCGCAGTTGTTTTAGGTGCTGCCAATGCTTACCTTGGCCTCGGCGCCGGTATGACGATTGCCGCCACTTATCCTGCTGCTGTGCTTGGAATGGCGGTGTTGCGAATGATGAAAAAGAGTACGATTCTGGAAGAGAACTTCACCCGTACCGTGGGAAGTATCGGAGAGTCGGTGGCTGCAGGAGCCATTTTCACACTTCCTGCATTTTACATCACGGGAATCTGGAAGGATAATTTCTCATCGTGGGAAACGTATCTGACTGCCTCTTTGATTCTGATTGCCGGTGGTATTCTCGGAATTCTGTTTGTGGCATTGATGCGCCGCGTAATGGTTGAAGACAAAGAGTTGCCATTTCCCGAAAGTCAGGCAGCTGCTGAAATTCACAAAGCCGGGCAAAAAGGAGCCTCCGGTTCCAAATTTCTTTTTTATTCAATGATTGTCGGCGGACTCATTAAACTATTTGGCGAATTCAAAGTGTTTGCGGTATCCTGGAGCCAGTTTATTTATACCGGCGCTAAAACCATTACCGGCACTAGCATTAAGACTCAGGGAGGCTTCCTTGCCGGAGCACCTAAAATCAGCGCCGCTTATTTTGGTGTCGGATATATCATCGGTCCGCGTTTGGCGTCTCTTAATTTCAGCGGTTCTATTTTGGCGTGGGGATTATTCATTCCAATCATTATGCTGATTGTTGGCCCTAGCGTCATCAATGATCCTGTTTACAGCCTGATGGCAGCTGATGGCACGCCCAATTTTGCCGGATGGGAACATCTTTCAACCGACATTTGGAAATACATCGTGCGCATGATTGCTATCGGAGGAATGTTGGTTGCTGCATTTTTCACGCTTTACAACATGCGGAGCAGTCTTTTTGTCGGTCTGAAACGTGCAGTTGGCGATATTCAAAAAGCAAAACAGGAAAGCAGCGAAGCTGTGGATCGCACCGAAAAAGACCTGAAATTTACATGGGTCATGATGGGTATCGCATTTGCCGCTGCACTGACTTTTTTCGTAACATACTTCATCTTCAATGCTTCTATAGTAATTGCTATCGCTGCTGCTTCGCTGATGGTTCTGCTGGCCTTCTTCCTTTCCGCGGTTTCAGGCTATTTGGTTGGAATTATCGGAAGTAGTTCCAATCCTATCAGTGGCTTAACAGTTACCGTAATCGTTGTTACCGGACTCATATTCCTTGCTCTGGGAATCACACACGACACGCAAGGTGTAGCCGCAGTATTGGGCGTCGCAGCTATTGTTGCGGTGGCTGTAGCTGTGGCCGGCGAAATGTTTCAGGATTTGAAAGCCGGACATATTCTGAAAGGAACTCCCTGGAAAATGCAGATTGGCGATATTATCGGTGTCGTAATTTCGGGACTGGTAATGTTTGGCGTTTTGATTCTGTTAAACCAGGGTGATATTGCAAAAGGAAATGCCGAACACTACGTTGGTGGTTTCGGAAGTAAAAACCTGACTGCACCACAAGCGGGACTTTTCGCTGTATTGTCGAACGGTATTATTGCAGGTAAAATGGTATGGGCTTTGATTATTACCGGTATGCTGATGGGCGTGGCATTGATTCTGATGAAAGTAAAAAGTCCGATGTTGATCTTTGTAGGAATGTACCTGCCATTAGAAACTGTTGCTGCAATATTCCTTGGCGGCTTATTCAAGGGCATACTGGATCATTACGTAGCAAAAAAACAACTGAACGAACATCAAAAAGGTGTTGTGGAAAATACCGGCGTTTTAATGGCGTCAGGTCTGATTGCCGGAGAAGCCCTCATGGGATTGGTTATTGCTATTTTTGCAATTGGCGATATTTTCTTAGGCAATGTTTTCAGCCTGTTCAGCAATCCTCCCTATCTTTTAGGCCTTATTGCTTTATGTTTAGTGGGATATTTCTTAATCAGAGTTCCCCTTAAAACCGCAGACAAAGCCAAAGAATAGATTATCTGAAGCATGTTCAAAAAGCGCTTTGATACAACAGGCTGTATCAAAGCGCTTTTTTTGTATCAAGACGCCATAAATTCAATGGATAAGCTATTTTCGCTAAAATGAATCGGCATAAATTAGAGTAAGGTTTTACCCTGCAAAATCACAAAACATGCTAAATTCATACTATTTAATTGGTACTTAACGTTAGATGTAATAATTTTGAATTTATTATTGCAAAACGTTAAATCGTGAAGAAAAGTTTTTATATCCTATCCATTCTGCTCATTTGTGCCACTAAAGTAGCAGCTGTTTCGGCATTCCCATGGCCGGTAAAAATTACGCAACCTGACGGAAGCAGTGTGACTGTTGTGCAGAAAGGCGATGAACACGTTCACTGGATGGAGACCTCCGACGGCATGACCCTGATGAAAAATGCCAGGGGATACATCACTTATGCCACAACTGACTCAAAAGGCAACATGATTGCATCGGATATAGTTGCTCAGGATGCAACAGAACGTTCCGATAAAGCAAAAAGTTTTCTTTCCGGACAGACCAGAAAAATTTTCTTCAGTCAGCTCCAACTCGATTCAATGACGTCCCAACTTAAAGCATCTATCATGAAACGCCAGAAAAGTTCGGCTCTTCCAACGGGAACAGTCAAAATTTTGGTTGTTTTGATGGGGTTCCAGGATGTTGCTTTCACAAAAACGACTTCTGATTTCAATAACTTATTCAACCAAACGGGTTATAGTGTGAATAACAATCAAAGTTCAGTCAAAGATTTTTTCACTACTACTTCTTACGGAAAATTCGCTATGAATTTTGACGTTAAAGGCCCTTTTACCGCCAGCAGACCAAGATCTTATTATGGAAAAGATGTAGGCGGACTCGGAAATGACCAGCATCCAGACTCTCTGGTAGTAGAGGCAATCAGAGCGGTACACACTACCAATCCTTCGTTTGATTTTTCGGGCTATAGCGCTATAAATGTCATTTTCGCAGGCAACGGACAGGAATTCACAAGTGTTTCCACAGATGCCATATGGTCACATCAGAATGACTTTACACCCCCAAGCTACTGTTCTATAACTCATTATTTATGCACACCGGAACTCTATGCGAATAGTCCGAGCGTTACATGTACTATGGGCGTTTTATGTCATGAATTAAATCACGTAATCGGAGCTCCCGATTATTATGACACCAATTACGACAACACCGGTGATGGTAGTTATATCGGTACCGGAGCATGGGATCTAATGGCAGAAGGAAGCTGGAACCGGGTAGGCTTAAATTATTATGGCACCTGCCCACCCAACCTTACGCTATACCAAAAATATAGATATGGATGGATTGCTCCGGTTGAACTTAAATCCCCGACCACCATCTCCAATATGGCGGCTAACGGGACAAAAGGAGAAGCGTATATTTTCAAAACACTGACGCAAGGGGAATATTATATGCTTGAAAACAGACAGCAAACCGGTTATGACAGTTCATTGCCGGGACATGGTCTTCTGATTTATCATATTGCAAAAGATGCCGATGATCTGTATTATGATCTGAATATCACATCTCCGCAAAAAGTGTACCCGGTTTGTGCATCTGCCACGACAAATCCTACATCTACGGCAGCATCATACGGCAATATTGATTCCGGAGGATGCGCATTTCCTGGCACGTCCGGCAAAACATCATTTACAGACAGCACAACACCTTCGGCAAAATCATGGGATAACACCTTAACTGGTAAACCTATAACAAATATTTCTGAAAACGGCGGAACTATTTCATTCGACTTCATGAAAAATGTAAATGTAGGTCCGGCGCCACTAAATTTAACAGGAAAAGTATCCAATACCGATTATGTTTTATCATGGACTGCTCCCACCGCTATTCCTCAAATTGGAGATTCGATACAGGAAGTTCATTGGGATGGAGCAGCGTTGGATGGCGCCCTTTCTACCGGACAGCAGGAAACAATGTCGTGTGCACAGGTTTTCAGTTCGTCAACATTGGCTTCGTATGTGGGCAAAACTTTCGCCGGCGTTAAGTTCTATCCTTACGATGCAAATGCAAGCGCTTACCACATTCAGGTTTTTGAATATTCATCCTCGACCAACAAAATGGTCCTCAAATTGGATGAATCGGTAACCGGTGTTAAGACAAGCCAATGGAACGAGATGTATTTCACTAATCCCTTGTCAATTCAAGCCGGAAAAGTCTACGCAATAGGTGTTCAGTATACCTCTGCATCGGGTTATACCGTATCGGTAGACAGAGGTCCTAAAATTGAATCGACAACTGCCGGTAATTATGGCGCTGTTATTATTGAAAGTGGAACGCCTTATACAATTGGAGCTACTAATGACTACAATTTCAATGTAAGAGGTTTAATCAACAAGTCTCCTCTTTGTTCTTACAACATTTATTTCAACGGAGATTCTATTGGCAACACCACTTCATTAGATTTCACAATTCCTTCTGCAAAAAGCGGTACCTATTGCTTACGCACGGTGAACAACGGAATAGTGGGGACAGAAAGTGCCTGCATAGATTATATTGCCCCAAAATTTACGGAACCTTATATTTTATGTGATAATGAAAAGGTGATTGTATATGGTATGACTGAAGGTACCCAAATTTACGTTTATTCTCCTGTG
Source organism: Paludibacter jiangxiensis (assembly GCF_001618385.1). Classification (NCBI taxonomy): domain Bacteria; kingdom Pseudomonadati; phylum Bacteroidota; class Bacteroidia; order Bacteroidales; family Paludibacteraceae; genus Paludibacter; species Paludibacter jiangxiensis. The sequence goes on along the minus strand of NZ_BDCR01000004.1, from coordinate 346,038 downwards.
GGAAAAATGATAAAGAATGTCATTTCCGATGGCAACCCGTATTCGTTTACATTGCCAACCGGAGCCTGGATAGTAAAAGCCGGGGCATTGACCAAAAAATTAATTATCAAATAAATAGATAAAACAACAGACTGACACGCACTTATAGATGATTACCGGATAATCGGTTAATTGGGATATATCAGGATTAAAAACTATCTTTGTTTCTCAATTTTACCAATAATAATCCATTAAGTATTCATTTATGTTTAAAGAACATCCCAAAGGGCTTTTTGCTCTAGCATTGGCTAACACTGGTGAACGCTTCGGCTACTACACAATGTTAGCCATTTTTACGTTATTTCTTCAGGCAAAATTCGGATTCGACACTTCGCAAACCAGTTCGTATTTCAGTTGGTTTTTGGGTGCTGTTTACCTCACTCCTCTTTTGGGTGGATTTCTTGCCGACAAATGGCTGGGTTACGGACGCACCATCATGATTGGTATCATAATCATGTTTGCCGGCTATCTGCTTTTGGCTATTCCAAACAATGACCGCACTTTTTCTCTCATTGCAATGGTCTCGGCTTTAGCCCTGATTTCGTTGGGAACAGGTCTTTTCAAAGGAAACCTGCAGGTATTGGTTGGTAACTTATATGACGATCCGAAATACAGCAGCAAACGCGATTTGGCTTTCAGCCTTTTCTACATGTGCATCAATATTGGTGCTTTCTTCGCACCTTCTGCTGCCGAATGGATCACTAACTACAGCCTGAGTCAATACCACATGGTTTACGACGCTCACATCCCTGCTCTCGCCCACCAGTTGCTTAATGGCACTATTTCTACTGATGGTTTGGCTCAACTGACGGCATTGGCCGCTGAACAAGGCACAAAACTACCGTTAGCAGACTTTTCAAGCCTTTATATTGAAAAATTGAGTGCCGCATATAACTATGGCTTCGGCATCGCCTGCATCTCGCTGGTTATCTCTATTGCCATCTTCGTAGTCTTCAAGAGAACATATAAGCACGCCGATTACAACGCCAACAAACCAACGGCTACTTCGCACGTGGAAGAACTTACTCCAAAACAAACACGCGAACGCATTTTTGCCCTTTTGATGGTTTTTGCTGTAGTTGTATTCTTCTGGATGTCGTTCCACCAAAACGGACTGACAATGACATTCTTTGCCCGTGATTACACTACAGGTTCTGTTTCCGGCCTCGATAGAATCGGATTTTCGCTGGTTTCCATGGTTCTTCTCATTGCTGTTGTTTATAGCATCACCAATATCTTTCAATCAAAAACAGGAAAAGGGAAAGCCATTTCCGGGCTATTTCTTGCAGCTTCTCTGGGTGCAATCGCTTTAGTATATGCACATATGGAACCGTCCATTAAAATTACACCTCAGATCTTCCAACAATTCAATCCCTTCTTTGTAATCGTTTTAACGCCGCTTTTTGTAGGACTGTTCTCTTGGCTGGCTAAAAAGAAGAAAGAGCCGTCAGCACCCCGTAAAATCAGTTTTGGGATGGTGATTGCCGCTGCTGGTTTTGCTTTATTGGCTTTCGGTTCTATCGGCTTGCTTTCTCCTTCCGATCTGAAAGCATCGGGAGGTGTAAGTCCTATGCTGGTTTCACCTGACTGGCTAATCAGTACCTACCTCGTCCTCACGTTTGCTGAACTATTCCTTAGTCCAATGGGTATTTCATTTGTTTCCCGTGTTGCTCCTCCGAAATACAAAGGATTGATGATGGGAGGCTGGTTTGGAGCTACTGCACTCGGCAACAAACTCACCGGTGTAATTGGTGACCTGTGGGGAGGTATGGAACTCTGGATGGTATGGGGCGTACTGGTACTTTGCTGCCTGGTTTCTGCCATCTTTATGTTTGCCATGCTCAAGAAGCTGGAAACAATAACCAAATAAGCTCCGCGTAACAATATAATCTACAGAAAAACCATTAAGACGATGAAGGTATCTTCATTTTCTTAATGGTTTTCATTTTATATGATTATCTGCAAAGTGACCCCTAAACACCGTAGGTGTTGTTCCTATAATAACGTCGGGATTTATCCCGACGGGTAGTAAAGTCGCTTTTTTACATAACGCTGTAAGCGTTTCCCTGTAAACTGGATACCGCTACGCGGTTCAGGGAGTACATTGACCATCCTTGCGCTTGCACCCCGCTGAATCGGGACGTTACTATTGGGTTACGCCTTTAGCGTAGAAAAACCGTTAGTCCATTATACTGCAATTACCCCGTACTTTATCGCTTACAGGTTTATCGGAACCAATAACTTAATGCTGAAGTTCCGCCCCATATTATACCCTCCCGTACGGCCGGTTGCATTGTTTACATCCTCGTATTTAAGCCGGCTCAAATGGCTTTGATAAGCCACATCAGTCAGATTATTTCCTGTCAGATAGAGAGAAAAGAGCGTATGGCCTTTGTGTATAACATCGCCACCAATTCCGGCATACAGCAAAGAATAACCGGGGGTACGGGTTTCTGTCCCGTAGGCCTCATAATAGTGATTTTGTGCAAAATAACTCTCTACACCAACATTGATATATCCGTTACGTAACACATTACCATGTCTTAAAATATCAAGACGCACATCGGTTTTCCATTTGGGAGCGGGAGTCATCGGTAAATAGCGGGTGGAATCAGGTTGGTTTAGCTGAATGGAGTTAACATACGAAAAACTGTTTTCGATATGCAGGCAGTCAAATGGATGAACGTCAAACATAAATTCACCACCCATAATCCGGGCATCACCCGAAACAAATTTATAAGTCTGGTAACCGTTGGTAATTGAATCGCCACCTGCCGTACTGTTCAGCTTTCTGGAAAAGATATAATTGTTGATACGATTGACAAACAGGTCGACTTCCGCAGAAAGATAGCGCGATGAATAGCCCAGTTGAAAATCGGCTTGCAGACTGGTTTCCGGCTTCAGGTTACTATCGCCAATTTCATAACGAACAGTTCCGTCATGAACCCCATTGGATGCTAATTCGCCAATATTTGGAGCTCTGAAACCCCTTGACAGATTGAATTTTGCATGAAAATCGTCGGTTATTCTCCATGCTGCACCTAAACTACCGGTTATTCCCCCGAAATCATTGGTGAAAGCGGTAAAACGATGGTAGGCTGTAGGATCTGAAACGGTGGTTTTCTCATCATTTGAATTCAAATAGAGATCATCAGCGTGTTCGTGGCGGTTATCGAACCGTATGCCTCCGCTAATGTCGAATCGTCCGATAGTTTTACTGGCAATCCCAAAGATACCGGCATCAAAAAGGTTGTATTCCGGCACCAAAAACTCAGTACCTTTATTCATGGAGTGCTGATACATGCCATTCACACCAAACGAAGCAGACCACCCGTTTTTTTGCGGTAACATATAGTGTACATCATAGTTGACGGTATTCAGCAGGAAGTAAAGCCCGTACTGATCGGGATTCAGAACATCGCCAAATTCCTGTCTGCGGTTTTGCTGAAATCCAATTGTGGTTTTCAAACTACCGTCCCCAATAAAAATACTGTTGTTCCACACTGCTTTGTAGTGTTTTACCTGCTGATATGGCATTCCGTGACTGTAACTCTTCCCGTCAGCATTGTTAACAAGTTCACTACCTTCAACGCCTTTGAGTGCAACCGGTTTTATAAATTTTCCGGATATTGAATCACGTGCACCTTCTACAATTCCGGGTGTTAGTTGATAAGTGCTAAAGGTCAGGTGAGAATACCCCCACTCTTTGTTTATTCCAATCAAACCGGTCAGCGCTTGCTCTTTGAAACGTGAATTATAGACATAGCCGTCATACTTGTTCTTATAATCGTGAGCCATTTTATCGCTGTAGCGCAAATCCCATATAAATCCTTTTTTATTACCTGCTAAATCAAGAGAATAAGCCATCAATCCGTTATTCGTTTGATAGTTCGCATAGAAATTACCGGCTATTTTGCCTTCAGGAAGAGTTGGCGCTGAAAAGAGGTTGATCACGCCTGCCATGGCATCGGAACCGAACATCAGACTGGCAGGACCTTTCAAAATTTCGGCTTTATTCACGGCTTGTTCGTCTATTTCTATTCCGTGCTCGTCGCCCCACTGCTGACCTTCCTGACGTATCCCGTCATTTACCACTACCACACGATTGTAGCCGAGTCCGCGAATAACAGGCTTGGAAATACCTCCTCCCGTCGTAATTTGCGAAATACCGGGTTGACTGGCCAACGCATCCATCAGATTGGTAGATGCTTCACGCAAAAGATCGGTATGAGGCACTATCGCAATCGGCGTGGGAGTTCTCACTAATTGAGTAGATCCGGCAGTGGCTGTTACCACCACTTCGTCTATTTTTGCCGACGATTCCACAAGAGAAAAATTTTGCGTCACACTGTTTCTCAAATCAATAGCCTCAATAACAGACTGATGCCCTACATAAGTAACCTGTACGATCAGTGTGGTTTTCGGCAAATTATCAATATGATAAGAGCCTTTATCGTCAGTCACGGCTCCTGTTTTCAATTCGGGAATGTACACTGCCACCCCAATCAAGGGTTCTCCCGTTAATTTATCAGTCACAACTCCCTTTAGCGACGTTTTAGCCAAAGGCAAGGGTTCGGCAAATAATAAAGCCGGAATAATATATAAAATGATAAATATCAATCTTTTTTGCATAACGTTTGGATTTAAATTATAATGATCACCATTAAGAAATCAGGCATATTTTTCATGCTTTCCGATATCTTAAGGCTAATGTAAATGGCGGATGTAATGTACGACAGACCAAAGGGTCGAATACAATACACCAATACCCGTGCAAGTCAATGCTACGAGTTCTGATTTTTATAAAAGAAATGAGATGAGTGTCTTACGCGGCTGGTGGTGCGCGAAGCAAAAATAGATGGGTAGCCTGTTTGACGGGTGCATCAATAAGGCTGTACAGGCGTTCTGAATAAGCAAAACGGGTTACATCCGGCAATACCTTCAACGAATGAAGGATTACAGGGTAGAAATCGAAAGAACAGATAGGACAACTATCCGGCTGATCGGTAGAAACGGTTGTCTGCCCGTTTACAGCTTCAGTAACCACATCGTGAGAAATCAACACGCAGTGAACCGACTTCACCATCAGTGTGCCGGTTGTTAGCATCAAAAGGAGTGATGCGATCAGTATGCGTATTCTGTTTCTCTGCTTGATCATTTATAGGATGAATGCAATAATTAAGCCGCAAAGTTAACTGAGAATCTGCCGCTTTCGTCTTCTGCGAATTTAAAATAAGTGAATGCTTTCGTTATTTAGGGTTTCTATTACATTATTTCATAAGCTGTTAAAAAACATTTTTCAAAACCCATTTTTTCGTTTGAAAAATAATTCATTCCCACTAACTTTGCTTGTACACCATTTTCTAAACACTGAGAATATGGATAATATACCTGAAATCAGCAAAGTTTCTATTCGCCCGTTGCACCGGAATGATTACAAGCAACTGGCACAGTCATTTACACGCACCTACAGCGACGGAAGCGATGTGTTCTGGTCGCGAAAACAGATTGACACACTGATAACCATTTTCCCGGAAGGACAGGTGGTAACCGTCGTAGACAAAAAGATTGTAGGTTGCGCGCTGTCTATAATCGTGGACTACGACCTCGTAAAAAACGACCACTCTTATGCTTCGGTGACTGGCAACGAATCCTTCGACACGCATAACCCCAACGGCAACATTCTTTACGGCATCGAGGTATTCATTCATCCGCAATACAGAGGGCTGCGCCTTGCTCGACGCATGTACGATTACCGCAAAGAACTCTGCGAAACTCTTAATCTCAAGGCCATCATGTTTGGCGGGCGGCTGCCCAATTATCATAAATATGCCGACGAAATACGCCCGAAAGAGTATATCGAAAAAGTTCGCAAAAAAGAGATTTTCGATCCGGTGCTCACCTTTCAGTTATCGAACGATTTTCACGTTCGTAAGGTGATGACCAACTACCTTCCGAACGATGAAGAGTCGAAACATTTCGCCTGCCTCATGCAATGGGATAATATCTACTATCAGGCACCCACCCCCGATTTTATACCGCCAAGGACCAGTATTCGCGTAGGATTAGTGCAATGGCAGATGCGCAATTACCAGTCGGTGGACGACCTCTTTGAACAGGTGGAATTTTTTGTGGATGCGGTGTCAGATTACAAAAGCGATTTCGTGCTTTTTCCCGAATATTTCAATGCTCCGCTGATGGCTAAGTTCAACCATCTGGGAGAATCGCAGGCTATTCGCGAACTGGCGCAATACACCGAAGAGATACGCAAACGATTTGTAAGTCTGGCCATCAGTTACAACACCAATATCATTACCGGAAGTATGCCTCAGTTACGGGGCAACGACTTGCACAACGTCGGTTTTTTGTGTCGAAGAGATGGAACTTACGACACTTACGAGAAAATTCACGTGACGCCGGACGAAATTAAAAGCTGGGGACTTACCGGCGGCAAGGTGATAAAGACTTTCGATACCGATTGTGCCCGTATCGGCGTACTAATTTGTTACGATGTGGAATACCCCGAATTACCCCGTATCATGGCCGATCAGGGCATGCAGATATTGTTTGTTCCGTTCCTCACCGACACCCAAAACGGCTATTCTCGGGTACGGATCTGTGCACAGGCACGTGCCATCGAAAACGAGTGTTACGTGGTGATAGCGGGCTGCGTAGGCAATCTTCCGCGCGTTCATAACATGGACATCCAGTACGCGCAGTCGGGAGTGTTTTCGCCCTGCGATTTTGCTTTCCCTACCGACGGTAAATGCGCCGAGGCCACTCCCAACACCGAAATGATCATGGTATCGGATGTGGACATCTCATTGCTCACCGAACTACACACCTACGGTAGTGTGCGCAACCTGAAAGACCGGCGTAACGATTTGTATGAACTAAAACTGAAGCGATAAATCAATTATCATCCGCTTATACATTACTTATCAACGCCTTACAGCAACATAGACAGAATCAGCTGCATGGGTAAATTGCATGTTCCAAGACCTGTAAAAAGAATGCATTTTTACCTATTCTTTTTCTTTACATAAACGGTTTAATTTTCTGTAATTTTACAAGTTAAAGATTATTCATCCTATTGATTTCTGATTTACACCACCATAATTTTACATCATATTTTACGATGCAGGTTAGTTTCGCTTCTTCAGGAAGCTATTTCTACAAAGTTCCGGATGTGTCATCTCTAAATTGAATATTATGAATAAGAAAATCATTGCAGCCATCTTTGTGGCCGGCACACTTGCCCTTGGACTGGCGTCCTGCACGACAGATCCAGTGAAAAATGCCACCTTTTCCGTTCGTCTGACGGATGCTCCTGCCAATTTCCAACAGGTGCTGATTGATATTCAAAGTGCCCAAATCAATGTTGCAGCAACAGGCGTTACTGACAACTGGGTATCGTTACCCATCCGATCCGGGGTTTACAACCTGCTTGATTTCAGGAATGGCATGGATACTCTCTTGGCAAAGATAGAACTGCCAGCGGGACAAATCACGCAGATGCGCCTTGTATTGGGATCCAACAATCAGGTAAAGATCAACGATCAGCTGTACACGCTCGACACGCCATCGGCCATGCAGTCGGGATTGAAATTCAATATCAACGCCATACTTACCGAAGGGATCGATTATCAGCTATGGATTGATTTTGATGCAGCCCGTTCCATTGTAGCAAAAGGCAACGGCGGATTTAACCTGAAACCTGTGATCAGAACCTTCACAAAGGCAACAAGTGGCGCAATCAAAGGAATGGTTTCTCCTGTTGCTGCAGCACCTTATGTTACAGCAATAGCCGGTGGTGACACTATCGGCACGATTGCTGGTAGTGATGGAAAATTTCTACTGAGAGGAATTGACGCCGGAACATACAAGGTTGTATTTCAGCCGGTATCGCCTTATACAAATAAAACCGTTGATAACGTGCTTGTAACATCAGGACAGGTTACCGATATGGGAACCGTTGCCCTCCAGTAAAAGACAAACCGACTCTGTCGTTTCGCTGAGCTTGCAAGAATTTTTCTGCGGCAATCAGGATGATAAAATGGTAAAAAAGGAGAATTAGGTAATTTCTTTGAGAACAGCGTTTGGTTAGCACCCGCACATCTCCGCCTGTCTCCTTTTTGACCATAACCTGCCCACAATTATCCAGAACTATCAAGCCTTCTCCCCTCTTCAATCCGGTTATACGGATTGATTCCACAGGTCATTCGGCAAAACCAGTCATCTCCTGCGACTGCTTTTCACTATGCCGCTTTGCATCTCCAATTAAACACTTTTTTACCTCCCGTATCTCACAGATATTTGGTGTAATAGCTCTATTTTCCAATCGAAACCTCCCCTCTCTAACTCTTTCCGTGTTTAGTCACAAAATGCAGATAGAAAAAGCAATTCAATCAATTTATTTAGAAATAAAATGTAAATTTGCGAGGGAAATTATGGCAAAATCAAATAAAATGAGTGTAATTAAAAACTCCCAAACTATTGGCCCTTATCATTACCATCATCCAAAGACTTGAAATCAACATAAGAAAATTTGGATGAAAATGTATAAAATAACACAAAGCAATAATACTTAAACAATTTAATCAAAAGCAGTCTCTCAATGAATCAGCAGAAGCTTACTTTTTTGGATATCACAATAATGATTTTATCCATTTATGTACTTGTGGCCTTACTGATAGATTCTTTTTTTAAGCTTTCGCCAGAAACGTCACAATTGATTTCATTAATAGATAATATGATCTGCATCATATTTTTATATGACTTCTTTTATCGTTTCTTTAAAGCAAAATCAAAATTGCGATTTATGCGTTGGGGATGGATTGATTTTGTATCAAGCATTCCGACTTTCTCTTTTCTGCAGTATGGAAGAACTATCAGGTTAATAAGAGTTATCCGGGTAATGCGAGCGTTTCGTTCTGTGCGTTTTTTAATACAACATATATTCAAATCAAAGATCAACGGAACATTTGCAGCAGTGGCTTTAATTGCTTTTCTGACATTAATATTTGGATCCATAGGAATATTGCAGGTTGAAACAGACCCCACCTCCAATATCAAAAGCGCCGAAGATGCTTTATGGTGGGCTTTTACTACTATTACAACTGTGGGATATGGAGATAAATATCCGATAACAACTGAAGGACGATTGATCGCAACTATTTTAATGACCACCGGAGTTGGACTCTTTGGTACTTTTACTGGTTATGTAGCTTCTTGGTTTGTGAATAGTAATAATGCCATAGAAAAGAAAGACGATTGGATTGATCAGCTTGAAAAGCTAAAAGAATTACAGGAAAAAGGCATATTGAGTGAGGATGAATTTCTAGAGCAAAAAAATAAAATTCTTGTAGAAAGCATGAACTAACCATCCCGACTCTCCCCTCCTAGCGCAAATCTCCTGATTCGTGCTATAAATTGGATATTAATAAGGAAAGGATAATGCGTAGATAATGCCTTTATGGTTTTGGCGTAAAAACAAGATATGAAAACAAAAATCACAAAATGGTTATTCGGCTTATTGGCCTGTGTAATGGTACTTTCCATGCCGATATTCAAAAAATATCGCTACCAAAGGGCATTAAAACCGTCTGTTGCTGATTCTTCGGCAGCAAGAATGGTTTGCGACATCGATACCAATGCTGCTTATCATACCATGTGGGAAAAGCTGTTTCTGACACAGGATTTGGTTCGTCAGGAGTATTATAACAACCATATTACCGTTGTTACATCAACGCCGGTGATAATTTAAGCGCTTTATTCTTGCCTCGAAAACGCTGAAAACAAATCAATCTCACAAACAATGTAACCCATCGGTAAAATATTAATCATTGCTGGTATTCTCATTGTAATTGCCGGCGTTGTGGTTTACTTTGCCGGGGATAAATTATCCTGGCTGGGACGGTTACCGGGAGATATTCGTATAGAAAAAGAGAATGTCAGGTTCTATTTTCCGATCACCACCATGATTCTGGTAAGTGTTGTTCTATCTGCCATTATTGCTATTATCAAAAAATTCCTGCAATAAAGAGACGTGACTACCCTACCGGATAAATATTCCTTCTCAATATCAGCTAAAAGCAGCATTTACAAGGGAACATGCATCTATAGTTTATATCTGTTTTTTCTGAAAAACAACAGACGTAATCTTACCGGAGTATGAAAAAATTCATGTTGGCATTAGCATGCATCATTTGCGTTTCGGGTTGCAGCACCATACAAGAGAATTATCTGTTTGCTGATGGCACCTATAAAGGTTCTTTCAAAAGAGAGATAACCTGGCAACCAACAGACACTTCAACCGTAACCCTTCGATTTTCGGGCAACACATGGTCGGGCTCAAGCAGCAAGCCATACTACCCGGCACTTTGCAAAGGCACCTACACTATTATCGGCGACGCTATTATTTTTACGAATGAGTGCGCATGGACAGCAAATTTTGACTGGACGCTAATACTTGGCGGCAAATACAAAATCAAAATTAAGAGTGACTCGATTGAAATATCAAAAGATTATCGTTCCGCAACATCCGATACGCAAGTCGACCGCTATAAACTAAAACGTCAATAAAGACATAGATAACAGGCTTATGAAGAAAATGATTGGTTTCGTCATCTGCATCTTCTTTCTGGGATCATGCACCATTACTGAATATACAACCCGCAAATGCGATTGTTCCCATTACGCCATGCAGACTGACGAAATAGCTTGTAGCGGCATATTTGGCAAAAGCGATACCTGCCAGAACTATTTCAATATCTGGAAACAACTCTTCCTATCCAGAAATAATATGACGGAAGATTACTTTAACGATCACATTTTCCCTTGCAGCACAGGCATCGGGAAATGGAACGATGGTATCTCTTTCAATATTAGCTATAAAGTAAAAATTGACTGGGTTGAAACAAGACTGTACGACTCATTCCCCGTTTTTCTGAACTCTTCGACTGCCGGTTTATATCCATCTATCGCTGTTCCGAGAACGACGTTACTCACCAAAGACCAGATTAACAGTCTTATTGATGCATCGGCATTCAGTGCTCAAATGTTTACCGTAGCATCTGTCAACACCCTAAAATACACTTCGCAGCAAGCTGCATTTAAAGCATTAATTAAAGCTGCAAAGACTGATACACTATGCACAGGTGCTATTCTTTACAAAGTTACCACCAAGGCTAATCCTACCAACGGACATCCCTTTTTTCAGGCTTCAGGAGATATTAACTGGGATAAAAACCAATGCATTACCGGCCTGATTGATCTGGTCACCGGAGAAACTACCATTACGCCCGGATACTGCTATATATCCTTCTGTTTTGATGGCAACACGCAAATTACTTTTCCCGACGGAACGACAAAATGCATCAAAACGATAAAAACGGGAGATAAAATCGTAACGGTGAACCTAAAAACAATGAAGCCAGAGACTGACATTGTACAAAAGATTGACTCTGTGGCTCATGATGATATCGTAAAAATTGCATTTAGCGATAACACCCTAAATATCAATACGGCAGATCATCCGTATTTTGTAAAAGGGAAAGGATGGTGTTCCTGTAAACCTGCATTGACCCGCAAAAAATATAACATCCCCACGCGGCAACTTACCAGAGGTGATATTTGCCTCAAATACACCCGAAACCAGCTAACTGAGATACGGGTTGAATCAATTACTCCCCGACCAGGATCAATAATGACTTACAATCTCAGTCGTTTGTTGAAAAACAACAATTATCTGGCTAATGGGATAGTCGTTTCTACTGAAAAATAATAAGAGACTATTCCATTTCTCCGGCATAGTGCCACTACAGCTATGCAAAGCCCACCTTTGGTGTCGATCTGAACACCAAAGCATTGACTCATTCCGGTCTTTCTTCATCGAAATAAGGAAAATCCATCTTTTAACCACACTCTTAAAAACGATGTTCTTTCTGAATTATACAAAAAACTTAATATCAACACATTACAAAATTTTATTTACTTTTTTTAGTGTTTAATATATTTTATATGTTAATTTATTATGAAATCATAGAATAACGCCTTATATTTGAGGGACCAAAATCATTGTGCAACCAAAATCTTAGATTCAAGATTTTATCTTTAGAATCTCGAACCTTCCAAAATCGAAAGAGAATGAAAACGTCATCCTTCAAATTAGTTACGACTGATTTGCATTCGGTCGTAAACTACCTGAACCACAATATTGAGTTCAGCGACGCAAATTACAGTGATGAAATTGCCGTTTTGACAAGTGAATCTCACCGGATGAAACAGAATAAAAACATGATTATTCTGAAAAAGCATCAGAACTACATTTTCATCAACATCATTGAAAACGATGCTCCCAGAGGCATGTTTAATTTTTCTAAAGAAAACTTCATCAAAGATGTAACCCTTATCTTTGAAAATTTTTGCGAAGAATATATTGTTCCTCAAAAGTCAATTTCTTCTGTTGCCTTTAACACTGGCATCGCTTAACACAAAACTGACATATCAGCATCACACGACATCTTTATTTACAAAAAAGCTTTATGCACGGTTAGTCTGCAGAGATTATTCGTCATAAAGCTTTTTTTGTATCCAAACTCAACCGGGTTCATCATCCGTTTGAAAGGCGTGCTATAACTTCAGGTTTGATCCATGATCCAAAATGCCTAATTTTGCAGAAAAACAAATAACATGCCAATACAAATACGACCAATAGAAGAAGCTGATTTCACCCAACTTATTGCTTTATTCCAAGAATTTGCCATATTCGAGAAAGCGCCTGAACTAATGACAAATACAGTTGATAAAATGAAATCAGAAAAAGAGTACATTAAGGGCTTTGCGGCAATCAATGAAGAGAATACAATAATCGGTTACGCCACCTGCTTTTTTGCTTATTACACGTGGATTGGCAAATCGCTTTACATGGACGACCTTTATGTAAAACCGGAATATCGCGCACAAGGAATTGGCACGAAACTCATTAACAGTATCATTGCGCTCGCAAAAAAAGAAAATTGCAGCAAAGTACGCTGGCAAGTCTCCGAATGGAATACTCCTGCAATAGGTTTCTATAAAAGTCTGGGCGCCCAAATTAATGAGACCGAACGCAACTGCGACCTTATGTTCTGATTCCATCTTGTTTTGTAAAAATTATGCCAAATTTTATCTTCATATTACAACCATCTGTTCAATAAAAATTAGAAATAAAAAATATATATTTGCAAAACAATACCAAAACCACAGAATTCATTCTGACATAAATCTACTACCATCCCTTAACATGAAACGAATTCTTTTCTTATTGTTTGCAATTTACACCACCGTATCTACCTACAGTCAAACGGATTACTATGTAAAAGACTCTGCTCTTACGATGGGCATAACCATTATTGATCAGGGAATACAAAACAACCAGAAAAGCTGCAAGATACAGCTCAAAGACTCGACTTTCAGTTTTAGCCCGAACCAGATTACTGAATATAGTTTCGGGTCTTCGGATAAATATTTTTCCAAAACATTCACAATAAACGGAGTGTCACGGACTAATTTTCTTTTACGTTTGGATTCGGAAGCTCCTTTTGTATATTATTTTCAGGATGAGCAACACTCGACGTTCTTTATTGAAAAAGAGAATAACAAACTGGTTGAACTAACAGAACAGAACTATCGTAGGATTATTGAAGACTTCACGTCACATTGTTCCCCCAACAAAGAAAAGTTGAAATTTTTGACCTACAGCCGTCTGTCTTTTGAACGATATTTCTCCAATACCGACTATTGCAAAACGAAACATACAGTATACTTTAAATGGGGTATATTGGCAGGAGCTGAAGCCACGTTACCAAGCCTTAAAAGTTCCCCCTCCAATCCTGATTTAAAACTCTTTCAATTTCCATACACGTACAACTGCCTCTTTGGCATATTTGTAGATTATCCGATTGGGAAAGGAAATCTGTCATTGCATCCGGAATTATACATTGCTAAAAACGGATATTCAGTATCAAAACATGTAACAAATAAGGATTACGACTTCGTTTCTAACATCACGACGGCTAATCTCCCTATTTTACTGAGGTACACTGCCTCTTTCGGCAAGTTATTCCCATTTATCAACATCGGCCCCACCATTAGTTATGTATTGCGCGAAAAAAGCTATTTGAATACAGCTACTATCAACATGTCTTCATCTACCATAATGATTGACGACAATGGTCCAAACCGATATTTTTCTTCCCAGCAAGTGGGTATGGCTGCAGGCATAGGCGTTGAATATAAGTTGAATTATAAACATGCGTTGTTTGTTGAAGCCCGTGTCAATCAACAATACGGATTCCAAACCCAGGATTTTTCCAGAAACAACTTACAACTTATAATTTCTTTTAATCTTTAAGGCGATGAAGAAGCTTAGCATCATTTTTATTCTTGCTGGTATTTTGGTGATAAGTTGTGCCGATCTCGAGGTTAGTACAAAATCTTATCCGTATATCATTACAGAAGAAGTGTCGGATATCAATGCGTCCGGTGCAACATTCAATGCCACTGTAACAGGGACAAATAAAAATGACGTGATCGATTATGGGTTCGTATGGGATGACACTATTGCATCACCGGTTTTGACGTGTTCCAAAAAATCGTTGGGTCAATCGGTTTCTGACGGAAAAATCAATTGCAAAATTGAAGGGGGATTAAAAAACGGAGCAGAATACCACGTCCGGGCATATATAAAATCCTCAAAATATCTTGTTTATGGCAATGTTCTTACTTTTAACAGCAAGGGCAGCAATCCTCCGGTCATCACAGGATTCTCTCCTTCGAACGGAGGTTTTAGCAAAACAATCGTCATCTCGGGAAGTCATTTCGACAGCAAGATAACAAAAAATCGCGTAAAATTAGGTTCTTTGTCAGTTGCGGTGGATTCTGCTACTGAGAATTCTCTTTATGTAAAAGTACCCTCTATTCAGGCTTCTGACAGTGTAAAAATCAATGTGGAAGTTGCCGGCATGACTGCAACCTCGTCCAGCTATTTCTCCTTACTTTTCCCATGGACTCAACGGAATAAACCTTCGATGATGATGGCGGGCAATACGGTTAGTTTTGCCTTACAGAATAATGCATACCTGATAAAGCCAAATTCCGCAAACTTGTATGTATACAATTCTGCAACAGACTTATTTACAGCTACTCCAAATTTACCGGAAGCACCCGGGAATCACCCGATAGCATTTTCCGCAAATAACGCCGGTTTTTTATTGATAAATAAGACCTTGTGGAAACTGGATACTTCAACAATGACCTGGAGCGCTCAAAAGGCATACCCGGGAACAGTTTCTGACTACATGTTTTCTTTTACGATTGACAATAAGGCCTATGTGGGTAATTTTCACTCCGCTAAAGATGTATGGCAATACAATCCGTTAACCAACAGCTGGAATCAGGTTGCTGATTTTGCTGGCGGCCTTCCAGATACACCATGGGGCTATTTCTCATTTGCCACCAGCAAATCCGGTTATCTGGGGATTGACAGGAGTGGAGGTAGCGTAAAACAATTCTGGCAATACACACCAACCACCAATTTATGGACAAGAAAAACTGATTTCATGCCTGAAGGATATAGTGACTTCTGTAGTTTTGTGATCAATGACAAAGCGTATGTTGGAATGGGCTATATTGAGAGTGCTTATGCAGGAGCAGTTTCTAGCAGCATATGGCGGTATGACGAAACCAACGATAAATGGATAAAAGGCATCAGTGCTCCAAAAACCCTTGCAGTCCACACATCGTTCGTTATAAACAACAAAGCATATATCTTAGGCTGGAATGCTTATTTTTACAGTGATTACACCAACTTCCTGTACCAGTTTGACCCGTCTAAGCAGTAAATATTCTTGAGCTTGCTGCAAGCTTTCATTTGCTTTATCAGACATATCAGCAGCTAATAATCCTTGAGGTTCTGCTTATAACTGTTAACATTTGCTGAACTAGGTTCTTTCATTTAAGAACAATAGAATTAGTCTTGACTTTTCGCTACAAAAATCCCTTAAATATGGTTCGATAAATCCGCTCTACTAACTTCTTTTTGGCAATTTTCGTTTCCTGTATTTTTATTATCTTTGCTTGAACAATCGGAAAAAACATGGACGATATCAAACTCAATTCACAATCAAGTAGCTATACAGACGACAATATCATTACGCTTGAAGGGTTGGAGCACGTACGCCGCCGCCCGGGGATGTACATCGGAAAATTAGGAGATGGAACTTATCCCGACGATGGTGTGTATGTGTTGCTCAAAGAAGTTCTCGACAACTCAATTGACGAATTTCGAATGGGGAACGGGAACACTATTCAGGTCAACGTGAAAGATGGTACCGTTCGCATACGTGACTTTGGTCGTGGAATACCATTGGGCAAGATGGTGGATGCAGTCTCGGTGATGAACACCGGTGGTAAATACGACTCAAAAGCCTTTAAAAAGTCCGTGGGTTTGAATGGTGTTGGTACAAAAGCCGTCAATGCACTTTCGTCTCAATTCATGGTTGAAAGTTACCGCGAGGGAGAAATGAAACATGCTGAATTTTCCAAAGGCAAAATTACTTCCGAATCACCTCTCCAGAAGACATCCGAATCCAACGGAACTCTGGTGGAATTTACTCCAGACAATACCATTTTCACCAATTACAAATACCGTGAAGATTACATCGAATCGATGTTACGGAACTATGCCTACCTTAATACCGGCTTGGCAATCATTTTCAACGGTAAACGTTTTTATTCCAAAAACGGGCTTCTTGACCTGTTAAATGAAAACATCACTTCAGAATGTCTCTACCCTATCATTCACCTGAAGGGAGAAGATATAGAAATTGCTTTTACCCATACCGATCAGTATGGTGAAGAATATTATTCTTTTGTAAACGGGCAGCATACCTCACAGGGAGGTACACACCAAAGTGCATTCCGTGAAGCAATTGCCCGCACCATAAAAGAGTATTACAACAAAAACATGGAAGTCACCGATATCCGCAACGGGTTGGTGGCTGCAGTGGCGATCAGCGTAGAAGAACCTGTTTTTGAGTCACAGACAAAGATAAAGCTGGGCTCCAAAGATGTCGGGCCGGAAGGTCCTTCGGTAAGTAAATTTATCGGTGACTTTGTAAAAAAAGAAGTTGACAACTACCTGCATAAGAATTTGGAGAGTTCTGATATTCTGCTGAAGAAAATTCAGGATTCGGAAAAGGAGCGTAAAGCCATTGCTGGGGTTACGAAGCTTGCGCGCGAAAGAGCGAAAAAAGTAAGTCTTCATAACAAGAAACTGCGTGACTGTCGCGTGCACTACAACGATGCCAAAGGAGAGCAACGCGAAAACTCCTGTATCTTCATTACCGAGGGTGATTCTGCGAGTGGATCTATCACCAAGAGCCGGGATGTAAACACCCAGGCCGTATTTAGCTTGCGTGGTAAACCACTGAATAGCTTCGGACTTACCAAGAAGATTGTTTACGAAAACGAAGAGTTCAACCTGCTGCAAGCTGCTCTAAACATTGAAGAAGGAATTGAAAACCTGCGTTACAACAAAGTAATTGTTGCGACCGATGCCGACGTAGACGGAATGCACATACGCCTGCTACTCATCACTTTCTTTCTGCAATTCTTTCCCGACCTTGTCAAAAAAGGGCATGTTTATATTCTTCAGACACCGCTTTTCAGGGTAAGGAACAAGAAAGAAACTATCTACTGTTATTCCGATGAAGAAAAGCAGAACGCTATTAAAAAGCTGGGACCAAACCCTGAAATGACCCGATTCAAAGGGTTAGGTGAAATCTCTCCCGATGAGTTCCGTCATTTCATTGGCAAAGATATCCGCCTTGATCCGGTTACGCTGAAAAGAGAAGACTCGGTTGCCACATTACTTGAGTTCTACATGGGAAACAACACTCCCGAGCGTCAGGAATTCATTATAGAAAACCTGGTAATCGAAGAAGACTATACAGATTAACATCTTTTACTCAGTATACAGCAAACACTTGATTGATTGCTGTATACTGAACACTCCCTATTTCCTCGCTTTTTCAAACGCATTGATCCTCATTTTTACATTTTCGCGGATATTCATCCAGAAAAGATTGTAATCGTAAACATGAAGATTTTTTGTCGATTTGATCTTTTCGCCGACATTATCAGGCAATTCTACCCACAAAATATGAGATGAGGGCTCAATCTCCGCTGCCGGCCCCAGGTTCCGTAACAAATTGAACGTCATCAGAGAACCGTGATTGAGCTTTGATGATGCCGGAGATGTCGCATCTGTCCATGTCAACGGATTCACACAAAGAGAATTATCCTTCTCAGCTTTCACTCCGGCCGGAATCTCTCCTTTCTGATAACTACGCCAGCCCACAACGCATCCCGTCGCATCGGCCGTTTTACCCAAAGGAATCGACTTGAAAGAAGTCTTTGGAATCTGATAGCCTATGACATACGCACAAACAAGCTGTTTTTGCAACGGTTTGCCATCAAAATACTCCTGTAGCAGACGAATTACATGAAGGCTTCCCTGACTGTGTGAAGCAATAATAATCGGACGATGGTTATTATAATGCGTCAGATAATATTCAAAAGCCTGCTTCACATCACTGTAGGCCAAATCAAAAGCCTTTTGTGCCGCAGGTGTGGTGCGGATGAAGAATGCCTTCAGGTTAGCCTGACGATAACGTGGAGCAAATACACGACAACTACCGTTAAAAACGGAAGCCTGGTATAAAATGGATCGTGAATCGGTTTGGCTGTTCAGGGTTGCGTCCGTCAAATCGGCATTCCAGGCTCCATCTTTCACATCCTGAGAAAACGAAGTGGGATGAATAAAGAAAACATCCGCACGTTGATCTCGGGGTTCATTCGCAAGAAAAGCCGGAATGGAGTCGCTATTGTCGTGCTTAAACGGCGATGCGGCCCAGAAGGAGAGATTTCCGTAATCTGGAACCGGGCCTGTATTCTCAGCAGACGAAGCCTCCAAACGCTTCGCCATCAATTTTTGTACCAGTTTTCCGCGTTGTGCATCGGCTGACGGGACTAGCAGTAAACATATAAGTATTGCTATTATATTCTTATTCATAACTGATTAATTTGAAATTAGAATACAATTATAGTCATTTTCAGGCAAAAAAAACAGCCGGACATTTCTGCCCGGCTTGTTTACTGATCCTCAAACCACTATTCAATCGAAATCTGTCTCACAGGTTTCGGTTTTGCTTCTTCTTTTTTAGGGATCGAAATGATCAGGATGCCCTTTTCATATTTTGCCCCTATCTTTTCTGTATCTGCACTGTTCGGCAGCGTAAACGAACGACTGAACGATTCATAACAGAATTCCTGTTTGGTATATTTGCCTTTGGGGTCTTCTGTTTTTGTTTCGCTCTTTTTTTCGGATGAAATAGTCAGATACCCATTGTTTACCTCTACCTTGAAATCTTCCTTTTCCATTCCAGGTGCTGCTACTTCAACCTCAAAATTTTCTTCAGTCTCTTTAATGTTAACGGACGGCAAGGTCGTATTCGTATTCGAATAATGACGATTCGTCCAATCATTCCAATTATTGTTCAAAAAATCATCGAAAAGGTTCGACCAAGAGGGAACCAAATCATTTCTTCTGATAAGTGACATAACTACCTCCATTTTTTTAAGTTGAACATCAATTAAAGAACATTGTTTCTGAAATAAAATATTCAAAACCTGTGCCAGACAGAATCAGATTACTTATCTTATTAATAATCAATTAGCATCTTTTCGTTCAACAAAAAACAGAGTCAAAATGACAGGAAAAAATTGCAAAAATGAGACATTTTTACACGTTCTGCGACTGCATTATTCCACTCACAAAGCCCATAGTGAATCCGGCAATGGCAAAAGCCACCACAAAAATAATAGAGATAATTACCATTATACCGGTAGCAACGTAATAAAACTTCTGATATTTCAGGGCTTCTTCCAAATCACTATTATTTTTATTCGCCACCGCTTTTTTCGCGTAGTTTGAGAACTTTACGAGAAACAACATGGGGACAAAAGTCAAAACTGCAAATATCAAATAAGCAATACCCAGGATTCCTGCACCGGGAAGTTCTGTTTTTGTGCCGGCTAGCAATAGCACGATTGCACTAAATGCCATAAAACCGGCCATTACAATACAAAATACAGCTATAAATTTTGACCATTTCCGGGTTTCGTCCAAATGAAGCAAGGCTGCTTCTGTGACTTCCACTTTCGTTTCAACTTCTGCCGGTTTTGGCGTCGCAACGGTTTCTTTCTGTTTTTCAAAATAATAGTCCATAATTCAGATACGAAATTATTAGTATTTAGATTAGTTTTTGTTTCAGTGAGGTTTAGCCCGTTCATACTGAACAGGCCATGCAATTTCGTCTTTGAGTTGCGAAGCGGCATGTAGCGGAAAATATGGATCCCGCAGAAACTCCCGGGCGACAAGTATAATATCAGCTAACCCGTTTGTCAAAATTGTTTCTGCCTGTTCGGCCTTAGTAATCAAACCTACGGCTCCTGTTTTCATGTCAGCCTCCTGCCTGATTCTTGCTGCAAACGGCACCTGATAACCATAGCCAATCTGCACCTTCGCATCAGGCAATAACCCTCCGGAGGAAATATCCATTAAATCCACACCTCTGTTTTTCAATAACATGGCCAGCTTAACCGACTGAGCTTCATCCCAACCGCCTTCCGCCCAATCCGTTGCTGATATACGCACAAAAAGAGGCTTACTGACCGGCCAAACTTGTCTGACAGCATCAACAACTTCGAGCAAAAACCGGACACGATTGTCAAAACTACCACCATATTTATCGGTACGTTTATTGGTAATCGGGGATAAAAACTGGTGTAGCAAGTAACCATGAGCTGCATGAATTTCTACAACATCAAAACCTGCTTCATTTGATCTCTGGGCTGATTTTCGAAACTCTTCCACTACCCATTCTATCAACTCGACATCCATTTCTAATGGTACCGGTGCCCCGCTTTCAAACGGGATTGAAGATGGAGCCAGCGGTTGCCAGCCTCCTTTATCAGGAAACAGGTAAACATCTCCTTCGCGCCACAAGCATCCTGTACTTGCTTTGCGACCGGCATGAGCCAGTTGAATACCCGACAAACTACCCTGTTGGTGAATGAAATGATTGATCTGTTTCCATTTTTCTACATGTTCGTTTTTCCACATTCCCAGATCATAGGGAGAAATTCTTCCTTCGGGCGAAACGGCTGTCGCTTCGGCAATAATCAGTCCGGCACCACCAACGGCTCTGCTTCCGTAATGCACAAAATGCCAATCGTTAGCAAAACCATCTTCTGCCGAATATTGACACATAGGAGAAACAACTATTCTATTTTTCAGTTCCAGCCCCCTAAGTTGCAGCGGGGATAATAATATTGTTTTCATGTGTAAATGGTTTATTGTAAAAAGTCAGGTAGAATTGCGTTTGGAAAATCAGCCAGGCTAATGCCCTGGGTTGATTATAATTGTTCGGTTGATTTCTATCAGTGCTTAAAGAAACAACGATTCATCAAATATTTATTATTCAGCACCTTACTGCCATTGAAATAATATTCAGGATGAATTATATGGCATAATTCTTCGACAATGACCATTGTCTGTGTTTCTGTACACTGTGCTCTTCACCCTGAAAATCAACACAAAATAATTAGTATCACGCGCTCTATTCCGAACACAAATATACTATTGCAAACCCTCTATTTTAACATTAAAAGTGAATAAAAAAACCAACAATATTCACTAACTGCACATAAAACACTGAATTAATGAATGATACACTAGTCTCAAAGAATACGCATTACTAAAGTTAAAAAAGGAACGCCATAAAATTGTAATCCCGATAGAAACTATTACTTTTGATTCTCATTACAACTAAACTTTCAATCAAATGAAGAACCCTCTATTATTACTTTTCTGCACGTTGCCTGTGGCGATGTTTGCACAACAAAGTTATACACTCACCGGTAAAATCGGAGAATTAAATGCTCCTGCCAAAATATACCTGCAACATCAGGTAGACAAAAAGATGGTAATCGACACTGCAAAGCTGGTAAAAGGCTCCTTTACATTTAAAGGCACTGTGGGAGATCCGGAATACGCCAGACTGGTTATTGACCACGAAGGAAAGGGATTACAGGCTATTCGTCAACCTGATTTAAAGACCA
The DNA here is from genome assembly GCF_001618385.1 of Paludibacter jiangxiensis. Taxonomy (NCBI): domain Bacteria; kingdom Pseudomonadati; phylum Bacteroidota; class Bacteroidia; order Bacteroidales; family Paludibacteraceae; genus Paludibacter; species Paludibacter jiangxiensis. The sequence continues at coordinate 323,772 of NZ_BDCR01000004.1, read as the reverse complement.
TTTTCGTCGAATCCGGCACAATCACATTCCAAAGCAAAGACTCTATTGCCAATGCTTCGATTAGTGGATCGAAAACCAACAGCGAATATCAAAGCCTTCTTAAACTGCTGGATCCTGTCATTCGGGCTCAAAAGGCGCTTTCTGCCGAATATCAGGCAGCACCGCAATCCAAGCGTGAATCGAAAGAATTTATGGCCGACCTCGAAAAAAGAGACGATGCGATAACAGCAGAACAGAATAAAATTCTTGCTTCGTTTATCAAAGCAAATCCGGGTAGTTTTGTGAGCCTGGCGATGTTAAACAATCTTGCCGGTGCGACTCCCAATCCCAATGAAATGGAACCTATTTTCAACCAATTGTCCGACAATATCAAAAACTCCAAAACCGGACAGGAATACGCTAAAGGGTTGATGCAGCTCAAAGCGACGGCCATTGGTTCTATCGCTCCCGATTTCACAATGAACGATCCGAATGGAAAGCCTGTAGCGCTTTCAAGTTTCAGAGGCAAATACCTTTTGCTCGACTTTTGGGCTTCGTGGTGCGGTCCTTGTCGCAGAGAAAATCCCAATGTGGTAGCAGCTTACAATCATTTCAAGGATAAAAACTTTACCATTTTGGGTGTTTCGCTCGATAATGAAAACGGGAAAGATGCCTGGCTGGCAGCCATCGCCAAAGACGGACTGACATGGAATCATGTGTCAGACCTGAAATACTGGAACAACGCAGCAGCACAACTCTATCAGGTACGTTCAATTCCTCAAAATTTTCTGCTTGACCCCAACGGAAAAATCATTGCTAAAAACCTGAGAGGCGAAGATCTGGAAAAGAAACTAACTGAAATTTTTGCCGGAAAATAAGCACTTAACTACAACTATAACAAAAGCGGATAAATCTCTCTTAAAGAAAGATCTATCCGCTTTTGTTTTTATGAACTCGTTTGGCTTTTTTATTCAGCGAGTTCTATTTTGGTCTTCATATTCTTAATTTTTTCATTGGCCACCAGGCGAAGCACTTGTTTAACCTTAGCGGCTTTTACTGCCACATACGAATAGTAGTCCTTGACTTCTACCAATCCAAGTTCTTGTTTGTCGAGCTGTCCTTTCTTGAACATAAAGCCAACCACATCCATCTTGCTCAGTTTGTCTTTTTTCCCTTTGCCGATATAGATGGTAGCCCAATCAGGTTTCGAAGGGGCCGGAACCAGTTTTGGCAAAGCTAATAACGATGACTCAACGGAGATAAAGCCGGGCAGTTCTTCGTTGGCAGCCAACAAGAGATATGCGCTGCCTTCGGCTTCCATGCGAGCCGTACGACCATTGCGATGCACAAACTCTTCCAGACGCGGTGGAGCGTCGAAATGAACAACATGTTTAATTTCAGGAATATCCAGTCCGCGCGAAGCCAAATCAGTAGAAATAAATACACTGCAACTACCATTTCTGAACTTGGAAAGAGCTCTTTCGCGTTCGGTTTGTTCCAGTTTTCCATGGAAAAATTCGTTTGCCAAATGTCTGGTTGTTAGGTAAGCATTCACTTTCTCTACCGTTTCGCGTTGATTGCAAAAAACCAGCGTAGAATCATTGCCGAGATAGCACAGCAAGCGAAAGAGCAGATCGAATTTATCGTTATTTTCTCCTTTTACGGTAAATATTTCAAGCCCTTTGAGGGCAGTATCTTTTTCGGAATAATCAAGTTTAATCGGATTACGGATACCGGTAAAAGCCGGAATAGAAACCGCATCGGTAGCCGATGTCAGGATACGTTTCTGCAAAGAAGGAATATTGCCGATAATAGCCTCCATATCTTCGGCAAAGCCCATTTCGAGCGATTTATCGAATTCATCAAGCACCAACAGTTGAATTTCGTCAAGGGCAACATTTCCCCGTGCTATGTGATCTTTGATGCGCCCGGGCGTTCCGATAAGCAAAGCCGGAGGAACCGCCAGATCGCGTTTTTCGCCATTAGAGGGGCGGCCTCCGAAACACGTGTTTACTTTATAGCCAGTGCCCATACTACGCCATACCTGTTCTATTTGTTGTGCCAATTCGCGCGAGGGAGCTACAATAAGAGCCTGAACTTTCTGGCATTCGGGATTCATATTCATCAATACCGGCAGCAGATAAGCCAACGTTTTGCCCGATCCTGTAGGCGACAGTAAAATTATATCTTTGCCTGTTTCATTTGCGTCAAGAGTTGCCAATTGCATGGCATTAAGCGATTCGATACCCATGCTTCTCAGCGTGTTATCGATTTGAGTGGAGTTAGTTTTCATTTTGCAAAGATACGCAATTAAAAGGAGACGGCTATCTCGTCATAAACAGACCAAAGGCAGACAAACTTATCTAAAGTTTGTCTGCCTTTTATGTTAACACATCGATCGCAGGTCAATCGTTATATCACCTCTGCATGATAGCCGAGTTTATCCAAACCATTTTGTATGTCATCTGCCGAAAGTGTTTCAGTTTCTACGGTCAGCACTTTATCGGGATTTGCCGTATCGACCGACCATTTACCGGCACCGGCTGTCTCATCCAAAAACGGAGTTACCTTGGCGATACACCCGCCACAATTGATATTTGTCTTAAATTGCATAGTTACTATTTTAATTTACTGATTGTTTTATATTTGAGTCTCAAACTGTTTGTTACCACGCTTACACTACTCAAAGCCATAGCGGCTCCGGCAATCATCGGATTAAGCAGAAAACCTGAAACCGGATATAGAATACCTGCTGCAATAGGTATGCCAATCAGGTTATACACAAATGCCCAAAACAGGTTCTGCCGGATCGTCAGCACGGTATGACGCGAAAGCGACATGGCCTGACGTATTTTTGATAGATCGGACGAAAGCAAAGCAATTTTGGCCACATCCAACGCAATGTCACTACCCTTGCCCATCGCAATGCTAATATCGGCCTGAGCCAGTGCTGCACTATCGTTAATCCCGTCGCCCACCATGGCTACAATCTTACCTTTACCTTGCAACTCTTTAACGAAGTTGGCTTTCTCTGCGGGAAGAAAATTGGCTTTGTAGCGTGAAATGCCCGTTTGAACGGCGATGGCTTTAGCCGCTTGTTCATTATCGCCCGTCAACATATAAACATCTATTCCCCGTTTCTGAAGCTTCTTAATTGCCGGCAGCGAAGACTCTTTTACAGCATCGGCAATGGCAAACGCCGCAATGAGTTTATGCATAGATGCGAAATAGACGACCGTATAAGCTTTGAGATATTGCTCATCAATCCATATTTTATCTGCTTTGTCGATTTCAATACCTTTTTCGGTAACCATCGCTTCGTTTCCAATGCAATAAACAGCATCGGCAAGAGTACCCTCAATACCACGACCTGCCTGAATTTCAACCGTAACACCTTCTATTAGGTTTGCCGTTTTTTCATGATAACCAGCCATAGCATCAGCCAGTGGATGTTCCGACGACTTTTCAATGGTATACAAAACATCGTGCAATTCTTTGGATTCGTCGGCAAACCATTTTGATGCAACTACCTTCGGTTTTCCAATGGTAATCGTTCCTGTTTTGTCGAGTACGACAGCGGTAATTTCACGTGCTTTCTCAAGACTTTCGGCATCTTTTATCAGAATACCGTTGTGAGCACCGCGCCCTACTCCCACCATAATAGCCGTAGGAGTCGCCAATCCCAATGCACAGGGACAGGCAATGACCAAAACCGTAACCATTGCCAGCAGCCCATGCGTAAAGCCATTTTCGCCACCCCAGATCATCCAGGCACCAAAACTCAACACGGCAATTGCCATCACCACCGGCACAAAGACAGCCGCAATTTTATCCACCAGCTTTTGCACCGGAGCTTTACTACCCTGAGCATCCTGCACCATTTTAATGATTTGTGCCAACACCGTTTCTCCGCCCACTTTCTGCGCCCTGAAGCGGAAACTTCCCTTGTGGTTGATCGTACCGGCAAATACTGCATTGCCGGGTTGTTTTTCCACAGGCAAAGGCTCTCCGCTAATCATGCTTTCGTCCACAAAAGAAGAACCTTCGGTAACAATACCGTCCACCGCAATTTTCTCTCCCGGTTTCACCAACAGAATCGTATCCGGTTGTACGCTGGCAACAGGCACTTCAACCGGATTACCCTCATTAATCACAGTCACCGTTTTAGGTTGCAAACCGATCAACTGCTTGATCGCGGACGAAGTGTTATTCTTCGCTCTGGCTTCGAGCAATTTTCCCAGCAAAATAAAGGCTATGACTACCGCCGAAGCCTCGAAATAGACATGCGCTTCGAGTCCCCGACTGGTCCAGTAATCAGAAAAGAGAGTGTTGAATACGCTAAAAAGATAGGCGGTTCCGGTACTGAGAGCCACCAGCGTATCCATATTGGACGAGCCGTGCTTTGCCTGTTTCCAGGCTCCCACAAAGAATTGTCGGCCTAAAACAAAGACAACCGGGGTCGCCAGTACCCACAAAATATAGTTGACATAAAGCATTTCCATAAAGAACATGCCCAAAACAACTAACGGCAGCGATAGAGCAATTGCCCAGATAGTCCGTTTACGAAGCGATTCGTATTTTTTGCGTTGAAGATCCTCAAGAGTATCTCCCTGTGCGGTCTCTTCTTCAATCATCAAATCGTAACCTACGACTTGTAACGCAGCTTTCAATTCTGCTTCGGAAGTCATGGTAGAGAGATATTCCAACTGAGCCATACCATTACCATAGTTGACAGAAGCCTCAATCACTCCCGGCTGGCGTCCCAAAACCGTCTGTGCGCTGCTTGCACAGGATGCACACGACATATTGAGCACCGGATAACTCTTTTTGACCGTAGGAATCGTATAGCCCAGCCCACTCACTGATTCCAGTATTTTAGACAAAACGTCAGTTCCTTCAACCGTTACAACAGCCCGACGATTGTTAAACTCCACGGCATGCTCGATGACACCGGGGATATTTTGCAATGTTTTATCCACAATAAGAGCACAATGCTCGCTTTCCATGCCCGAAACAGGCAAATAGTAAGTCGACTTTGTTGGTTGCATGAGATAAGGATTGGTTAGATATATCTGTGAGACAAGCAAAAATCGTGCCCCCACTGTTATAGTGTTACAAATATAATATACAACCCTGATAAAACCGAAATATTATTTGAAAATGATTTACAATTCAGACCTTCAGAGATAGCTAACTTCTCCATATCTAAACCATTAAGGCATTGAGAAATAACTTTAGTTTCTCAATGCCTTAATGGTTTACAAAAACACAGGGGCGTTAGCCCTGTATTCTTGGTAGTAAATAACAGGTGGATATTCGGAGGAGCGTAGCTCTGATGTCTTTCTTATAAGGATCTTATACAATAAGCAGACGTCAGAGCTACGCCCCTCATTTTTTGTGTCTCTGAATTATCTACCAAGACAATAGGGCTAACGCCCCTATGCTTTAGAATACATGTAAAATCCTATAACAGTGTAGATAAAACACACTTTCTAACTCCGTATTTTAAGGCGGAGGCAAAACAAGAGCATAATGCTTGTTTTAACCCTAACAAACAACAAACCATTCAGATATTAAGATGCATAGGAATCTTAATATTTGAATGGTTTGGTATAAAATTTCAAAGTAGTTTTATGGCACTACCAGATTTTTACCCGCTGATTCTCGGGTATCCACATAGCATCTCCCGGTTTGATATCGAATGTTTTATAGAAAGCATCGATGTCGGACAACGGACCATTGATACGGAATTTCGCCGGAGAGTGTACGTCGCTGCGAATTTGATTGGCAAGTGCTTCGGGACGAATATTGACCATCCAGGCCATTCCGTAACCGAGGAAAAAGCGTTTGTCGGGATTCAGGCCACCTACTACCTGATTGTTTTTATATTGCGCCGTCTTCTTAAAAGCCTCGTAACCCATGGCCACACCACCTAAGTCTGCAATGTTTTCGCCCTGCGTCATTTCACCGTTCACATGCAGGCTGTCCACTGCAATATATTTATTGAACTGAGCCACAATCATCTTTGTTTTGGTAAAGAATTTGGTGCTATCTTCGGGAGTCCACCAGTTGGCAAGATTACCGTTGGCATCGTATTTTGCACCCTGATCGTCGAATCCGTGTGTCATTTCGTGGCCAAAAGTAGAGCCTCCGATAATGGAGTAAAGAATGGCATCATCGGCCATTTTGCGCTCATAACCCGGAACGATAATATTACAACCCGGCACCACAATTTCGTTATTCGACGGATTGTAGTACGCATTGTAGGTTTGAGGCTGCATATCCCATTCGGTACGATCGACCGGTTTGCCGTATTTGGAAATCATATAGTTATAATGCCATTGAGCCACACGTTTCATATTAGACGCATACGAACTTTTGTCAATTTGCATTTTGCTCATATCTTTCCACTTGTCGGGATAGCCCACTTTCATTATCATCACATCCAGTTTGTGAAGCGCTTTGATCTTTGTTTCAGACGACATCCAGTCGAGGTTTTTGATGCGTTCGGCATACACCTTCTTGATTTCGGTTCCGATCTCCATCAGCTTCTCTTTGGTTCCTTTCGGCAGGTAATCTTTCACATAGACCTGACCAACCAAATCACCCAACGATCCGTCCACCTCATCGGTTACGCGTTTCCAGCGGGGACGGGGCTCGGTTGCTCCTCTCAAGGCCGAACTGTATTCAAAGGCTATTTTGAATGTTTTATCGTCCAAATAATCGGAATAAGCACTCATCAGGCGCAATTTCAGATACGATTTCCAGGCTGATAAAGGCATGGTTTTTATATAACCGTTGAGTGCAGTTACAAATTCGGGTTGGCCGACAATAACCGTATCTACTTTGGGTAAACCTACAATCGCCAATGATTGTTGCAACTCCAGCGAAGGATTTTCAGATGCTACTTTGGCAAACGTCATTTTATTGTAATTCAACAACGGGTCGCGGAGATCCTCGCGTTTACGCGAAACCTTGGCCAGCGCCGTTTCCAGTTTCATCACCTCGTCAGCTGCCGATTTTGCCTGTGCTTCGCTGTAACCCATCAAACCGAACATTTTACTGGCATAAGTCAGAAACGCTTCACGCACTTTGGCCGCACGGGCATCGGTGGCAAAATAGTATTCACGGTCGGGAAGGCTCAATCCGCCCTGGTTGATAAACACGGCATGTTTACTGCTTATTTTATCGTCCTGTCCAACGCCAAGACCGTACATTGAACCGGCACCGATCGTTCTCAGATAAGCCGCGGTAGTCATCAACTGGTTGATATTGGCAATCTGATTAATCCGTGCCAAATCGGCTTTAAGCGGAGTAATTCCCATGCGATTCAACGATACGGAGTCCATTCCGGTTAAAAACAGGTCTCCGATTTTCTGGCGGGCACTTCCTTTCACACTATTCTTCAGCTTTGCCGACGACACGCATACATCGTGTATCTGGGCGTTGATGGTATCCTGAATTATCTGGAAAATACCATTCGATGTTTCACTAGCCGGAATCGGATTCTGTTTGAACCATTTTCCATTGGCATACAAGAAAAAATCATGACCCGGCGTTTCGGTCGAATCGATATGCGACACCATCGGATCGATAGATTGCGCATTACTCAAAGATGATATGCCCAGCAAAAAGAGGGGCAATATCGCTGCTTGTTTCAGATTTTTATGCATTCTCATTTTCTGTAGTTATGCCACGCAAAAAGTGGCGAATAAATTATATTTTTCTCAGATTAAATTCCAATCCACTCTTTCAGTCGACCTATTTCATTATTCATCTGCTCCAATCCCATGTAGTACACTTTTTCAAGACGTTTCGGCTTATTTTCCATCCGCGAAACAGGAAGCGTTTCATTAGGCCGGATTACGTATATACTACCTTCTTTCTCCAGCTTTGCAATCATGTCCAGAGTTTGGTTATATTGAGCTGCGCGGTTAATAATGGCTTCGACCAAACGCGGATACTGACGATAGTGACGTTTCCAGAAAGGAAGAAATTTCACCTGATCTTTACGATAAGCAGCATCGCGCGTAAGGATGACTACCAGACGTTTATGTCCGTCATTAAAAGCCTGCTGCACCGGAATCGAATCGGAAATGCCGCCGTCCATGTAGAATTCATTGTCTATCTTCTTGGGTCTGGCAATGACAGGAAGCGAAGAAGTGGCAGAAAGTAACGTAGCGAAACGCACCTTATCCGTAGCATCCAGCGTTTTGAAATCCGCTTTGCCGGTATTGCAATCGGTCAGGCCAACCTTCATCGTCACGCCACTTGCAGTGAAAGACTCAAAGTCAAACGGAACCAGATGATCCGGCAAATAGCTGTATATAAAATCATCGTTGAAATATTCCCCTTTTGAAAACAAATGAAACCAGCTGCAATAGTTGGGATCGGAGACATATTCATTCACGGCCAAATTACGCCCGAATTGTCGTGAAACATACGAAACGCCATAATCGGCTCCGGCCGAAACTCCGATGACATACTTAAAATAAAGTTCCTGCTGAAGAAAAGCGTCCAGCACTCCTGCGGTGTACATTCCTCTGAAGCCACCGCCTTCGAGCACCAGACCGATAGAATTATCAATCATTTATTGTGTTTTATCTTTTATAATCTATATCATACATTTCCAAAAGCTGACAAATATAATGCCAATGCTAAGTAGAGCTAAAGTAAGAGCCAACAATAAAATTCCCTTGCTTTCTTTGTGCTTATGACCCAAGCAAATCAGCACGATAGAAAACACACCCAAGAGAAGGTAAAAATATTTATAATCAAACAAATGCTCGAAAATTCCAGATAAGGCTCTCCCTTTTCCATCAGTATTAATGTAATAAATGGCTATATCATGATTTATTTTTGCCGTTAAGCATATAGAGAATATACTCACGCATAAAGAAATCAAAGAAAATTTCAATCTTTTCATTAGGATTAACTGAAAAGGGTCATATTCCACACATATACATAACTCCGTCCTTCAGGGCGGAGGCACAAAATACAGAATGTACTATTGGCTTTAGCCTTGAAAATGAGATATCTGAAAACATCATTCAGGGCTAAAGCCCATTAACATTGAATCATTAGTTACTCCGCCCTGAAGGACGGAGTTATTAAAATCAAACTATTCTGAATTATAAACTTCTTAGCACACTTGCTCCTTCCTGTGTGTTCCAAAGAATGATTTAGCCACGAAATAATAATTTATCTAATTTATAATCTACTGTTTATTCATAAAAGATCAGAGATAAACTCAGACCTACCTCCGTCATTATTAATTATTAATTGTTAATTCTATTTTGAACACCGTTACTGCCTGACCTTTGATGATCACGTGGTCTCCTGCCAGTTCCGTTTTAAGGATTCCGGTGCGCTTAGAAACCTGCAAAGATGTGAGTTGCTTCTTGCCAAGTTGTTCCGCCCAAAGCGGAGTCAGAGCACAATGTGCCGACCCTGTCACCGGATCTTCGTCGATACCCGCCCAGGGCGCAAAGCATCGCAATACAAAATCATATTCCGGAGTTGACGCAGGAGCAGTAATCATCAGGTGCCCCAAGCCTGCTTCGGTCAATGCGCTGAAAACAGGCAAAGCATTCTGCACCTCATCTTCTCTATTTGCCACAGCAACTACCCAGTTATAACTGCTGTCGTATAACTCCACCGGTTCAAAACCAACCAAAGCTTCAAAATCGGGATGTTGAGCTCTTTTAGTCAAAGGATAACGGGGGAAATTCATCTCCAGCCAGCTATCCGATTTTGAAATAGTAAGATCGGCACCTTTGGCTTTGAAGTGTATCTGATCATCAGATGCTACCCTACCCGTTTCGTACAGAATATGAGCACTGGCAAGGGTTGCATGTCCGCAAAGATCGACCTCTTTGGCTGGCGTAAAATAACGGATTTCAAATAGATTGTCGCGTTGCGGGAAAACAAAAGCCGTCTCGGAGAGATTCATCTCCATGGCAAGCTGTTGCATCTGTTCGGTGGTAATATTTTCTGTTACCACCATCACTCCTGCCGGATTTCCTTTAAACGGTTCTGCCGTAAAAGCATCGACCTGAAAGATTGATTGAAATTGCATCAAATTATTTCTCAATTTAATATTTACGACCTCAAAGTCCCCTCTAGGGGATTTAGGGGTAAAAGCTAGGCTGATTAATCTACAGCTTCATATCTCCTTACTCATAAAACAAACATTGAAAGGCAGATGTGGGTATTCTTTTACAAGGATTTCGCGAAAGCCCTGCCGCTGGTACCAGGCTTTTAGCTTTTCATACTCGTTGATTAGTGCAATACCGATGTGCTTACCGCCCCGTTCTTTTATCAATGAAGCGGCAAAGTTCATCAACTCCATTCCCAAACCACGATTGCGGAAGTCGGGTACAACCGATACCTTCTCAATATAAAATGTTTCGACTTCCGTCTGCGACTCCTCTATCGCAATGCACCCCACAGCATTTCCTTCTTCGATCATCAGGTAAAGCTCTATGCCTTTTTCTAATTGTCCGCGCAGGGTTTCCGCATCGATAAAGGCGCTGTTGGTCGGATTGGTCTCCTGCGTAAAACCAAACTGTTGCGCTACTGTGCCATGCGCACTTCTCAAAACGGCTACTGCACCCGACAAATCGGCATCCGGCAAAATACGTTGTAATTGAGTCATTTGTAAAATAATTATCGCAACTCTTAATTGTCTGTCATAATATCCTGATGGTATTGATCAAAAGCCCTGTCAGACCTTTCAGGTCATATTGATGATTGGTTCCTTCACTCACAGGTCAAAGACCTGCGGTTATGAAAATAAGGCTTTTCAAGCCATCAGGTAAATCAGATACTTATTCGCATTTCCCTGCATATTTTGTGCTGAGTACTGAAGACTGCGTACAGCACTCTATCTCCACTTCGGTTCGGTAGGTATTCGTGTGCCATCGGCAGTGGTATGTTCTTCCAACGAGTTTTCTTTCGATTGAATGGCAATATAAATCATTGGTTCGTCGGAAGTATTGCACATGCCACGGTTACCTTTGGGAGCTACACGCACCACACTTCCCTCTTTGATGGGGAAACAGTCGTCGTCCACCTGATAAAAACCCGCTCCCTTCAGAAAGATATAGGTCTCCTCGTTTTTATTGTGGATATGAAAGTAAGGCACTTCGGTGCGCGGAGGCAACATATTGAACGAAATTTCCGTTCCGGTGGCTCCGGTAGCATCTTTCACAAAAACTTTGCCCTCAATCTCCCGTTTACTTACCGGATGAATAAGGGAATATTGCAGTATCTCTTCCAGATTACCCAGATTAATGGCTGCATAATTCTTATTTTCAGCTATTTTTTCAATTGACTTCATAAGCTATATTTTAATACAGGAATTTCAAACACAGGTTTATTATTGTCTTGCTTTGCGTTCCTGAGGTAAAAGAGCAGAATAGATAAATTTATTAACTGGAACTTCCAGTCCGTATTTTTCGGCCAGGCGTACTACCGTTCCGTTTTGATATTCAAGTTCCGAAGGGCGCCCTTCCCAAATATCGCGGGCAAGCGATGCCGAAGCGTTGTAATCGAAGCTATCGATAACACCTACGGTCTTGTCTACAAAATCGGGAGCAATATTGATGCCCAGTTTCTGAGACAAATCATACACTTCCTGAAAGAGGGAAATCATCATTTCGCGGGTTTCCTTCACTTCGCGAATTCCTCCGTACGGTACGCGCGTTACTCCCAACAACCCGCTGATGCAGATCTGGATAAACTTTTTCCAGATATCGGCCTGTATATCATGCGAAATACGGGCATTGAAGCCTGCTTGTTCAAATACCTTTTGCAGTTTCACCACCCGTTCGCTCTTTCCGTTGTTCAGTTCTGCGAACACAACGGTAGGATCGACACCGAAATGCCGGATGACACCCGGAGCTTCTATCTTACTGATAATACGGCACAGGCCTCCAAGTACATGATGCGTTGGAATAACCAACTGCAATTCTTCGGCTGCCATCACTCCGTTTTGAAGCGGAAGCACCACAGTATCCTCTTTCAACAAAGAAAGCAACTCTTTTGCCATATCCTTTACCAGCCACGATTTAACGCAAAGCAACACCACATCCACCTTGCCGATGGCGGTAATGGAGTCGGTGGCCTGTACGGGCTGAATGGTGAAATTCTCCCTGATACTCTGCACAATAAGACCATGACTCATCATAGCTTCCAGATGTTTTCCCCTGGCAAGGAATGTCACATCATTACCGGCTTTTGCCAGTCGCCCGCCGAAGTACCCTCCGACTCCGCCTGTACCTATGACTGCTATTTTCATATCCGTATGACTTTATAAGGTATCTTCTGCAAATGTACTTTATTTTGGAGTGCTTCCCAAGAAGAGTCGCTAAAATTGTTAATTATGCACTTTCTCCCATTTTTGCTCGTTTTCGTGTGTATCCGAAAATAGCGTCATGCTGATTTGGCAATCACAATCATTATCGTAATCTTTGTAAAAAATACCAATACGTATATTCGGCATGAATCAAAAATTTATATACAATGCTTTTTTTCGTTTTCTCAGGCATCCAAATGATCAGGAAGAAGTTGACATTTCCATTGGCAGAAAGCTCAATGTTTTGCTTCAACTATTTTTATTTGACGTTGTCATTGTGATTATCCTTCTGGCTATTAATCACATACTACACACATTACATATTTTAGAACCAACGCATCATAAACTGGATGATTTATTCATCTCAACCGGTTACGTTTGGGTATTTATTACCGTGGTTATCATTGCTCCCACATTTGAAGAATTGATCTTCAGACTCCCGCTGATTTATCGTTACAATTATATTTTCAGGGCTATTGTTTACCTTTTGTCTGTTTCGGGAGTTGTAGCTGACGACAAACTGGACAAGGGTGTTATTGCATTTCGTCGGAAATATTTCATTTGGTTCTTCTACCTGATGGCTATTTTATTTGGCTTTATGCATATCACAAATTATTCCGGTTATAAAGAACTATTGTTCTGGATGCCTTTACTCACTTCGTCACAATTAATTTGTGGTATAATTTTGGGTTATATCCGTATAAAGTACGGGTTGATATGGAGTATTTTCTATCATGCTTTTAACAATCTGATTTTTATCACCATTGCATTTTGTAGCATCGTTCCATTTAAAGGATACACCACTTCAAACAATGCCTATTCGGTTTCAATACAACCGTATAAACATTCTATCAAAGAGAGTCTAAATATCTATACCTGTCGGGTTACTCCGGATACTATTTCATTCCGAAATGTAAAAACGGACAAAGCAATATCCATTCTGAGTGAAGTAACCGAAAAGTATGTCAAGAGCTCTTCTATGATGCCAATTGACATCGACTTTTACATGAAACGCAAACAACAAAACACTGATCTTTCCCGAAAATTATTGTTACAGGAAATTCAACGGGCTTTGAAAATTTCCATTACCCACCGCAAAAAGAATGTCAATGTTCAGGAAGCATATATAAGCGATCCTGTCAGGTACAACAAAAGAAAATTGTCATGCGGTGATTGTCATGCGTTTACTTTAGGGCGCACATGCCGTTTGATAGACGTTTTATATCCTGAACAATTTATCATAAGCTCAGACACCATTCATAAATTAACTTTCAGCGCCAAAACGTCAGAGTCTTTTGCCGACTTAAAGAAGCGGTTATATGACGAATATGGCATCAGCTTCCGAACTGTAAGCAAAGACCTTGACTTTCTGATTATTGAAAAAGAATAGTATAATATATCGTTGCGTATGACAAAAGAAAATCAAACATCGACAAACAAAAAGGGACTCTACCAAGGTATATTATTGTTAGCTTCAACAGTCTACCTTTTATCAATATTTATAGAACCATCTACAGCTGTCGCAAAAAATAGTGTATCTCTGGTGCAAACTTGCCTGTCCTTTTTATTGGATATTTTAGCTGTCTTTTGGATACGACGACAAATCATGATTCTTTCATTGCTCTTTGCTGCTATATATTTCAATCTTAGACTTCTGATTAATCCTATCCTAATCAGGATTGATTATTTTTATACCTATAATTTTAATTTGATAAGTATAATTGCGTTTATTCTTGCTTTTCTAATAATTATAATTGGACTATGGACTAAAATACCGATAAAATTTGTCCGAAAAGAATTTCATTTCAAAGGATATTTGATTTTAGTCCCCATACTTATTTTGACCTTATTAATTCAAACAATTTCAAGAATTTATTTCTAATTAGGAATGAACAACTGAACATGGTCTCAATTTCCATTTTTACATAAAATACAGCTAATCTCTTTCTAAAATAACCTTCAATCCCACTCCCCATGCAACCTCAAATTTTCCGTCAGTCGGGCAAATGGATCATGTTTATCCTGATGATTGCTTCCCTGTTTTGCCTGAATGCAATTATAAACACACTGGCCGATAACGGAGTCGACCTGGCAATTCTGATTGGCGTGCTGATTGTTCTTCAGGTATGTCTGGCGCTGTTTTACCAGCTCACCATCACCGTAACGGAAGAAACGGTCTCTTTCCGCATGGGTATCGGGCTGATAAGGAAAAGCTACCGCATCTGCGACATACAATCGTGCAACGCGGTACAAAACAATCTTTTTCTGGGCCTTGGCATACACTATTTCATGGGAGGTGTCCTCTACAATGTATCGGGTAGAAAAGCCATCGAACTCCATTTCAAAAATCGCAGCAAGGTGGTACGCATCGGCACCGATCGCCCCGAAGAGATAGCAAAACTCATCAATTTACTGATCAACCGATAGGCTGCTTTCCTATTTGCTTTCAGAATATCTACCGAGCGCAAAGCTTCCGCTTCGGGAGGTTTTACCCTGCAAGTTGTGGTAAATTCCAACATAGATCTTACCTTTGCATCCTACTTACCAACCCGACACAATGGAGAGACTTCTCAAACAAATCGAATTTATCAAAGAGATCGACAAGATCAAGTTTATTTTTCGCAAGACCAAATTGATTAGCAGCAACCGTAACGAAAACGACGCCGAACACAGCTGGCATCTGGCTATGATGGCAATGGTACTGGCTGAACATGCGAACGAACCAATCGATCTGCTCAGGGTAATGAAAATGGTTCTGATTCACGACATCGTGGAGATAGATGCCGGCGACATCTTCATATACGACGCTACCAAGAACCACACCAATACCGAAGAAGAGCTGAAAGCTGCCAAACGGATTTTCGGCCTTTTGCCTGAAGAGCAGGCTCAGGAGCTGATTGCTCTCTGGGAAGAGTTTGAAGCGGGCGAAACAGCCGATGCACGTTTTGCCAAAGCGATGGATCGTCTGGAACCTTTGTTGCAAAACTCATCGAATAACGGCGGTACCTGGAACGAGTTCGGGGTGAATTACCAGAAGGTGTACGACAAAAAGAAACTGATCAAAAACGGCTCCGAAACAATTTGGGAATATACGGAAAAATTGATCAATGAGTGTGTTGAACAGGGCATACTAAAAAGATAAACATCCCAAAACACGGCATTATACCACACTTTTGGTAGGAAAATAGCCTGTTTGAGTTATTGATAGGTATTTCTGACGAGATTACTTTTGCAATAAAAAAAGCAGAACTATGTCAGAACATATTCAATTCCCTGTAGGCGATCAAACTCTCGCCATTCATGCCGGTGAAGCTCCCGATCCGGTAACCCATGCATCATCGCCCAATCTGGTAATGTCCACCACGTATATTGTCGATACCGACACCAAGTTCTCGGTTGAAGGACTTCAGGAAAACGATCCCTGGATTTATACACGCTGGGGCAATCCCACTGTTCACCAGTTGGAAGAAAAGCTTGCCGCACTCGAAGAGGCCGAAACAGCCGTCGCTTTTGCAAGCGGTATGGGTGCTATCACTACCCTGCTCTTCCATCTGCTACGCCCCGGCGATCATGCGGTGGTGAGCGATGTAGCTTATGCCGCGTTATCGGAAATTACCAACGACATGATTCCTGAATACGGAATTGAAATCACCAAAGTGAACACTTCCGACATTGCCTCTGTTAAAAATGCCATTCGCTCCAACACCAAACTGGTTTATATCGAAACGCCCTGCAATCCACTGCTTCGTCTGACCGACATCAAAGCGGTTGCCGATCTGGCACATGCAGCAGGTGCACAACTGGCAGTAGATTCTACGTTTGCAACGCCGTTAGCCACCAAACCCCTGCAACTGGGAGTCGACTTTGTGATTCATTCGCTGACCAAGTATATCGGGGGACATGGCGATGCATTGGGCGGCGCTATCCTTGGAAGTAAAGCCGATCTTATTCCACTGCGTAAAAAGACTGCCATCCGATTCGGGGGCACTCTCAGTCCGTTCAATGCATGGCTGATACTGAGAGGTGCAGCTACATTTCCATTGCGGATGCGCGCACATCAGGAGAATGCCCTGAAAGTAGCGCAATACCTTGAAAGCCATCCGAAAGTGGAACGCGTTATTTATCCCGGGCTACCATCGCATCCGCAATATGAATTAGCCAAACGGCAAATGAAGAATTTCTCGGGCATGTTGACTTTCAGAGTAAAAGACGGGGCTGCGCAGGCAAAAATATTCGCAGAAAAATTGCAGGTGATTCATTATGCCGTTTCGCTCGGACATCACCGTTCGCTGATATTCTACCTTAACGCCAACGATTTATTACAAACATCGTTCAAATTCAACACTCCGGAACAACTGGCTTCGTGGAAAGAATTTGCAGGTGACGGTCTGTTTCGCGTTTCCATTGGACTGGAAGATGCCGATGACCTGATAAAAGATCTGGAACAAGCGCTCGGGTAAGAAGAGGTTAAGTGTTAATTATTAATGGTTAATGATAAAGGAACAGTAGTGAGTAATCTTTTAGTCTTGTTTCTTCCTAATTCCTGATCTCTAATCTTTGGTTCCGGATCGTGGCTCTTGGTTCTATGAACCAGAATGATTACATTTGTTTCAAAATAACAATTACACTCCCGAATACAATGGAAAATCAGGAAAACCAAATCAACATCGAACTTTCGGCAGAAGTGGCTGAAGGTACTTATTCCAATCTGGCTATCATTTCACACTCATCATCTGAATTTGTGGTTGACTTCATACGCATTATGCCCGGTACCCCGAAAGCAAATGTGAAATCGCGTATTATTCTGACTCCCGAACATGCAAAACGCCTGCTCTTTGCGCTGGAAGAAAACGTCGCAAAATATGAATCTGTTTTCGGCAAAATTAAAACAGCCGATGGCGCTTTCAATCCTCCCATGCCGCTGAATTTCAACGGTGGAGAAGCTTGATAAGTTGACAATTCGACAATAAACTCCTGTCCATATTACCTTCTCCATAACATGCTGAGGGTCTTTTAAAAAAAACACCTCCCTGCTTTATTAAGAAACAGGGAGGTTTTAGGTTTAAAACTACACAGATGCGGTTTTGCCGCTTTTTTATTTTTTAGCGCTGACATAGACTTTATACTGCCAGGGCAATAGCGTTGCTCCCTGAAGACGGGAAGCATCCGTTTTCATATTTTGGAAATAGTCAGTATACTCCCCGGAAGGCTTAGCTTTCGTAAAGTTCACTATTTGGTTCTGACTGCTCAGATTCAGTACTGTCAACACAGCATTTCCTTTTACTTTGCGTTCAAAAATGTATACAGATGGACTGGTTGTCGCATAGCGGATAAACTGCCCCTTTTCCTTGCCGACTGCCAAAGCCGGTTGTGTATGTTTCAGTTCATTCAGTTTTTTATAAAAGTTGAAAACAGCAGGGTTATTCCAGTTGGCCACGGTATCTTTTTCGAAGAAAGAGAGGCGCTTTTTCAGACCAATTTCCTGTCCGGTATAAATTAAAGGCATGCCGGGATAGGTATAGGTAAGTACAACAAACGCATTAGCACCGGCTCCCATCCGTTCATATTCCGTACCGTTCCATGAATTTTCATCATGATTGGTCACAAAGTTCATTTTGAACGAAATCGGATTATACACCGAATCGTGGTGTGCCAACACCTTATCAATATCGGTTGCCTGTTTCTTGCCTTTTGCAATGTCGTTCATTGTACTTAGCAACGGCCAGTTATAGTCGGCATGGAAAGCTTTTTGAGCTAGCTCGGCTTTATCGGCTTCGGCAAGCATAAATACAGGCTTGATTTTATCGAGTTTTGCACGTGTGTCATTCCAAAAATCGGTCGGTACTTCGCCAGCAACATCGCAACGGAAGCCATCCACGTCAAATTCTTTTACCCAATACGCCATGGCATCCTGCATAGCTGCTCGCATCGCGGGATTTTTATAATCGAGTTTTGCCACATCCGTCCAGTCGAACGGAGACAAAATATGGCCCACACTGTCTTTTACAAACCAGTCAGGATGCTGTTTTACCCATACGTTATCACGTCCGGTATGGTTGGCCACCCAGTCAAGTATCACTTTAAATCCCATTTCGTGAGCCTTCTTAACCAGGGCTTTAAAATCTTCTGCCTTTCCAAATTCAGGATTGATTCCTTTGTAATCTTTAACGGCATAATAGCTACCGAGTGTACCTTTCCGGCCTTCCTGCGAAATCGGATAAATGGGCATAAACCAAAGGACGTCCACCCCAAGTTCTTTCAATTGCGGCAACCGATTGGCAAATGCATTGAAGGTCCCTTCAACAGTGTACTGGCGCACATTAACCTCGTAAATCACTGCATTTTTGCTCCACTCTTCGGGAGATTGGGATTTCTTTTCTGTATTGCAGGAAGCCAGCAACACACTGACAAGTACAAATAAAAACAGATTTCTGACTTTCATAGGTATAGAATTATTAAATGGTTGATACAAGAATCATTCTGGCTTTTTCCGGCAATGTAAATATAAATTAGACTCATTAGCACCTCTCACGACGACCACCAACGATGAAATGTCGGGAGCAAAGCCTCCATATTGACAGGGCTGTTAAGTTCTATGTTTTGCCCGTCAGGGCATACATATCAATAGAAACCGAGTCTTTTTTGTGAAGTTATTTCCCATAGGGAATGCACAATGGATGTCCTACGGACAAAAATTGGCAAGCTGGAACAATTTTTCTATTGATATGAAAGCCCTCCGGGCTATAATTTGCCTGAACTTAACAGCTCCCTCCTAATATTGGAAATCGAAGATCAGCAAAACTAATAGGTATCGCACAATAAAAAGTCAATATGACTACAAAAGAATAGATTAGTGGCGCAAATTATTTTCCGTTATAGACATTGAGCACGGGCAAAGCTTTATTGCTGAAATCATAAAACGCCTGATTTTCCCAGTTGGAGCCATTGGTAGCTGTAGAACCTTTCCATGCAATAAATTCTCCTCCCCAGTAGCAAAAGCCAAGTCCTCCGGTATAAGAGCAGGATATTTCTTTAATTTTGGCCACAAAGTCATGCTGTCCGGTCGGAGTAGCAGGATAACCGTTCACTAGTTGATCGCTTGTTCCGACAATATTATTTGTCCAGTCATTCCATTCTAATGTGAACGGATAAGCGGTTTCTGCAATGACTACGCTCTTCCCAAATGTGGATGCAAGGCTCTTCAATGAAGACTTTAGGGCATCAAAATCTTTGCCATGAAATACAGGATAATAGGAAATTCCAATTACATCGTAATCCAGCGATGTAAATTGAGAAAAAAGCCAGTTGGCATTGGTTGTTCCGGCACAATGCAAAATGATTTTGGTCGCCGCATTTGTGGCTCTCACAGCCTTAATTCCTTTGTCGAGCAGTGCCGTGAACTGACTCATGTTGTCGTATCTACCTATCGGCCACAGGAATCCACTGTTTATTTCGTTCCCGATCTGAATATAATCGGGTTGCATTTGACTCATTATGCGTTGAGTGTAAGCATAAACGCTGTCTTTCAATGAAGCAAATGTACAGGATGACCACGCTGACGGCAAAGTCTGAGCGCCCGGATCGGCCCATGTATCGGAATAATGCACCGTCAACCAGACTTTTAACCCCAACGCTTTCGCCCGCTGCGCCATCGTTTTTACCTCTGAAAAGCCGGAATACCCGTCAGCCGGTGTATACCACAAACGAAGACGAATGGTGTTGCAACCCGATTTCTTCAAGGTTGTGAGCATGTCTTCAGCCTGTCCCGACTGATTATAAAGCGTGATATTTGCCGCCTCAATCTGAGGAAGAAACGACACATCAGCCGCCTGAACCTGAGAATTGACTGAAATGGTAATTTGCTCAGTTTCTGTTTTTCCACACGAGATAAAGAGCACAATTAGCAGGAAAAACCATCCTTTCTTCTGTATTCCAGGCATTAGTGCTTGTCCTTAACAAATACAACAGAACCGGCAGCGACCAGCAAACAGATACCTGCAATTAACAGTGCGTAAGTTGCGTCGGAATGAAACATGTGTTTCAAAATAGGACCAGCCGATAAGCTGCAAATAATCTGTGGAATGGTGATAAAAAAATTAAAGATACCCATATAAACTCCCATTTTCCGGGGAGGAATGGAACCTGCCAGAATAGCATAGGGCATCGCCAAAATACTTGCCCACGCAATACCGACTCCTACCATAGACAAGATCAGCCAATACTGATTTGTAATAAAAAAGATGGAAATAAGTCCTGCTGCACCACAAATCAGGGAAATGGAATGCGTAATTTTCCGGTTTGTTTTGGCTGCAATCCAGGGAAGCGCCAATGCAAAAAGCATAGCTACCAAATTATATACGCCAAAGAGAACATTTACCCAATCGGCAGCCACCTGATAATTAGAAGATGTGGCATCTACCGCTCCATACACATGCGAAGCTACAGCCGGAGTCGTATACACCCACATAGCAAACAACGCAAACCACGAAAAGAACTGCACAACTCCCAATTGCTTCATGGTGAGAGGCATACGAGCAATATCTTTGAAAATATCGAGCAGGCTCTCCTTTGATTTTTCTTCCGCCGGTTCTTCTTGTTGAAACTGACGATATTCCTCCGGAGGATATTCTTTCGTTTTTACTATGGTCCAGATAATTGTACCCAACATCACGGCAGCACCGACATAGAATGCAATGATAACATTCACGGGAATTTCTCCTTGCGGAGTACTTTTTCCGATGCCCATCCATTCCGACATCACATAAGGCAACCATGAACCGATAACGGCACCAATACCAATCAAAAATGTTTGAATGGAAAAGCCGGTAGTCCGCTGTTCATCGGGCAATATATCGGCCACCAGAGCACGGAAAGGCTCCATCGCCACATTGAACGAAGCATTCATAATAGTCAACATTCCGGCCCCGATAATCAATGGTGAAACTACGGCTGACAAAGCACCTGAATTAGGCATGAAAATAAGAGCCAGAGCAGCAAGGATGGCACCCGCCAAAAAATAGGGCTTCCGTCTGCCTAATTTACACCATGTTCGATCGGAATAATGACCGATAATGGGCTGGATAATAATTCCCGTAAGCGGAGCAACTACCCAAAACCAGGACAGCGATTGTACGTCTGCACCAAAAGTTTGAAGGATGCGACTCGCATTGCCATTTTGTAGAGCAAAGCCAAATTGGATTCCCAGAAATCCGAAATTCATATTCAGGATTTGGGCTGTAGATAGTCTGGGTTTAGTTTTCATGTTAGATTTAAGTTCTCTGTTGATTTATCTTCCTGTTTCTTTTATCAGCGATCTCACTTTTTGGTTGAAGTCATCACTCGCAAGTAACTGCTCCAATGTGATATGCATTCTGTATCTCCAGTAATGACGTGGGTTTGCCGGAACATTGATACGTTCGTCATGTGGATTTACTCTGCGAATTTCTCCGTCAATAGACAACCAGTCCTGTAAAGGCAGAATCGTTAGAATAGAAGGCGCCCACAAGTGATTTCGTACAATATTGCTACAAATCCATGGCTCGGCATACATAGGCGCTTCACCCCATTTTCCCAACACCTGATTGTAATACTGCTGACGCAATTCTCCGTCTTCTTCCCACCATCCGCGCAGCGTGCTCATGTCGTGAGTGGATGTGGTTGCAACCGACAAGTAGGGATAATAATTCGTGTTGGCAAATTTCTTGGTCGGGTCTTTAGGCATACGCTGAATTTCTAGACTCAGCATGTGCAACTGTTTCATCACATAAGGCACGCAAGCCGGTATCATCCCCAAATCTTCAGCACATACCAGCATTTCGGTGGATGTGATAAGATCCGGAAGTTTCTGCATTGCCTGTTCCGACCAGAAATAGTTGTGACGTTGATAATAAAAGTGATCGTACAAGCGGTCGAATGTATATTTATCGCTGTCCGACAATGCTTTATAGCTGTAGGTATATTGAGCTGTAATGCGTGGATGAAACTTCTGAGTGTCACGTGGATCTTTCACGAATAATACCTCCGCAACTAAAGCGTACAGCCCGTCGCGTACATTGGTGTCTTCTCCGGTAGCAGCAAAATACGCTTCAATCTTACGTTGAGTACTGAACTCTTCCTTCAGTCCGAAAGCTCCCGATCCTTTTTCAACAAGATACTTTGCAATAACTTCGTCTGTTGCATTACCAAACATTTCATTCAGCTGGTAATAACGGATATACGGTTTCAAATGTCTCTCTTCGTCAATCCAAAAACCGTTTGCCTGCAACTCTTGTCTACCCATAGGAAGCGCCGGGCTAAAATGCCCCAGCAAACCCTGAACGGCATCCATCGGAATTTCCCAAATACGGAAAAACCCCAGCAAATGGTCAATACGGTAAGCATCGAAATAGTCGGCCATTTTGGTAAAGCGTCTGCGCCACCATCTGAAACCGTCCTGCTTCATCCGCTCCCAGTTGTATGTCGGAAAACCCCAGTTTTGACCTGTGATAGAAAAATCATCAGGCGGAGCGCCGGTTTGAGCATCAAGATTAAACAAATGGGGTTCGGTCCACGCTTCCACACTGCACGGACTGACTCCGATAGGAATGTCTCCTTTCAGGATAACACCCTTAGAACGGGCATAATCCGAAGCTTCTTTCAACTGATTATGTAAGTGATATTGTAAAAAGCTGTGAATGGCAATTTCGTCATAGTCTTGCGAATTTTTATTGCACAATTCTTCAATTATCGCAGGACTGAATATCGCATATTCTTTCCACTGACGAAAATCCACAGTTTTATACTTGTCCCTCAAATAACAAAAGGTACAATAAGGATACAACCATTCTTTGTTTTGCTCTACAAAATCCTTATAAGCAGCTGTATTATTGACCTTTGTATACTGTTCGTTGTATGCTGTTCTGTAGATTTTCCATTTAGCATCCGATACGGCCTCATAGTCCACCTCCGGCAAAGCATTCAGTTCCTTTTGCATTTCATTTGCAAATTTCATCACCTCTTTATCTTTGATCTTTTCAAACACTGAAATGCTCAGATAAAGCGGATGCAATGCAAAAATTGTGTTGGCATTGTAAGGATAGGAATCTGTCCAGGTGTGAGTCATGGTGGTATCGTTCACAGGTAGTAGCTGAACAACACGCTGACCTGTATTTGCAGCCCAGTCTATCATTTTTTTGAGGTCTGCAAAATCACCAATACCAAAACTTGTTTCCGAACGCAAAGAGAACACCGGAATAGCCACTCCGGCACATTTCCATGCCGGATTATTGCCCCGGTAAACACCGCAGGTAATGATGAGCTCTTCATCTTTAGGAGGCAAAGCAGTCACCGCACGGTTTGTCCCGTTTTCCCATTCTTCAACTGACAAAGTATCCGGATCTGCTACTGCGAACTTGTATTCAAACGGAGCTTTGAGTTTTGAGCGATCCAGCGTAATAGACCATTCCGGAAAATTTTCGTTGCTCATCAGGAGCGACTTCTTAACCTTCCAGTTTCCCAATACTGTATTATTCCCAACCAGAGCCAAACATTTACCCCCTCGAATCTCTGGTGCAAAAACCCTGAAGGTGATGGATGTTTCTGCTATTGAAGATGCAATTTTTTTCTTCTTATCGGGTGCAAAAAAAGCTTTGGTAAAGGCTGACGAGAAGAACGGACTATTATAGGGAATACCCATCCATTGGTCTTTCAGGTGATAAATCGCAATGTTTTCCTTTGATTCGAAAACACGTGGCTTCCCCCACTCTTTTATTATAGCACCTTCCTGATCCTTAACATAATAAGAATATGTAAATGAGGGCACATCAGACGGAATGTCGAGCGTGAGTTTCCATAGATGGTTGTCAGAAAAAGACATTTCTGCGGGTTGAAGCTCCGGTATCGAACCCTCCACGTACACTGTTTGCCCCCACGAAGTAAAATAATCTACCGAAAAAATTAGTTTCATACGCCTCTAAATATTTAGCAATCCCCTACTAATCTTATGATTGCCTATTAATGCTTCAACTCAGGCATTTATTTAAAGAATCCTTTGTTGAAACGCAACACTATTATAGTTCAATCTCTCAAGTTGTTATATTATCGTGTCGTTTCTCTTACAATTAATTTTGTTTTTATGATTTTATTCTTTATCAATGGTTGATCTCCTTTGTGTCTTATCTTTTCTACTAATAACTCCATAGCACTGCGACCTACATCCTGTCCGCTTTGCCCTACGGTAGTAAGCTGTGGGTCGGACGCAATAGCAGCAAAACCGTCGGTAAACCCGCAAATTGAAATTTCTTCCGGTATTTTAAAATGCAAGTGCTTGGTTGCATGCAAAATACCTAAAGCGGTTTCGTCATTCACTGCAAAAAAGGCATCCGGACGGTTTTCCGACTGCAGCATTTCTGTTGCCACCGGAATAGCTTCGTCATAATTGTCACAAATCTTAATCAGGTCTTTATCAACAGGAATACCATGTTTGCTTAAAGCATCCAGATAACCTCCGCGTCGATTTTTGGAAATTTCAAGATTGAGTGGCGAACAGAAAAACGCTATTCGATGGCAACCTGTTTTGATCAAATATTCAGTTGCAGCTAAAGCTCCTGCGTAATCATCAATCACCACGCGATTCGAAGGAATATCAACACAAATACGGTCGAAAAAAACTACCGGAATATTATTATCCACCAGCTCCTGAAAATGCTCATAATGAGTTGTTTCTTTGGCGATGGAAGTCAAGACACCACAGACCTGCGAAGAAATCAGCTGCTGTACGCTGTGCTGCTCTTTCTCAAAACTATCACGCGACCGGAACAACAACACATTAAAACCTTCCCTCTCGGCCACATCCATCATTCCCTCCAACACAGAAGAAAAAAAATGATGAATAATCTGCGGTACTATCACACCTATTGTTTTGCTTTCCCGTTTTTTCATGCTCAGAGCAAGCAAATTCGGTTTGTAGTGATGCTGACGCGCATATTCCTGTACCTGCTGCTTGGTTGCACCACTCAGGTCAGGGCTATCATTCAAAGCTCTCGATACCGTTGAAACGGAAACATTCAGAGCTTTAGCTATATCTTTTATTGTTATCTGGCTATTCGGCATAAGGAAATGATTTTAAGGTACAGTGCAAACGTTTTCACTGACAAATTTACACTATCGCTTGCATATTTTTATAGCCTTAGTGGTGCCATCCCGGAAAAATACCTTACCGAGATACATACCAGTCTGCAACATTGATACATTTACACGATTATTCTCAATATCTTTTACAACAACAAGTCGTCCGTTGACATCCGAAATCTGCACTGAATTAGCGGGAGCTCCCGAAATATACATCATATCTTCTACCGGATTCGGAAAAATCAGCACTGTTTTCTGCGTTGCAGTATCCACCGGTGCCGGTGTAATTCTGATATTTGTATAAATTTTCAGACCGAATTCCGGCAGTGCAATGGTCATTGGCGTAGCGGTTACATTAATAGAATCGCCGGTAAGTAATTCATACCAAATACCCGTTTTGTCGAACGGCGCACTAGCCGAAACAGCTCCGGTTCCCGTGAAATTTCCAAGTACGACTGCCGAAGTTTTTCCATCTGTGAGATAAACATTACGACCGGCAGACCAATCACTGGCTGACACCTGCCAACTCCATGATGTTGGATTTGAAAACAGCGACGGATACTTCAATCTCAAATTCAAAATTTTCTGATAATTATCGTGTAACGCTTTTCGTGCCGGAATATTCAGGAAACCCCATTCGGCAGGGAAAGCACTTGTGATATTGTCACTGCCATTTGAACCTTTTGAATTGTAATTCGCCCCCAATTCTCCGAATTCCCACATCATTCGGGGGCCCGGACTCAGAAAAGCGAAAGCACCACATACGGCAAGTTGTTTCATCACATTGGTTGTATCTTTCACATCAGTTACGCCCCACGTGATGGCTTTATACCCCATCCGGTACTCGTCGTGACTTTCGGCATAAGCCACCCGATTGGTTGGCAGCTTGACTGCACCACCCGATTGCGAAGAAGATGCCAATCGTGAAAAATCCGAGCCGTCAACATAGCCCATTGCTGCCTGTTGAAAAGCATAAGAAACATTGCGCCAAAGCATCGTACTATCATAAGCAGCCAATGCATTTTCTTCTGCGTCATCACAAAAATGTTCCAGAATAGCGTATGCTTTCGGATTGGTCGATTTCACTGCATCTACATACGTTTTGATATTATCGATACGGCTTTGATCGTATGTGCTGCAATTAAGGGTGGCATTCGGATTTACGGCGCCTCCGTTCGAAGCTGTTTGCGTGAGCCCTTTGCTCAGGTCAAAACGAAAGCCGTCAACTTTGTATTCCGTCAGCCAAAACTTCAAAGCGCGGGACAGCCAGGCTTTTACAGGAGCATAAGTATGATTTATATCATTACCAACACTGTAAGGATGAGGTGCCAAAGCATTATAATAGGGATTGGCAGCAGCAGGACGGCCATTTGCCGCATCCCAATAGACAAGGCAATAAGGACTCAAACCCCATGTATGATTGAACACAATGTCGAGAATTACAGCAATTCCCCGTTTATGACATTCATCAACAAATTGCTGGTAGTCGGCTTTGGTTCCGTAAGCTTTGTCTGTTGCAAAGTAGAAATTCGGGTTGTATCCCCAACTATCATTCCCGTCAAACTCCATTATCGGCATAAGCTCAACCGCATTTACCCCCAGTTCTTTGAGATAATCGAGTTTACTGATAGCTGCCTGCACTGACTTTTCAGACGTAAAATCGCGAAACAGCATCTCGTAAATTGTAAGCTGTGATTGCAATGGAGGATTGAATGACGATGAATATTGCCAGTTATAATTTGATGAATTAATGGTAAAGCACGACAGTATCCCGCTCGTCAAGGCGGATGGATATAATTTCAAATTCGGATAAATGGAAGAACCGATATATTTATCGTTAGCCGGATCGAGAATCTTTTCAGCGTAAGGATCTCCCACCCTGACAGCATTAGTTCCGGCAAGTCCATCCACATAATACTGGTAAGCATATTCTTTTGAAGCATCCAGACCGGAAACGGTCAGCCAATAAAAGTTGACATCCGTACCGTAAGTTGTATTATCAGCCTGAAGATTCATCAGGTAATTGTTGTCCAGTTTGTAATTATTAAAATCGCCCAAGATAAATACCCGGGTAAAAGCCGAGACAGGAGCGCTTTTGCCCAATGAGAGACAAAACGTCACCGATCCGTCCGGATTTTTTGTAAGTCCCTCTTTCAATCCTGAAGGACGATCTGCTAGAGGTTGTATTTTCGGCACACAAACATAAGAAGTGTCGGATGCTGTACTACCACCGCTGGTTGTAGCTGTCGCGATGACATAATAGTTACCCGGTGTAGTAAATGTGTACGAAGACGATAATGTTGTAACGCCATTCGATTGCGCTACCGGAGTGGTAGCTGTAATATTTGAAGAAGAAGTTGCTCCGATATATAGTGCCATATTAGCGGAAGCTGATGAATTGGCCGTTATCGTAGATGCGGTATTCAAAGGCATCAACGTATTAGATGTTGGTGTCGCTAGCTTCACCGTCAGAGCTGACGCAGCATAAACCGACACGAAAATATCAGATCCGTCGGCGTTCTTACCCGTTTTGCTTCCGTCTGCATTACGAAACACAAAAGCCAGTTTGGTAACCGTTTCCGAGGCATCGGTAATGCCATAATAAGAATAAATATCGGGAGTAATAGTCAGTTTCCATTTGTTATTTCCAAGAGAAGTCAGTTTGTTTTTGGCAAGATTGACAGAAGATTGATTAGTTGAGGTAGGCCAGTCGGTTATAACATGTTTCCAGTCGCTGGAAGATGTGCTCAAATTGGTAATAACACCGGTATGCGCGTAAATCGGACCGGCATCATCTTTCAGCCCGGCACTACCCTGAGCAGCATCAAATATAACGGAAATCACTCCTGCATCTTTCGTTACAAGCACGGGGTTTGTTGTAACAACCTGACCTGCTATGCTGCTTATACATAACAAGTAAAGAAATATTGCAGAGAGTGTTTTCATGGGAAGAAAATACGATAGCCTGTTTTGAAACAAGCCGATCAGAGGTTTTGGTTAAAGATGGAAGTTAAACCTCACGGACTTTTTGCAAAGTCCGTGAAGAATAATTCATATTAAACGTCAGGATTAACTTACAGTTTCACGAAATAGTAACATCCGTCAACGTCATTAAACAAGGCTTTGTATGTTCCGGCCATGTGAGGAACATTGGTACCTCCGTTTGTCCCGATTCCAACCGGGAAATAACCTGCACCCCAGTTATTGGTCCATGCGGCATCTGCGCGGAATTTCATTCCACCACTTCCTACCGGAGGTGTGAAATCCGAACTAAATGTATAAGTTGTGTACCAGTAGTGATTATTGGTAGTTTCGGATGCTGTCATAGCAACATCTGTTCCCCAGCCGTTAAATTCACCAATCATACCAATAGCACCGAAAGATTTGGCAGGAGCACTGGCTGCTACAATTTTCACCGTATTTGAAATTGAATTCAATGTAATGGTATAATAACCATCAGAGGGTACTTTAAAGTTTTTCGAACCTCCATCATTATGAACAGGATTATCTATGCCATCCTGACCTGAGTTACCCCATTGTTCATTCCAGCTACCTACATCGCGAATCAACTTGAATGTTCTCGATGCTTTAAAGTAACCCGTAAATGTAAATGTTCCGGCACCGGCACTGGTATAAGCAAATCCACTGACAACACTCATAGGATATAAAGAAACCCCAAGACCTGCCGGACTATTGTTCCATGCTCCATCACCCAAGCCAATAATATAATATGGTTTAGGAGTTACCGCGTAATACGGTTTCAAAGATGGTAATGGTTTTACAATAATGGTTTTTACATTTGAGTAAGCAGGCTGCAAAGAAGCTCCGATTGTTGCCATGACGCGCACATCAATACTTGCCTTTACATTTGTTGGAAGGTTCAGAGCGGTTGCACCTGTCATAGCATTATACAGCTGCACTACTGTTACTGCCAAACTCGTTGTTGAAGAACTTGTAATCGTCTGCGCATTAGCAAAATTATTACCTGCTTTATCAATCTGAAGGCTATAAGTTACCGGAGCGCTCACTCCGTAATCTGCAGCAGACACTTTGAAAGTTTCTGCAAGACCTGTGCTATCCATACTTAAAATATATGCAGCTGAATCTTTTACATAGGCTGTAGTCGATTGGCTGGGAGCACTTAATACAGGAGCTACGGGATTTGCCGAAATCATCAATTTAGCATCATCCGAACATCCTACGAATATTACTGCCATTAAAAAAGCAGTGAAAATTAATATTTTTTTCATAAGGTATCTTTTGTTTCGTTTACCAGATGACAATCTGATTGAATAATCAATAACCGGTATTTTGTTTCAAATTTGTATTGGCTGTCAGGTCTGCGGTTGGTATTGGATAATAGTTTCTATAGCTATCCGATCCTGCTCCGGCCTTTACTCCTGCTTTCCACTGCCATACATAGTTAGCATCCGTTAGTTTGCCAAAACGAACCAAGTCTGTACGACGGGTACATTCCCAAAACATTTCACGGGCACGTTCTTCCAGAATAAATGAAAGAGTCAAATCAGAAGCGCTATAGTTTCCTCCTGAAATAGAGTTTGCTCTTTTACTCAAATCATTAATATATTTCAATGCTGTAGTTTGGTTTGCTCCTGCACCTCCGCGTAAAAATGCTTCTACATACATCAGGTATATGTCACCTAAACGAAACATTGGAAAGTCAGTGCTAGCGAAAGAAGCCGTATTTTTAACTCCTGTACTACTCAAGTTGCTAAATTTGAAAACCTGTACACCTTGTTTGAAATCCGACTGATCATCAATACTTGTATGGTTATAACCTGTATACAACATTTTATAACGAGCATCATCCTGATAATTCGACATTGATTTAAACCTATCAAGGAATTGCATAGTGGCACGGTTACCACCCCAGGTACCCGGAGCATTCAAAGGATTGTATGATCCGTCGGAAGCGGTTGCAGAACATTCCAGGAATTGCATTCCACCCCATGATGTAAGATTAGTACCATCTATTACGATTGGGAAAATAATCTCTTTTGAATTGTAATTATCCGTAACAAAAAGGTTTTGATAAACCGGTTCCAAAGTATAACCGATAGCAGTCACTTTGTTACAGTTTTCAATACAAGAAGTGTAATATTTGGCATCATTTGTTCCAAGGAAAGCATTGGCATTCAAATATAAACGAGCCAGCAATGACCATGCAGCAGCTTTGTTTGCATGTCCATACTGATTTGAATTACCAACTACCGGATTACTCAATTTTGCCTGACAATCGGTAAGTTCACTTTCGATAAATTTAAAGATAGTTTGAGAATCAGCATAAGCCGGCAACGTTGCAGAACCAATAGGACTTGCATCATTTACAAGAGGTCCGTTACGAAACATATCAAGCACATTGTAGTAAGCCAAAGCGCGCAGAAAACGAGCCTCTGCTCTAAAAGTAGCAATAGAGTCTTTCAATGTTGATGAAACATTTCTAGATGCAAGTTTATCATCAGTAGTTTCCTGAAGAAATGCTGTTGCAATAGTTATCTGATAGTACAAACGAGAATAAAAACCTTTAATGAACACATCAGATGCAGTCCAGTTCAAAGCATGGAAATTTCCAATTGTTTGGTCGTTCCAGCAACACATTGCTTCTTCGGTAGGTAATTCCTGCAAGTTCCATAACGGGCGTAAATAGCCAGCCTGGCTACCTCCGTCCATTCCCACTACGTCTACGTTTGCATCACCTCCCTGAATACCACCGGTAGCAAATCCTGCATAAACTTTTGCCAAATAGCTGATATAAGCGCCTGATGTATTAGAGAATGTTGTTGTCTCTGTAGAAATAGATTTATTTAACGGCGTCACGTCCAAATCATTTACACAAGAACTAAGAGTAAATGATGCTAACGCAACCACACCTATAATAGTTAGAAA
This sequence comes from Paludibacter jiangxiensis, assembly GCF_001618385.1. NCBI lineage: Bacteria > Pseudomonadati > Bacteroidota > Bacteroidia > Bacteroidales > Paludibacteraceae > Paludibacter > Paludibacter jiangxiensis. Next base: position 292,421 of record NZ_BDCR01000004.1, on the reverse strand, counting down.
TTTTATTGTTTTCATTGTATGCTGTGTTTAGAAGTTAACTCTTAATCCCATAATAAATACACGAGGACGAGGATAGATATTATTGTCTATACCATTGGAAACTTCAGGATCAAGACCTTTATACTTAGTAATGGTAAATACATTTTGTACGGTTCCGTATACACTTGCTCTCAATTTGGATGCTAAGAACTTATCAAAATTATAACCTAATGTTACATTGTCCATTTTTGCAAATGAAGCATTCTGAATATAGTAATCCGAGATGTATTGAGCATTCTTGAAGTTGGTATCAAGTGATGTCGACAATAGGTTCTTCAAACTACCGGTTGTGAATGATTGGTTTTTAAATTCTTTAGACGACTGAACATTATTGTAGTTATAATTTCCAATGCTTGCGCGCATAGAGAAATTCAAATACCATTGTTTGTAATTCATGCGGGAAGACAGACCCATTGTTACATCAGGAGCCGGACTGTGGTCGCAGTACAATGTTGCATTATTGTTGTAGGCTCCTTCAATCGGATTTCCTTTGGTATCGTACACCTGTTTGTAAACATAATATGAGTTGACCGGATATCCTACTTTCTGGATATAGATCTTATTTCCTGTACCACCGCTGATATCACCACCAGGAACTCCATAAGAGGCATCAGGCGAACTGGTCAGTTTTGTAATTTCATTTTTATTATAACCAAGATTATAGCTCAGATCCCATGTAAAATGGCGTGATACAACTGGCTTTCCTGTAATTGTAAACTCAACACCTTTATTTTCCATGCTACCAATATTGGTTACCATTTCATTGATGAAGTTAGTACCTGCAGCTACCGGAATAACATTTATCATGTTATCGGTTACTCTTTTATATACATCAACGCTTGCTGTAATTCTATTGTTTAAGAAGCCCAGATCAATTCCGGCATTGTATGTTGTTGTGCTTTCCCATTTCAAACTTGTGTTGAAATAAGAAGGACGCAGCAAGTGATACCATTGACTTCCAAACAGGTACTGAGCATCATTGTATGTACTTAAATTGTAAGTTGGAATATAAGGATAGTCGTTGCTGATATTCAGGTTTTGCTGACCGGTTTGACCATAACCCAATCTCAATTTCAAATCGCTTAACCAGTTAACATCTTTAAGGAACGATTCTTCTTTCATTTTCCATGCTAAAGCCACTGATGGGAAAAGACCCCAGCGATTGTCTTTGCTGAAACGTGAAGTTCCGTCATCACGCAGCGTAAAGGTCAATAGATATCTGTCCATCAATGTATAATTGAAACGTCCAAAGAACGATACCAATTGATATGCTGTAGGATAATCAACACGGGGAACATTGGCTACATTATCAGTATATACTGTTGATGACCAGCTTGTATTAAAGAAGTGCTGCCAGGAGTAACCACCCATCAGGTCGATAGAGTGAACGCCGAATGTTTTGGCATAGTCCAGATAGAAATCAAGCAAAGTATTGGTTTTTTTCTGATAGTATGGAGCATACGAACCTGCACCATTCTTCTTTGACCCCCAAACGTATGATATCGGTGAATTTGCATTTATTGTTGTAGAACCATCCGATTTAGAGATGTCATAAGCAAGGTTCAAATTGGCTCTCAGTTCAGGAATAGCGTGAAATTTATAATCGAGTTGAAGATTACCGATACTTTGATAAACGTAAGAAACATCTCTTTTCTCTGTCAGAACCGAAAGTGGATTGGCTGTTCCCAAAGATTGTGGTGTACCGTCTGTTTTCAGCCACATGAAATAATTGTTGCCATACTTGCTTGCAGAGTAAATTTGTTGTGTAGGATCAAATTCTAACGCAGCACCAATAGCGCCTGTATCGGCAAAACGGTTAGTTGAATAAGAACCCTTTACATTCGCATTAACTTTCAAATGATCGTTCAACAGAGTTGGATTCAAACTTAAAGATGCTGTAGTACGTGAGTAATTAGACGTTTTCAGAATACCATCCTGATTGGTATATCCGACAGAAACACGGTATGGAAGTTTGCCGGCTGCACCAGCAATACTTAAGTTGTGGTCATGTCCCCAAGCTGTTTTGTAAATTAAATCCTGCCAGTTGGTATTAAAATTACCAAGAAGAGCCGGAACTGAAGGTGAACCTGCCCAATAGTCACGAACAAACGTTCTGAATTCATCTGCAGATAAAACATCTACTTTCTTTGCTATTGTACTTACAGAAGCACTTCCATCATAAGACACTGCAAATTTCTGCTTCAAAGAGCCTTTTTTGGTAGTTATAAGAATAACACCATTCGAAGCTCTTGACCCATAAATAGCAGTTGCAGAAGCATCCTTCAACACCGTAAATGTTTCAATATCCTGCGGATTGATACCGGAAAGGGGATTTGACATACCGTTCACGCCGGATCCTTCAATAGGCACGTTATCAACTACAATTAACGGATCGTTACTTGCGCTCATGGATGACCCACCACGAATACGGATAGTTGCACCGGCTCCCGGAGCTCCGCCCGATGTAGAGATGTTCACCCCGGCCATTTTACCCGACAAGATATCTGTAAAAGAAGTAGCCAACCCTTTATTCATCTTGTCTGTGCTGACAGCCACAACCGAACCTGTCAGGTCGTTTTTCTTTACCTGACCATAACCGATAGCAACTACTTCTGATAAAGCAATCGAGCTTTCCTGTAAATTAATAACTAAATTGGATTTTCCCGCAACGGGTAATTCTGCATCCTGATAGCCGACATATTTTACGACTAAAGTTGCATTGGAAGGAGCATTGAGTGAGAAATTACCGTTAACATCGGTAACCGTTCCCGTAGTGGTGCCTTTAACTATAACATTAGCACCGACAATTGTTTCTCCTGATTTGGCATCTTTCACAACGCCTTTCACAGAAATTGTTTGAGCGGAAATACTCATTGCAAAGAGAAGCGCAAGGAGGATCGTCCACCATCTACGCGTGGGAAGCGTAGAAAGAACATTCAAATTCTTCATGCATAAAAAGATTTATTGTTAACACTTAAACTAATTTATCATAAGCACATCGACTGCACAGAGATAAATTCAGTGACAAATGTAGGGCAACAAATTTTCAGATAAGATTGCAAACGTTTGTTTTTGATAATATATCAAAGCAAACGTTTGCACTGCATGAAAAATATACAAAAAGAAAGTAAAAAAGAACGATTAGCGCAAATCGTTCACACTTACTTTGGGATGTGCTTTCACATCAAACGTAAAACTCTTGTTATCAGTGGATATTTTCTGAAAAGATTTAATGGTTACAGTTGTTTTTGATCCATCGCGACCAAAAAGCTGTAGCATTTGAGGCGCATTTGAACGCTTATCAAGTTTTACAAGAATACGAAACTCGTTAGCTGATTTTGAAGTAGGAAACAGATCAATCGCAACCTGATTGGCGGAAGTGCTGGCTTCACGGCTATACATGATTTTCGTATCCTTTCCACTGTATTGCGACAATACCGAAAGTGGGTTCATTTGCTTCTGATCCCGTGCCGAAATGATAGAAATTGTCACCTCATTGCTCTCCGGCACATACACCCATTGTGTTTTACCATCAAAATAGGCTTCCGTTCCATTCATTGTCAGATGAAATTTATTCCCCATCACAACTAACGTTCCCGATACATTATTTTTCTTTTTGCTTGAAGCTGATTCAATCGTAGTTGCAAAAACTATTTTAACCGGTGAACTTTTCATCATGCCAACGGCTTTCTCAAGAGCTGCCTTTGCCATAGGTTCCTGCTGGGCAAATAAGCTGGCAGCACATAAACTTAACACTGCTATAAAAATAAACTTTCTCATATCTATAATCATTTAATTTTCAAAAAACAACTATTAAAAAAAGAGAGAAACATTGCTTTACTCGTAAAGTATGATTCTCTCTGTAATACTATTCTTTTTAATTATTGCTTTACAAACTGATATTTGACAAACCAATCGGCAAGCATTTCTCTCCAAATTTGCCAGAAAGAGACATTCGTTCTCATTCCCCAGCCATGGCCTCCGGTTGGAAATATCGCCATGGATGAAGGGATTTTCTTCTCCTTCAAAGCATTATAGAACTGAATGCTATTTACCGGAGGAACTGCACCATCATCATCGCTAAGAAACAGAATCGTTGGCGGTGTATTTGCTTTGACCTGTAACTCGTTCGAATACAGATCTTCAAGCTCTGAGGGCGGATTCTGTCCTAAAAGATTCGATCTTGATCCGGCATGAGTTACATTTTTCTTCATGGACACAACCGGATAGAAAAGAAGCATTAAATCAGGTCGCGAGGAGAAACGCTCAACCGCATCAGACGCCTTGGCATCACCATCATCAAAATGAGTACCCAGAGTCGATGCCAAATGGCCTCCGGCAGAAAACCCTGCAATAGCAATTTTCTTCGGATCAATATTCCATTCATTGGTATGAGCTCTAACGAGACGCATTGCACGCTTTGCATCGGTTAAAGGAATATCGGAGTGTCCGTTTGGTAAGCGATATTTTAATACGATTCCGGCAATTCCATGTTCATTGAGCCAATCAGCAAACTGATATCCTTCATGAAAAGCCGCTTCTGCGATATAACCACCCCCAGGGCAGATTACCACAGCGGCCCCCGTAGCCTTTGACGCAGCCGGCAACTGAACCGTTATAGAAGCTTCTGATATATTTATAATTCGATGTTGGTTTTCCGTTTTTTCAGGAGTCGTAATACCATTGCTTTCTTTCGCTCCATTCGGCCACAATGGTAAAATTTGTTTGTTTTGGGATTGTGCAAGCAAAACAATCGCGCACAATAACATTACCGAAGCAACAATACGTTTCATGATCTTGTAAATAAATTTAGGAACTATACGAAATGTTATTTGAATAATGATTCCACAAACTCATCCTTGGCAAATACCTGAAGATCTTCCATCCCTTCACCAAGACCTATATAATGTACCGGAATTTTAAATTGATCTGAGATTCCAATTACAACTCCACCCTTTGCTGTTCCATCGAGTTTTGTAATTGCAAGCGCGGTCACTTCTGTAGCCTTGGTAAACTGACGTGCCTGTTCAAAAGCATTTTGTCCGGTAGAACCATCCAAAACCAAAAGAACTTCATGCGGTGCATCAGGAATCACCTTTTGCATCACATTTTTGATTTTCGTAAGTTCATTCATCAGGTTCACTTTGTTATGCAAACGGCCCGCAGTATCAATAATAATAACATCAGCATCATTGGCTTTTGCAGAACTTAGCGTATCAAACGCTACGGATGCCGGATCCGAGCCCATTTGTTGTTTCACAACAGGAACCCCCACTCTTTCACCCCAAATCACAAGTTGCTCCACCGCAGCAGCTCTAAATGTATCAGCAGCTCCAAGATAAACACTTTTACCGGCTTTCTTAAACTGATATGCAAGCTTACCTATCGTTGTTGTTTTACCGACTCCATTAACGCCAACCACCATAATAACATAAGGTTTTTTGTCGGATGGATTCGAGAAATCGAGCATTTCTCCGGTATTATTTTGAGCCAATAAAGCTGCAACTTCTTCTTTCAGAATAGCATTCAGCTCGGACGTCCCCATGTATTTATCGCGAGAAACTCTTTCTTCAATCCTCTTAATAATACGAAGCGTAGTTTCAATCCCAACGTCTGACGTAACAAGTACTTCCTCTAGGTTATCAAGCACTTCGTCATCCACTTTCGATTTGCCGGCAATTGCGCGCGAAAGTTTAGAGAACACGCTGTTTTTGGTCTTTTCCAATCCTTTATCCAGCGTTTCCTGCTTTTCCTTTGAGAAAAAATTAAAAATACCCATAGTCTTTTATTCTTGATTTTGAACAATATAGAAATACCTCATTTGAACTACCAAAAATACAAAAAAAGAAACATACCCACAACCTGCATCACAGCCAGTATTTTAACTTTAATTTAGCATTGTGAAATAATCAATTATCCATTTATTTGTAAATTAAATATTAATTATTAACTTCTACAGTTCAACATCATATTGCGGATATCGACAAAAAAACCGAATTTTGCACTACCAAATCTAAGGAGGGTATTGTTACGGACATACCCCGAAACTTTACATAAATAATCAGCATTAGTGTATGCGTATTAAAACAATTAATCTATTGTTTTTAGCCTGTTTATCAGTGCCTTTATTTTCAAATTGCATAACTCCGAAAGCTTATTGCGGGGACAAAGTTTCAGCCACTGAAATGTTTGAGATTAAAGGAGAAAAAGACAAAGTTAACATCCAGGGAAAGAGTTATTTAGAAGCCGCACTACTTGTAAAAGTAGACTCTCAGACTGTCGGCAGTTTTTACAAAGGATGGCCCAAAGCAGTCAAAGTTAAAGCCGGAGAACGCATAGTCGAAATCAGACATTATAAAGGATGGGACGCCACTCTCAATAACAAACCCACAGTTGAGCTTCAAACCGGCGCTTGTAAAATCATCCCTGACTATCACAAACATTATCTGGTAAAGTTCCAGGCTGACAAAGAAAAGAAATACAAAATCGCTTTCAAGACGAAAGATCCTCAAAAAGATACAGCACCGGAAGTATTACTAACCGAAGAAGGTTCCGGAAAACAAATCAAATGTAAAGTAGAATTAATAGATCAAAATTCAATTACTCAACGATAAAATATAAAAAGCAGATGCATGATGTGTCTGCTTTTTTATTTATATTCACTCCATCAGCTTTTCCCAAACTGCACTTCAAAACATTTTGCCACATAGCGCACCACTCTTTAAAACGAATAATGCCTCCCAATTGAGAGGCATTATTCGTTTTAAAGAGAGAATCTGTTTATCAATTCTCCTTTGCATCATTGTGAACCGACAGTACCGAACGCCCTGATGGATCTGCATTCTTTTTGAAGCTTTCGTCCCACTCCAAAGCAATAGGAGTACTACATGCAACCGAAGGATCAGATGGTACCGTAGCCGCAGCCGAATCCGAGGGGAAATGTTCTGTGAAAATTGTACGGTACAGGTATTCTTCTTTTGTTTTAGGAGGATTAATCGGGAAACGATATTTAGCATTCGCCAATTCCTGATCAGATATCTTAGCGTTAGCACGGGCTTTCAGCGTATCAATCCAACTATAGCCCACACCATCCGAAAATTGCTCTTTCTGACGCCATGTAACAGATTCGGGCAAGTAATCTTCAAAAGCTTTGCGAAGTACCCATTTCTCCATTTTACCTTCGCCAGCCATTTTATCTTTAGGATTCAGGCGCATGGCAACATCCATAAATTCTTTGTCTAGGAAAGGAACACGACCTTCAACACCCCATGCTGCCAACGATTTATTAGCACGCAAACAATCATAGAGATGCAGTTTGTCGAGTTTACGAACTGTTTCTTCATGAAATTCTTTAGCATTCGGTGCTTTATGAAAATAAAGGTAACCCCCGAATATTTCATCAGCTCCTTCTCCCGAAAGCACCATCTTCACTCCCATCGACTTAATAACGCGAGCCATCAGATACATTGGAGTTGAAGCACGTACTGTAGTTACATCATAAGTTTCAAGATGATAGATCACATCACTGACCGCATCGAGACCTTCTTCAATCGTGAAGTGGATTTCGTGGTGAACAGAACCGATATAATCGGCCACTTTGCGGGCTGCCACCAAATCTGGAGAACCTTCGAGCCCTACTGCAAATGAATGCAACTGAGGCCACCATGCATCCTGAGTACTTCCGTCTTCCACTCTTTTTGATGCAAATTTTTTGGCAACAGCAGAAATAATGGAGGAATCAAGCCCACCGGACAACAGAACTCCATAAGGAACATCGGACATCAACTGACGACGAACAGCATCTTCAAGTGCAGTACGCAACTCATTAATGCTCGTTGTGTTATCCTTCACATTATCATATTCCATCCAGTCGCGCACATACCATTTCTTCACTTCTCCATCAGGACTGTAGAGATAGTGACCCGGCATAAATTCCTGAATAATATTGCAATATCCTTCCAAAGACTTCAATTCTGAGGCCACATAGAAATTACCCTGCTTATCCCAGCCCATATACAAAGGAATAATTCCGACATGATCACGACCAACCATGAAGATGTCTTTTTCTTTATCATAAAGACAAAAAGCAAAAATACCGCTCAGATCTTCCAAAAAAGCAGGACCTTTATCGCGATACAATGCAAGGATTACTTCGCAGTCAGATTTAGTCTGAAACTCATATTTACCAGCATAACGTTCACGAATTTCCTGATGGTTATATATTTCGCCATTCACAGCAAGAATCAGATTCCCATCTTTACTGAACAATGGCTGTTTACCCGAAGCAACATCCACAATCGAAAGCCGTTCATGTGACAAAATTGCCTTCTCTCCACAATAAATCCCTGACCAATCGGGTCCGCGATGACGAATTTTCTTTGACATCTTAAGCACCTGAGAACGCAAATCTTCTGCTTTTACCTTCAGGTCGAATATTCCTACAAATCCACACATATTATAGTTCGTTTATTGATTATTTATATCGGCAGTAATAAAACCGACACAAATGTACAATATTTTCCGCATATAAATATCATTTTGATTACAATAAAAACGTTTTACATTACATAATGATGCATTAAAACACAAAACACAATACATTTTGATATTTACAAAATACAAGAATACCCCTATATTTTATAACCATTTGAGCAAAAAAGCAGTTTTTTTTCATACACACCCCCTAATATTACATATCACATAAGGCAAAAACAGCCATTTTACAATCACACCCCTAAAAAAACGACAAGCCAATCTCACATAAGATTGGCTTGTCGATAATAGAACAAAATCTACTATTTTATCATTTATTAATATTGGGTCTTTCCAGTCCGTATCCTTTTTTTGCATCTTCATGTTTCAGGAGAAATGCAAATAAAATGGCCACGCCACCAAAACAGGCGAAAATCAACATCGGAATAGTATAATTATACTGCGTAACTTCAATCATTTTACCATCTACCATTTTCTGGACATGTCCACTAATACAATACTTATCGAGAACATTTCCGATGAGAAGAGGCACTCCCATGATACCCCAGTTTTGAACCCAGAACACCATCGCATATGCTGTACCAAGTTTATTTTCCGGAATAATTTTGGCAACCGAAGGCCACATTGCTGATGGCACCATTGAAAATGCCACACCCAATACCATCACCAATCCCACGGCAATATACAAATTGTTAAGCGACGGAATGGAAAACAACAGGTGTACAAAAACCAACAACAAAGATCCCAGAACCATAATGGAAGCCCCACGTCCTCTCCTATCGTACATACTACCAAACAGAGGTGTAAGCAGTAGTGCACTGAAAGGCAACAGAGCAGGAATATAGCCGGCAAAAGTATCCGAAATACCAAATTTCTGTACGATCAGGTTAGTGGCAAATTTAATGAACGGAAAAACGGCCGAATAAAACAGTACGCACAGTGCTGTAATATACCAGAATGCTTTATTTTTTGCAATATCAATAATATCTCTGAACTTAAACTCGTCATCTGAAGAGATACCGGCTGCTGCTTCTTCCTTATCCAGTTTTTTATCCAAAACACCAAACAGCAGGAAGATCAGAAATCCGATACAAAGCAACAGCAGTGAAAGTATCACCGGTGCGCTTAGATGGCCTGTCATATTAACCAAAGGCACCGGCGTGAACATAGCCAATGCTGTACCAATACGTCCCGTAGAAGTATTTAATCCAATTGCCAGAGCCATTTCTTTTCCTCTGAACCAACGAACTACGGCTTTATTTGCTGTGATACCAAACATTTCGCAACCCACACCAAATATGGCAAATCCCAAACCTGCAACCACAGCAGATTTTGCCGTTGGCGCAAGCAATTGATAAGAACCCAGGTGCATTTCGAATGTACCATCTACATGACCCGAAATAGCCCAGTACTTTACAAAAGCACCGGCTATCATTATTATTATAGACAAAACACCTGTAAATCTTACGCCTAACTTATCAAGTATCATGCCGCTGAAAACCAGCATCAGCAGAAAGACGTTAAACCAACCGTAACCGCTGGTAAAAAAGCCATAATCCGTTGCACTCCACGATAAACTTGTTTGACACCGTTCCTGTAAGGGAGCCATAGCATCAGTCAAATAATAAGCACACAACATCGTAAACGATACCAGTATCAACACCAGCCATCTCATCCCTTTTGCATCGCGCAACGTTTTATGAATCTGTTCCATTGGTTTTTTCTTTCAGTAAAAATTTAGTTTATAATTTGATTTTCAATATAGTTCTATTTTTTTCGTGCAAACAATGCTTTCAGAAGTAAGAAAACAATAATACATGAAGACATGTATAGAGCAAACTTACCGTACGGACGTTCCGGTGTATTTACAATCAAAATGGAAGAACCGACAAATACACCAATAATCAAAATGGCCGACACCATACGGTAACCAATATTTCTTAAAACACGGGTAACCGGGTTCTTCTCATCAATATGAACCTGATGGTGCATGGTTCCTTCTTTTATTTTGTACAAGATTTCGTTGACTGTTGACGGAAGTGTATTTACAAGGTTCACATAATCCATTGCCGTATCATAGATAGAGGCAGCCACTTTTCGGGGACTAAACCGTGTCAGCACCAGCTTTTTGGCGTATGGGAGAACGATAGGAGTCAAAGCAATATCGGGATCGAGATTACCTGCAAATTTTTGCAAAGTTGCCAACGATTTAGCAAGCATAAAGATGCCGGAAGGTATCTTCAACTGGAATAAAACTACCAGATTAATACAATCCTGCATCACTTTCGAAAAGTCAATTTCTTCGATTGTCAGGTGACCATATTGCTTGAGAATCTGATCTATCTGAAATTCCATATCCTCGGTCTGATCAAAAAATTTGACATCGCACAACGTAAGCAAAGACGAAGCAATGGCACGTGTATCTCGACGAACAAATCCCATGCAAAACTGAGCAAGGAAGCTCATTTCACGAGGACGAAGAACGCCCACCATTCCGAAATCTATGAAGCCAACAACGTTATTGGGTAAAACAAATAAGTTGCCCGGATGCGGGTCTCCGTGGAAAAAGCCCTCTTCCAGGATCATTTTCAATAAGGCATTCGCTCCATTTACAGCGACCTGATGCAAGTCATACCCTTCGGTTTTAAGCCGTTGAATATTATCCGGCGTAATTCCAACTATCTTCTCCATTATCAACAGCTTGCGCGTTGAATATTCCATATGAACAGCCGGAATATGAACGGTAGGATCGTTCTTAAACATGAATTCGAATCGCTTGATATTCGATGCTTCCACCGTATAGTCAAGCTCCTTCATGATTTTATCCTGAAACTCAGAAATAAAGCCTAACACATTGATAGCTACCAAATCAGGATAATTTTTCACCAACTGTTTGGCCACAAAATGCATCAGGTATATATCCAGTTTTATTTTGCTGATAATGTGAGGACGTTGTATTTTAACAATCACCTCTTCTCCGGTATGCAGCCGCCCCTGATACACCTGACCTATAGAGGCCGCAGCAAGACAACGGTGGTCAAAGTATGCGAAAACGTTATCAATAGAATCATTGAGTTCGTCCTCAATAAGCTTAACGGCTGTATCGTCGTCAATAGGAATTGCTTTCGACTGAAGTTTCTTTAATTCGATACGAAACCGTTCGGATATAATATCAGGACGATCGGCAAGTATCTGACCGAATTTAATGTAGGTAGGACCAAGTTCTTCAATGGTCAGTCGCACACGTTCAGGGGTTGTACGTACGTCAAGCTGGGCTTTCGGGTGACGGCGCAAACGCCTTTTTCCCATTTTCGTACGATAAAACCATTCACGAAAGGCATGTTTTGTCAGCACCCTGATAATCTGCAACGCTCTTGAAAACTGAAGCCACGTTGTATAAATCCGAAATATCTTCATTGCTATATACAGTTATGGGAACCTTGGTCCGGGTTATTTATTCTTCATTAGTTTTTCAACATTGGCATTCAGCTTGTTGACAGCTTCCGTCAGTTCATCAAGTCGTTTCTCTATCGCATCGTCATTATGGGAAAGAGAAGAAATGATTTGCTCAATAGACAACTGATCTTTAAGGCCTTCAATTCCGGCAAGGACTTTTTCCCCCACCTTTTGAGCCTTATCAGGATCAGTCCCCATTTTATCCTCCAATACGGAACTTATCCTGTCTATTACCGCTTCCCTGTCCTGCATGCTGGTGGCAATGCCCAGACGCAACAATAAATTTAATGCTGAATTCATACGCAAATAATTTTAGAGTCATATGCAATTCGTCACAAATGGATTGATCCAATCGCATATTCGTATGATGTTACTATTTCTGCTCGGGTTGAGTATTACAAAGATACTCTTTTTTATCATTTTTATCCGAGAATAATTTGTTTTTATCCTAGCCGGATGTCCTCATTTCAATACTTTCCAGCACTGCGTAATCCGTTTTTTGATCACATTAATTTCGAATAACCTCTTCTCTGAGATTTCCGTAAGCATCAAAAATAAAACGGCCGGACAAACGGATACATAAAATAACGCTTATAACGTTTGCAGTAAAAATAGCTACCATCATCATAATCTGATATTTGATAGCCACAGAAGGATCATTTCCGCCCAAAATCTGGCCTGTCATCATGCCCGGCAACGACACCAGACCAATCGTAGCCATTTGAGCAATCGTTGGGTTAAATGCTTTTTTCAGGGCTTCTCCCACAAAAGGAAAAACAGCCTCATGACGGGTAGCTCCTGATGCCAACGCAAATCGAAACGCAACCTTGTTTTTATATATGTTGTGATAAAAAGAATTAGATGCTATTACATTGGACTGCATAATATTACCCAACATCATCCCTGTAATCGGGATGAAATAGCGGGCATCCAGCAAATATCCTATCCGAACCGTGAAGCCAAGGAAGAAAACATCGACAACGGTAAGCGTAAAAACAATTGAAACAACAAACGGGATCAGAAAATACTTCAGCTTGAGCTCTCCCCTTCGGGCGATAGTCTGACAGGTAACACCCAGCATAACCATTACCCACGCCACATTCACCAGCGGATTATTGAGTTTAAAGATATAACCCAAATAAATTCCGACAAGAAAAAGCTGAATCGTCATCCGAAGCACAGAAATTATCGTCGCTTTCACCAAATGAGTGCGATAGTAACCAAGCACAAACAACGGAATTGCAAGAAACAATTCGCTTATCAGCAATGCCGTCCAGCTTATGTCAACCGTAGATCCCATCCCGATTAAAGTGTTACTATTTTATCGCAATGGTCGTTCCATACAGCATCATGCGATGTAGATAAAACCGTCAGCTGTTTATTTCCAAGCAATCGATCAACAACTTTCTTCTTCATCCTGGCATCTAGAGCGGCCACCGGTTCGTCCAAAAATAAAATCGAGCGTTGTAATAGCAATACCGTCAAAATTCCGACACGCTGCTTTTCTCCGCCTGAAACCGAACCAATTGTATGATCCAGAATTTCAGCTTTTAGATCAAATTCTTCAAGTATGGATTCTACCTGATTGATAGCAGGCCTTTTATGCTTATTGACCTGATATTCAAACGGAGTATATATAAATTCGCGAACCGTCTGTGTTGGCAAAACATTGATTTCCTGAGGTAACCACGCCACCTGCTTTCTGATTTCCTGAATTACTGCGGGAGATAATGGCTTCCCGTCATAAAACACTTCTCCCTGATAACGATGTTCAAAGCCCAGCAACACATTAAACAAGCTGCTCTTTCCTTTGCCGGAAGGGCCACTTATCGCCATTTTCTCTCCTGTATTCAATTGAAAACTGACAGGAGAAAAAATAGGTTTATTGTCATAGGCTACAGCTACGTTATGAAGAGTAAAAAGCATTATGAAATCCGAGTTTTACAAATCGAAACCGATATCACGACGGAAATATTTCCCCTCGTAACTGATTTTTTGAGCATTGGCAAACGACTGTGCAAGAGCTTCATCTTTGGATGCGCCATAAGAACTTACCGCAATCACACGACCTCCGTTAGTCACCACATTGCCATCTGCAACTTTGGTACCAGCATGGAAAGCAATACTTCCTTCCACCTGATCGAGACCGGTGATAATTTTTCCTTTTTCGTAATCTTCGGGATATCCACCGGACACGAGCATAACGGTAACGGCGCTGCGGGAATCAAATTCAACAGTTTTTTCGTTCAGATTTCCGGCGGCAACACCTTCCAACAATTCCACAAGATCCGATTTCAGACGTAACATTACTACTTCTGTTTCAGGATCTCCCATACGGGCATTGTATTCAATAACCACAGGTTCGTTCTTCACTTTGATCAGACCAAAGAAAATAAAGCCTTTATAAACAATTCCTTCTTTATCCAGACCTTCAACTGTAGGACGAATAATACGTTCTTCCACTTTTTGCATGAATTCAGCATCAGCGAACGGAACAGGAGATACAGCTCCCATACCACCGGTATTAAGACCTTTGTCGCCTTCTCCAATCCGTTTGTAATCTTTTGCTTCCGGAAGAATTTTATAATGTTTACCGTCTGTAACAACAAACACAGAACATTCAATGCCGGAAAGAAATTCTTCAATTACAACCGTATTACCGGCTGCACCGAATTTACCCTGAAGCATACTTTTCAATTCCGAAACGGCTTCTTCCAAATCATTGATAATGAGCACGCCCTTTCCGGCAGCCAACCCATCAGCTTTCAGTACGTAAGGAGCTTCCAGCGTTTGCAAGAATTCCACGCCTTCTTCAATTGTATCAATTGTAACACTCTGGTAACGCGCCGTAGGAATGTTATTCCGAACCATAAACTGTTTCGAAAAATCCTTACTGCCTTCCAGTTGAGCGGCAATTTTATTAGGCCCTACAACGGGTATTTTCGACAATTCGGCATCTGCTTCGAAGAAATCGACAACTCCTTTTACTAATGGATCTTCCGGTCCGACGACCACCATATCAATAGCATACTTTTCAACTGCATCTTTGATAGCAGGAAAATTATCAGCGGCAATCGCAAGATTTGTCCCTGCTGAAGAAGTTCCGGCATTACCGGGTGCTATGTACAAATTCGACACTTTAGGACTTTGTGCTATTTTCCATGCCATGGCGTGTTCTCTTCCGCCCGATCCAAGTAGTAAAATGTTCATAATAAAAATATTATTGTTGTTTTAATTAATTTTCTTATCCTTATTGATCTGTTGGGTCACCACTTCCACCTGAAAACGATCAGCATCTTCTGAGTCGAGAGCTGGTTTTACCTCCACCAGTTCTCTCTCAATATCCTCGCGCGATTTACTGGTTGTCACAAAATAAACTCCCGCAAAAATCAGAATAGCAGCAATGGGTTTAATCCAGGTAAATTCATCCTGTCCGATTGAAATGGCTATTACAGAAGCAACCAGAGGTTGTACATAATTGTACATTCCGATAGTAGTTGGGCGTATTCTCTTTTGAGCAACCGGCATCAGCAAATAGGTAATGAATGTCGCGCCCACCAATAAATAGCCATACGACAGCCATTCATTTAATGAACCACTCACAAACAAATTTGCGGTCAACAGGTCTTTGTATCCAAACGGAAATGAAAGGATGGTTGAAAACAAGAACATCCATTTCATAATTGTCACCGGAGAATACCGTTTAGACACATCGCGGGTGATTACCAGAAAGAACGCATACATCAGACAACTCAATGCGCAGAACAAATCTCCCAGTATAGGAGCCGATTTGGATGCTCCCGCAGGAACGTGAGCTGACAGAATCACACACAAAACGCCAAATAGACCCAGGAAAACACCTCCTGCTTTCTTCAAAGTAATCGGTTCTTTGAGTATAAAAAACGAAATTACCATTGCCATAATCGGCATCACGGTATTTACGATAGATGCATCCGTCGGTGATGTATACTGAAGACCGAAAATAAACAATGCCTGATTAAAGCCAACACCCAGCATGGATCCCAAAAGCAGCGTAAACATGTCTTTTCGGGGAACCCGTTCTTTTTTCACAAATAAAGATAAGGTCCAAAAGGCAATAGCACCGAAAGCAAAACGGGAATATGTCAGCGCCCAGGGAGACATCCAGTGAGGCATCAGGTGTTTTGTAATCGGAAAATTCGCTCCAAATATGATGGCGGCCACAAAAATGGCAGCATGTCCTTGCAATTTTGTCTTGTTCATCTCAAAATAAATTGATTATACACTTTACAGACAACACTTTGTGCACATTTGCAAGGCATTAGTTTTGTTGGTTCAATAATTTTGCAAATTTACTACAAAAAGCCCTTGTTAAAACAGTTTCATTGAAATTACTTGCATCTTATTTGAGCATTAGTAAAAAAACAAAACAGGCAGAAATGTAGATCATTCTGCCTGTCGTTTTAATTATATTTTTTGTGATAATTAATATGGATTTTCGCCATTATAATCATCCACGCGATCTTCAATCTTAATTACTTTATACCAGATACTTCCATGGAACATTACGGCCTGATATTGAATTCCGTCAACAATATAAAATGTATTTCCGTCAATAACCACCTGTTGACCACCTTCCGGTATACTCTGTACCAAAGCGCCCAAAGGAGGCTGAACAACGACATACTCGTTGTTATATCGTTGATAATAAGCCCCGGCATAATAGTAATAGGCAGCATTGGCAAGCGTAAAAGCAACGAAACCTACCGGCAGTGTCGTGATACGAAATCCAATCGGAGGCGCAACTACCACATAAGAAGAACCGTAAGGTCTGTAATAAAAACCATTGTGATACATATAACGTACACCACGATAATTTCTCCAGTATCCGCCCTGAGGCACAACTCTTACTGAAGCACCACGAGCCGGCCATCTTCCGTAGAAACGATCATTACGTGCATCCCACGCACGATTGTCTCGCATGGTAGCGCCACCTTGTCTTGGAGCATTGAAACGGTCGTTTCCGGGACGCACATCCCGTCTGTCTGCATTGCCCCGGGGAGCATTTGACGCCTGAGGCGCGTTAGAACGGGGAGCATTAACCTGAGCGGGAGCATTGCCACGGTTTTCCGGGCGACTGGTCTGTTGCCGTTCGTTTCTTACTTCGCCTCGCTTATTATCCGATCTTTGTTCACGGTTTCCTTCACCTCTCTGTGCAAAAGCCGGCAACGCAATCAACGACGACAAAGCAATGGCACAAGTAAGGGAAAAATACGAATTCTTTGTTGATTTCATAATGTTGTCATTTTAGTGTTGTAGTAAAGTCTTAACGAACAAACTACATGTTTAATTATATGACAAAAAGCTACGATGATAGTTTAACCCAAATCAATCAATAAAAAAATTATGTTGATTAATCGACAATTTTTGCAGATTACCTGCAAAAATGTCCGGGTTAACCCTGACAAAAATATTATTTTTCGCAGCCCTTCGGGCAAATTCCGCTATAGCGGAATTTGGGTTTAATCAACTTTTACAACCAAGTAACGGGAAACACTCCAGAACTCCTTATAGTCTTTGATAGTTAACACATAGTTACCATTCTTTCCATCAGGTTTGTCCAGAGAATAAGACCCGGAAGGATGCATCGTAAGGATTTTGGCTTTGGGAGAATAAAGCGGAATGCTTTTTACCTGACGAATATCCACCTTTACAAAGTATTCCTTATTGAAATCTTTCTGAAGCACTTTAGTTGAAGATAGAAATCCTCCGCTTGTCAGAATTTTCTGATCTTTCAGTTCTTTTCCAGAACCAAACACATACCATCCGGTATAAATTTTTTCATCCTGATTGGCAATTTGTTCCTGTTGCGCCTGACTTTGAGTTTTCAGATTTGCCACGTCCTGATTCAACGTTTCCACGTTCTTATTCAGGTCAGCAATAGCAGCATCCTTGATTTGCAATTCATTCGACAAAGACTGAATCAGATCAATTTTCTCGTTCAGCATATTGTTCAATCGCTCTATTGTCTTCTGCATTTCACGAATTTTAATCGCGCTTTTGCCCATTTTACGGGTCAACGCTGCGATCTGTTCTTTATTCTTCTTCAGCATATCTGTCATCAGAAGAATATCATCGTTAATTTTGCTTCTCACATCCTGATTCGTATTCTCTGCCGATTTATTAATCTGGATGTAATTCTCCATTTGTTTCACCTTGTCGAAGTTTGCTTCAATTTCATTCATCGACGCCAGATATTCGTTAGTCTCATTTTCCAATTGAGCTTTCACCTGCATCAACGAATCATTCTGTCTCTGCAAGGATTCAACATCAGCAGGTTGCTTGTGACAAGAAACAAGCAATAAAACGGCAAGTACAGCAAGTACATTTTTCATACGTAAATATTTTTTTTCGTTTAAGATAGTATGGAGACAATTTTCAGTGCAACACATTAAATATTAAAACATTCAATATGACACAATTTAATCTTTAATAGAATCAAGATGTTTAACAAATGTAAGATTAGTTTTCCAATCCTCCAACAACAATGACAATTTCTCCTTTGGGTTGTTTTTCAGTAAAATAAGCCGCCAATTCGGTTACTGTTCCTCTGGCATTTTCTTCATGAAGCTTGCTGATTTCGCGCGATACACAGGCTTTCCGCTCCGAGCCGAAATATTCGGCAAACTGTTGCAGGGTTTTCACCAGACGAAAAGGCGATTCATAAAAAATCATGGTTCTCGTTTCCAGAGCCAGCTCTTTCAGCTTCGTTTGCCGACCCTTCTTTTGAGGCAAAAAACCTTCAAAACAGAACCGGTCATTGGGTAAACCCGAATTGACGAGAGCCGGAACAAAAGCCGTAGCACCGGGCAAACACTCCACTTCAATATCACGCGCCACACATTCACGTACCAGCATAAAGCCAGGATCGGAGATAGCCGGAGTACCGGCATCGGAAATAAGAGCGATGGTTTCACCTTTTTCAATACGCTCGCCAATAGCAGCCACCGTTTTATGTTCGTTGAATTTATGATGTGACATCATGCGGGTTTCTATCCCGAAATGCTTCAACAAAAAGCCTGACGTACGTGTATCTTCAGCCAGAATAAGATCCACTTCTTTCAAAATACGTATGCCCCTCAGGGTCATATCTTCGAGATTCCCAACCGGAGTAGGTACCAGATACAGTTTGCCCATAATTTATAAAAACTTACGATGAACCAGTTGTTTGAATTCGCCCACACAGCCATCTTCCTCCTGCCAACCCAAAGCCGACAGATAAGCGACAGCTTCTTCTTCCGTCTTCATAGCGTTGAGTAACGAAAGTGTCGTGTTCATCTTTTCTCCGTTACCATTAAACAATTCGCGTTGAAAACGGAAACGTTCTGCCAGACTCAATGCCTGACGCAAATCTTCAACCTTAGAATTGGAAAGTATATTAGCAAGTGATGGCTCGGATTTTTCCACCAGGTGATCGTTCAACGAATGTCCATTTGTATTCAGCACTTCTGCCAAAGAGTGTTTGGTTATTTCTTCTTCCGGTTTTGTTTCCACCACGGGTTCAGCTTCGGGCATCGGAGCCGGTTCCACAGGTGCAGGTTCCGGTAATTCGGGTTCGGGCACAGCCGGAATCTCCGGTTCAATCACCGTCTCTATTTCCGGATCAAGCTCCAGTTCAATTGTCTTTTCCGGTTCGGAGACAGTCACCTGTGGAGTTTCTTCTACAGCAGGGCAAACAGGAGATTCCTCTTGTTTAGCTTCCACAACAGGTTGAGGAGCATTTTGCATCTCTCCCAATTGAACCAATCCGGTCAAAATGTTTTCTGCCTTTGCCTTTGCCAATCCAAGAATAGTGGCCGATACAATATCATTTTCAGCAAACCCTTTATTCAGGATGGCTAACTCCTTAATATCCTTATCTATTAACGCAAGCAAAACTTCTTTGTTCATAAGTTTCTTTACAATTTTAATGGCAAATTAAAAGGCAAATTTTACCTTTGCAAATGTAGTGTAAAGATACTGGATAATTTTATATTTGACAATGGAAAATTGACAATTGACAATGCAAATTGGCAGAAATAACGCACAGATAAACAAATATAAAAGAGATAAAATATCAGGATTCTAAAAGATAAAAAGGTGCTATTTCCACATTTTGATATTTTCCAAGTTTTCTCCTTTACAGAAATACACGCATACCAATTAAAATCAAATAGTTATACAATATAAAATGATTTATTTCGAATCAAACTTTAACACCTCCGGCAAGAAAGGAAGCATCGAGGTAATTTGCGGTTCCATGTTCTCGGGTAAAACAGAAGAACTAATCCGAAGACTGAAACGGGCAAAGTTTGCCAAACAACGGGTCGAAATCTTTAAACCGGCTATCGACACCCGCTATTCGAAAGTCGAAGTGGTTTCTCACGATAATAATTCCATTGTTTCTACCCCGGTCGATTCGTCCGGAAACATATTGCTACTGACAGGTGATGTTGACGTAGTGGGCATTGACGAAGCACAGTTTTTCGACGAAGGCATCGTTGAAGTATGTAATCAGTTAGCCAACAGTGGACTTCGTGTGATTGTAGCCGGTCTCGACATGGACTTCCGCGGTGTACCTTTTGGTCCGATGCCTGCCCTGATGGCTATTGCCGACGACGTAAGCAAAGAACATGCAGTATGTGTGCGCTGCGGCAATCCCGGCTATGTTTCACACCGTCTGGTTTCGGATGCTCATCAGGTTTTGCTGGGCGAGAAAAATGAATACGAGCCAATCTGCCGTCATTGTTTTGAAGCTGAGAAACAAAAGGCTGCCACAGTCTCCAAATAACTCAAATCTGAGACAGAATCGTCATCCTTAAATCGGGAATAAGTCGTTTGAAACTTGCGTATATTTGTGAGATAATGCACTTTCATCAACCTCTATCTTCATGGAAAAAAATCATTTTCTCTCGCTTCAGAACGGTTCTGATATCCGCGGCGTTGCCACAGAAGGTATAGACGGAGAAACCGTTAATCTGACCACAAAAACAGTTGAAATCATAGCTCTGGCTTTTGTTGCATGGCTCTCACGACATACTGGCAAACCGGCCAACCAACTCAGCATCGCTGTTGGCCGTGATTCTCGCATTTCAGGCGAAACGTTGACTGCAGCATTTATAGAAGGCGTGGTGGCATCGGGAGCAAAAGCCATTAACTGCGGCATTGCCTCAACTCCGGCGATGTACATGAGCACTATTTTCGAAGAAACGCAGTTTGACGGCGCAGCAATGCTCACAGCAAGTCATTTACCATTCAACCGAAACGGCATTAAATTCTTCACCAAAGAAGGGGGACTCGACAAACCGGACATTACCCGCATTCTGGAAACGGCAACATTAATAACCACACCATCCGCTAATCGCGGGGAAGTCACCACATTCGATTTAATTTCAAGATATTCGAGCTTTTTAGTTGACAAAGTCAGAAAAGAGATCAATCATCCGGAACATTACGCTACGCCACTCTCTGGCTTTCGAATTGTAGTAGATGCCGGAAATGGTGCCGGTGGGTTTTATGTTGAAAAGGTTTTGCAACCACTTGGCGCCGATACTACCGGCAGCCAATTTCTGGATCCTGACG
The DNA here is from genome assembly GCF_001618385.1 of Paludibacter jiangxiensis. Taxonomy (NCBI): domain Bacteria; kingdom Pseudomonadati; phylum Bacteroidota; class Bacteroidia; order Bacteroidales; family Paludibacteraceae; genus Paludibacter; species Paludibacter jiangxiensis. Next base: position 270,833 of record NZ_BDCR01000004.1, on the reverse strand, counting down.
GCTTGTTTCCCAACCACATACCTAATCCTGAGAATGAAAGAGCCATGTTGTTCATTCAAAAAGCCGTTTTGAAGAATAATGCCGACCTGGGAATCATCTTCGACACCGATGTTGATCGGGCTGCAGCTGTCGACCACAAAGGTGAAAGTATCAATCGTAATGAATTAATAGCCCTGATCGGTGCCATCATTTTGGAAGAACATCCCCACTCTACCATTGTCACTGATTCCATCACTTCCGACGGCTTGGCTGAATTCATTGGCAAGCTGGGTGGAACTCATCACCGCTTCAAACGAGGCTACAAAAATGTTATCAACGAAGCTATCAGACTCAACAACAACGGCCAGGAGTGTTGGCTCGCCATAGAAACCAGCGGCCATGCGGCATTGAAGGAAAACTATTTTCTGGATGACGGCGCTTATCTGGTCACCAAACTGGTGATCAAAGCTGCCCAAATGAAAATTGCTGAAGGAAAAGATTTGAGTGAGCTAATTACCGGCTTGCGTGTTCCGGCAGAAAGCAAAGAATTTCGATTGAAGATAAAGGTTGACGATTTCAAGACTTATGGCAATACGGTGATAGAACAATTGAAATATTTCGTTGCTTCGGTTCCGGGTTGGACGATTGTTCCCAATAACTACGAAGGTATCCGCATTGCCTGCGATGCAAACTCTGGTAACGGATGGTTTCTGCTCCGTCTTTCACTCCACGATCCGGTAATTCCGCTCAATATAGAGTCTGATAAAACTGGAGGTATAACAAAAATAGGCCTTAAACTAAACACGTTCTTTGCAAAATATCCGGATGAAGAACTGGACAAAACCGCATTGTCAAGTTGAAAATGTGAGAATGTGGAAATTTGAGAATGACATCTGAGACCTTCCAATTCAATCGTAAATAGTAAATTCTAAAATCGTAAATGTAACTCATGCGTAAAATCTTCACAATAGGAGAAACCGTTCTCGACATTATTTTCAAAAACGGGCAACCAGTAGCATCCACCGCCGGAGGATCCATGTTAAATACCTCCGTCAGTCTTGGTCGTTTGGGGCTTCCTGTTCATTTTATTTCCGAATACGGCAACGATCCGGTAGGTTTTATGATTGACGATTTTCTGAATAAAAATGGCGTCAACAGCGACTATGTTTACCATTTTGAGGACGGCAAATCGGCGTTGGCTCTGGCATTTCTGGACGAAAACAATAACGCATCCTATACTTTTTACAAGTCGTATCCTCAAAAACGGTTCGACATTACATTTCCCGAAGTAAATGAAAATGACATTGTAATGTTCGGGTCGATTTATGCCATTGCCATGGAAATTCGGGAGACCTTACGTGAGTTTCTGCTTTACGCCAAAAGCCTCAATGCCTTGATCTATTATGATCCAAATTTTAGGAAAGCTCACCTGCATGAGCTGGAGCAATTGCGACCAGCCATTATCGAGAACATGTCTCTGGCTTCGGTTGTACGTGCTTCTGATGAAGATCTGGAGATTATTTTCGGAGCAAAAAACAGCGAGGAAGCCTACGAAGCCGTGAAACCATTCTGCACTACGCTTATTTACACGTCCAGCTCAGAAGCCGCCTACCTAAAAACGCCGGAAATCACACTTTGCCTGCCAACACGCAAGATAGAACCGGTAAGTACCATCGGTGCCGGCGACACTTTCAACGCCGGTATTGCTTACGGACTTTACAAACACAATATTGGAAACAATGCGCTTTCGTCCGTTTCAGCTGACACCTGGCAACAATTGATCGGTTATGGCATTGACTTTGCCACCGAAGTATGTCTGTCGTACGACAATTATATTTCGGCTGAGTTCGCAAAAATTCGGCACACGAAAAACGCTGAATAATTTGAATATTACTAAACAAACCCTTAGAATGAAATCAAACATGAAAAAAAACACGTTCTCAACCTTGAAATTCAAACTCATAATAGCATTGCAATTGGTAATTGCCATGAACGTTTATTCGCAAACGTTGTGCATCGATGCAAGTTCAGATCAGAAACAAGGTGTAAAAAACGGATTCCGTTATGAATTGTGGAATCAAAATTCGCAAGGAGAGGCTTGTATGACCCTTGGCAAAGGCGCTTTATTCAGCGGCAAATGGAACGATATTGAAAACTACCTCGCTCGTCGTGGTCTGGCGTATAACCAAACTCAAAAGCACAATGAAATCGGTACATTTTCAGCAAAATACAGCTGCATCTACAAACCGAATACCAAGGCCGGAAACTCCTATTTAGCAATTTATGGCTGGAGTGTAGATCCTCTTGTTGAATTTTACATTGTAGAAGACTGGCGTAACTGGATTCCCTCGATGTCTAAGGATGCTATAAAGAAAGGTTCTTTTTATATCGACGGCAGTCTGTATGACATTTACCAAACTACCCGGATCAATCAGCCCTCTATTGTCGGGACTGCTACATTCACTCAATATTTCAGCATAAGAAAAAACACCCGAAACAAAGGGAACATCCATATTTCAGAGCATTTTAAACAATGGGAAAAACTGGGAATGAACCTGGGAAAAATGCACGAAGTATCGTTTGTTGTCGAAGGCTACAAAAGCAGCGGAAGTTTCAAATTCGTTAAACTTAACATGGTAGCTAATAAATAATTGTCAGTCAATTTAGGCAACTTCAAATAACAACCTTTTTTTTAACAACCTTAAAAGAAATAAAACTGGAATCGGATTAGGAAATATACTATCCGGTTCCTGTTTGTTTATCTTATCGCCCCGTTTCCGGATTCCAGTCTCCAAGAATATTGGCCGTTGTATATTGCCTTGTCTCTTCTTCAGTCAAGTGATGGCTCCAGGCCATCCGTTGAGAGACATTGACTCCTGCACCGCGGCTTTTGTATTCGGCATAGTAAGCCGTTTTTTCGTTTTCGGCATTGCCCCAGTTATTCCATCCGGCAGGAGCAATCACATTGTCCATCTCACACTCCAAATAAACCACTTTAGCATAAGGCCTCCACGGACGCCCCAAAGCAAAGGCGCCCTCGGGAGCCGAACCGGTGATTTTACAATTGCGGAACACAAAACCATAGGCATTTTCTTTGGGTGTTGACGCAGCCGTTACATATCCGGCCTTTTTACAGAACAAGGTGCAGTTATCAAAGAGAACCGTAGAAAATCCGAAAACATAATCGACTGTTCCTTCGATGTAGCAATTCTTGTAGTATTGACGGCTTTTCTCGCCATGCGGATAGAGCGTGTCTTGAAAGCCCAAAAACCTGCAATTAAAAAAGCTCACTTTATCGCCGTCGATGCGAACAGCTACTGCCTGTCCCACAGACCCGGCCGAATTTTCGAAGGTGATGTTTTCTGCCGTAAAACCATCGCCATAGATAAAGAAGGAAGAAGAACCCGAAGTGCCAATATTCTCTCCGAAACGATTCTTACGTTGCGCAAAGTCGTCGAATGTCAGAATGGTTTTAGCGGGATCCTCGCCGACAAACGACACGTTAGTTTTATTTGCTGGCAAGGTCAGTTTTTCTTTATAGACACCCGGTTTAATAAAAATACGGGTACGGTTGGCACGCATGTCGGGCACGGCATTGATGGCTTCCTGCACGGTTTTGAAATCGCCGCTTCCATCGGCCGCCACCAAAAAATCGTACTTATTTTGTGCCATCAGCACAACAGAACACAACAGCAAAAAGCCGGATAAAATTAGTTTACGCATCATGTCGTTTACAATTTTAATATTTACGATTGGCCATTTGAACAAGACGAAAAACAAATTATATTTTCAAATTCTCAAATCTTCAAATTGGCTCATTAGCATATTGTTTCAACACCCTAACTCTTTTAACCATGCCTCAACAATCGGCATCCAAAGGTCGGTAGAAATAGGATTGTGAGTCAGAGCGATGGAGTGTTTGCCATGCGGGAAAATGTGTAATGAGGCATTCACTTTCTTTTCCCGAAGCGCAATATACATCATGGCGCTGTTGAACGAAGGCACTGCCGGATCGTCATTTGCCTGCATTAGCAAGGTAGGTGGCGTGGTTTCGGTCACATGCAGGTTGGGCGAAAACTTATCAATCATCTCCTTGCTTGCACTCTTACCCAACAGATTTTCGCGCGAACCCTTGTGTGCATAGGGATCGGCCAGCGATATAACCGGCGAAAGCAAGATCATATAATCGGGCCGAATCGAATATTTCGACAATGAATCCTTCACTTCGGTAAAATCTTCGGTATACACTCCCAGCGAAGCCGCCAGATGTCCGCCTGCCGAGGTTCCGAAAACACCGATCTTATCGGCATCGTAGTGATATTTTCCCGCCAGAGCACGCATCAGCTTTATGGCCCGCTGCCCGTCCTGCAAAGGAGCCAATTCGGGGTGAACCACATCAGGACTTTGCGGCAAACGATATTTCAGCACAAAAGCCGTAGCTCCCAGCGTGTTGAAATACTTGGCAATTTGTGATCCGCTCACCACGTTGGCTTCACGGGCATAACCGCCCCCCGGAATCACCAGAATAGCGAAATTACGGTTTTCCTCCTTCGATGGAGTATATACTTCTATATCAGGTTGCCCCACCCTGTAGACACGTTCATTGGCAATGCTATCTCTGATATTCATCCCCCAGCTATTGGGCATTGAACCTTTTTGCCAAAGAGGAAACGAAACTTGTCCGAAGACAACGGAAGACGAGATTAACACCATCAACAACAAAACCAATCTATTCATTTTTCCTATTGTTATCATTTTTATGCGCTGAATTCTTTGATTTACAAATTTAGCCAAAATTGTCTGATGACTCATCAAACGACGATTTTCCATCCGACTTTCATTTCAAAATTAATTCCTCACGCAATAACACTTCGTGAATTAGCAACTTAAATTTGTAACAATATTCTACACCTTTAATTCCTTCAACTATGAAAAATGTAGGTTCTATTGCAGCGTTACTCTTTGTAATTATTGTCTTAATCGGTATCGGACTTGCTCTTTTAATAAGTCCCGACTTCACTGACACAACAAGTCATGTCATTTTAATAATCAGCTTCATAGTAGCAATATTTGTAGCATGGGCAACAAAGGTTGCTAACCAGTGGGACAGAGCCGTCGTTCTACGTCTCGGCAAGTTTCATGCTCTTCGCGGACCCGGCATTTTCTTTATTATTCCTATTGTTGATTACATTCCTTACTGGATTGACATTCGGGTTATCACAACCTCTTTCAAGGCAGAAAAAACATTGACTAAAGACACCGTTCCGGTGGATGTAGATGCGGTTCTCTTCTGGAAAGTTATTGATCCTAAAAAAGCAGCAATTGATGTATCCGATTATTACAGCGCTATCAGTTGGGCTTCTCAGACTGCCTTACGTGATGTTATCGGTAAAACTATGCTTTCGGATATGCTGGAAGGCCGTGAAAAAATCAGCGAACTTTTGCGCAATATCATTGATGAACGAACAGAACCGTGGGGCATTAATGTCATTTCGGTTGAAGTAAAAGATGTGCTTATTCCTCAGGGACTTGAAACTGCCATGTCAATGCAGGCACAAGCCGAGCGCGAACGACAGGCGAGAGTTATTCTGGGTGATTCGGAACGTCAGATTGCCAGCAAATTTGAAGAAGCAGCCAGAACCTATTCGGAAAATCCGACAGCATTCCATCTGCGTGCCATGAATATGTTATACGAAGGTCTGAAAACCAACTCCACCATTGTTGTAGTGCCAAGTTCTGCTATAGAAACCATGAGTCTGGGCGGACTTACCGGAACTATTGCTCTTACCAAATCAATACAACAGGATAAGGAAAAAGAACAACGGCAATCCGGCAAAGAAGGTGTGAGCGATATTGTTTATTGACAACAAGAAGTACTTAATTGAATTTGAACAGCATATGAATTCAACAGACAGACTTCCGGCCGTTGCTGGCAAGTTTTATCCCGAAGAGCCCGACATCCTCAAGCAGCAGGTTGCCGGACTGTTTGCGGGAGCAGAGCCTAAACAGGTAAAATACGTAAGAGCAATTATTGCTCCTCATGCGGGATATATGTTTTCGGGCTCTGTAGCAGCTTCGGCTTTCAACCAGATAGATCCCGACGCTCACTATAAAAGAGTGTTTATTATCGGCTCATCGCACCACGACGCATTTGAAAAAGCCTCGCTGTATTGCGATGGTAACTTTGTAATGCCCTATGGCGTAGAAAAGGTTGATACCGCTTTTTGCAAGATGCTTGTTGAAAGGCATCCGGACATATTTTCATGCAATGGCAAACACCATCAGGACGAACATACGATTGAAGTACAGCTGCCGATCCTGCATCATGTAATGAAACATGACTACAGCATCGTTCCGATACTCATTGGAACAGCTACGCCTTCCGTATGCTCACGAATTGCCTCGGTATTAAAGCATTATTTATCTTCCGAAAATCTTTTTATCATCAGCACCGATTTTTCACACTATCCGGGTTATAAAGATGCACAGGAAATTGATGCAAAAACCAAAGATGCCATTCTGGAGAACAATCCCAAAGCGTTGATGAATACCTTGGCAGAAAACATTTCTCAGCATATACCTCATCTGGCCACCAGCCTTTGCGGATGGACTTCGGTACTCACGCTGCTCTATATGACTGTAGGGAATGAAAACCTGAAGTATTATGCCGTCGATTACCGGAACTCCGGCGATACGAAATACTATGGAGACCGCAACCGGGTAGTTGGTTATTGGGGAATAGCGGTTGCTGAGCACAAGGAAGAAAAGAACGGTTTCAGTCTGACCATGGAAGAAAAAGCGATGTTGTTGGAGATTTCCAAAAACACGCTAAAAGAATTTTGTGTCTACGAACGAATATATGAATTTGAACCGGCCGATTTGCCTTCATCGCTTCATGAACATTGCGGCGCCTTTGTTTCCCTGCATAAAAACGGGAAACTAAGGGGCTGCATCGGCCGCATGACCAGCGATATTCCTCTCTATCAGGTGGTACAGGAAATGACGATTGCAGCCGCATGTCGTGATTCTCGTTTTGCCCCTGTTCGAAAAGACGAGTTACCAGATATCGACATTGAAATATCGGTTCTATCCCCTTTACGCCATATCGACAATATTGCTGAAATAAAACTGGGCAAACACGGCATTTACATTGAAGACGGTTTCCGCTCCGGTGTATTTCTGCCGCAGGTAGCAACAGAAACCGGCTGGAGCACGGAGCAATTTTTAGGTCATTGCGCCCGTGATAAAGCCGGTCTCGATTGGGATGGATGGAAAAAAGCCAACCTGTATGTCTTTACTGCTACTGTTTTTCCTGAAGAGGTAGACAGATAGCTCCTCAATTTACTCTGTCAGCTCAAAATGCCCTTTTAATGCAGCCTGAGACGAATTACCCACAAACAGGTCATATTCTCCGGATTCGTTAATATGCTGAAGGTCATTATTGTAAAATTTCAGATCGTCGGGTGACAGGGTAAATTCCACATTACGCATTTCTCCTTTTTTCAGGAAGATCTTCTGAAAGCCTTTCAGCTCGCGAACAGGACGAACCACACTTCCCACCAAGTCGCGCACATACAACTGTACCACTTCTTCGCCATCATAATTGCCAGTATTTTTCACATCGACAGTTACTTTCAGCTTATCACCTTTTATTTTCAGCTTATCGGAAGACAACTTCAGGTTGGCAATATCAAACGAAGTATAGCTTAAACCGTAACCAAAAGCATAGCGCGGACTGTTTTGCAAATCGATATAGGCCGAAACATAATTCTTGTCATCGTCGTTTTTAGCCGGGCGTCCTGTGCTGTAATGATTGTAGTAAATGGGGATCTGCCCTTCGGTGCGAGGAAAAGACATGGGCAGTTTTCCGGCAGGATTGTATTCGCCGAAAAGAACATCTGCAATCGAATTTCCGGCTTCGGTACCCAACCACCAAGTATAGAGGATAGCCGGAACATTATCCGCAGCCCAGTTGAAAACGAGAGGCCGCCCGGCGCTAATCAGCAAAATAACCGGTTTACCCGTAGCGCAAACCCTTTTCAACAAATCTTCCTGCACACCCGGCAGACGTATAGAACTGCGGCTTTTTGCTTCACCGCTCATATCGGGAGCTTCTCCCAGAGAGAGAATCACCACGTCGGCTTTGTTGGCCAGATCGACAGCTGCTCCAAAATTTGAAGTATCCTCGTCTTTCACGTTGCAGCCTTTGGTATAAAGCAATGTCGAGCTTTTGTCGAGTTGCAAAGCGATGCCGTCATACAGAGAGACAATCCGTTGCGCATCATCAGGAAAAGCAACCGACCAAAAGCCATGATTTTCAACAGTAGCCTTTGCAAATGGGCCAATCAGAGCGAGGGTCATATTTTTCTTTGAAAGTGGCAATAAAGGCTTGCCATTTACCGGTTTGTTTTCGAGCAATACAACACTTTTTTCGCCAATTTCACGGGCAGCTTTTCGGTTGTCGGCATTATTGGTTTGCTGCTGTTGGCGTTGTTCATTGCAAAAGCGGAAAGGATCTTTGAATAGACCTAACTCATATTTTTTCAACAAAATACGTTTTACTGCATCATCAATAAACGATACCGGCACCCTGCCATCCGCTACCAGTTGCTTCAGGTTATCGCGATAGCAACGGCTCTCCATATCCATGTCGCTGCCCGCCAAAATGGCTTTCTTTGCTGCATCGTAGCTATCTTTCGCATATCCATGCGGAATCATCTCGCCGATACTTCCCCAGTCGCTGACAACAAATCCCTTGAAATTCCACTCTTTTTTCAGTTTGTCTCGCAAAATATAACTGTTTGCCGTGGCAGGAATGCCATTGATGTCGTTAAACGAGTTCATCAGCGTAGCCACGCCACTTTCTACCGCGGCGCGGAATGGCGGCAGATAGGTTTCATTCAACTGGCGAAGACTCATATCCACCGAATTGTAATCACGGCCACCGACAGCAGCGCCATAGGCCGCAAAATGCTTTGCACAAGCCATGATGGCATCGGTGTTGCCCAGTCCTGCACCCTGAAAACCTTTTACACGTGCACGTGCAGCAAGACATCCAAAATAGGTGTCTTCACCGGCACCTTCCATCACGCGTCCCCAGCGCGGATCACGGGCAATATCCACCATCGGGGCAAATGTCCAGTGAATGCCATAAGCCGAAGCTTCTGTGGCCGCAATACGTGCCGATTTCTCCATCAGCCACATATCCCAACTGGCCGCTTCAGCCAAAGGTATCGGAAAGGTGGTACGCAAGCCATGAATTACGTCCAGTCCGAACAACAGAGGAATGTGCAACCGCGACTGGATGGCGACTTCCTGCAATGCACGGGTTTTATCCACTCCCATCACATTGAGCATGGAGCCCACTTTTCCTTCTCTGATCTGCTTTTCTTTCTCCGCATCTACGGTAATCTTACCGGTAGCAGCACCATCACTGGTGTACTGGTTTAACTGCCCGATTTTTTCGTCGAGGGTCATTTTCGACAATAAATCGTTCACAAATTTCTCTCCATTCTGGCAGACGGCAAGCAGCGGAATCGTCAGCAAAAAGGAGGCTAATACGAGTTTTTTCATAGGTTTGATCTTAAAATAAGTGTTGTTTGAAATAATGTCCGAATTTACAAAAACTATCACAAAAAAAAGAGCCATTCGCCCTTCTTTTATAACACAATCAAATAGTTAACCAATGGTACTATTTATGATGATAAAACAAATAAAACGCCTGTCATCAAGGCTAAAGCCAATGCATGGTCAACCTGACTTTGCTCTGTCCTAAAGAACGGAGTTATAAGAATCGGGTTAAGAACCGTCTTTTATACTAAGATGTGGACATTCAAGAAACTTGTTTACTGCCAAACGCCGGGAATAGGTTCGCCGCAAAAGACACAACGACCGTGATGGATATAGTTCGATTTTACCCTGTACCCTACCCGTTCTATCAACAATTGCCGGCAAACCGGGCAAATAGTATTTTCACCATGCAGATCAGGCACATTGCCGATGTAAACAAATCTCATACCGCATTTCTCGGCAATGGCTTTGGCATGAATCAGCACAGTTTCGGCTGTCGACGGGATTTCTTTCAGCTTGTAGGTAGGAAAGAAACGGCTGAAATGAAGCGGAGTATCTGCAAAACCATTCGCAACCAGCCATTCGCACATAACCAATATCATTTCAGGACTATCGGTATATCCGGGAACAAGCAGATTGGTAATTTCCAACCAAACGCCGCCGGCTTTTAGCATCTTCAGCGTATCAAGCACCGGTTGCAGCCTTCCTCCGTCAAGGTGACGATATATTTCATCATCAAAACACTTCAGGTCAATATTGGCCGCATCGAGCCACGGCATTAGTCCTGCAAGCGGTTTTTTATTGATGAACCCATTTGAAATAAACACTGTTTTCAAACCTTTTTCTTTGGCAATAGATGCCGTATCGAGAAGATATTCGTAAAACACTGTTGGTTCGGTATACGTAAAGGCAATACTGTCAGTATCGTGTCGAAGAGCTTGTTGTACTACTTCGAGAGGAGTAAGTTCAAAATGCTGTAATGTGCGGGGTGACGCCTGTGAAATCTGCCAGTTTTGGCAATTAAGGCATCGAAAATTGCATCCGGCCGTAGAAAGAGAGTAAATGCCACTGCCGGGAAAGAAATGAAACAACGGCTTCTTTTCAATCGGATCAATGCTAATGGAGCAGGGATTACCATAAGCCTGTGTGTACACTACCCCTTCATTATTGATACGAGTACGACATATTCCTGTTTGTCCCGGATGCAAAACACATTCGAGAGGGCAGAGATGACACTGCACTTTCATCTCCGGCAACTGCTCCTGCCACATTGCCGGACGGCTCCATTTATCGGGTTCGTAAGCTTCCATGGCGGTGATTCAACTTCAAAATTACTACAATTAATCACCTTTTGAATCTTTCTCCCTCTTTTTTCTGCTCTCTTCCGAAATGTACCACATCCTTTCCTGAAACTGTAACCCAAAACGTGAAACCAGATATTACATTTGCATATAGAAAACAAAATAAAAATACGATTATGGCAAAAGATTTTTATTCAGCAGTAGAAGCAAGACGTTCCTTTTATGGGATTAGTAAAGAAACCGTCGTTTCTGATCAAAAGATTCAGGAGGTGATAGAACATGCCGTGAAGTATACCCCGTCGGCATTCAACTCTCAAAGTGCAAGGCTGATTTTGTTGCTGGGCGCTCAGCACGACCAGCTATGGGACATCACCAAAGAAGCTTTGCGAAAGATTGTTCCTGCTGAAAATTTCGGAGCCACCGAAGTGAAGATTGATTCTTTCAAGAGCGGATATGGGACTGTTCTCTATTTCGAAGATAACAGCGTGGTGGAAAATCTGCAAAACCAGTTCCCTCCATATGCACACAATTTTCCTTCATGGTCGCTACAGGCGAGCGGAATGCACCAGTTTGTGATCTGGACCGCACTGGAAGCCGAAGGATTCGGTGCTTCGCTGCAGCACTACAACGAACTGATTGAAGAAGACGTAAAGATAGAGTGGAATGTGCCCGCATCGTGGAAACTGATTGCTCAGATGCCTTTCGGTAAACCGACTTTTCAGCCCGATGCCAAACAGTTTCAACCGCTTGAAGAGCGCATCAAAATTTTCAAATAATCGGTAAAATCATATCTCGCAAAGACGCCAAGACGCTAAAGAATCTGAATATAAACAGTTCTTTGCGACTTGGCGTTTTTGTGTGAATTTCATTTACTGTAAAACAGAATCACACCTTATCCAGTAAAATTGCAAACTCATCTTACATTTCAAAGGCTCGTCTTTAATGTCAAATTAAGAACAACCTTTTTACCCCGGCTATAAACTTCTATTAATTCAGGAGACTTCCATTGTAAAAACTTGAAGTCAGAATCGTTAATATTTATTCCGAATGTCTCGTCTTCAATCTTATAGCGATTCTGAAGTTTAACGATTCCATCCCCTACAATATTAATTTTCTCGACATAAAAGCTACGGATTTCTTCGCTAGAAACAAACAGCAAACGATAGTAGCCATACATGTCCGACTTATCTGTAAAAGCTTCTCCTGTTTTCATACTATCTATATACAAGTAAAAATCAGGCATTATTGAGGAACTCTTACCGCTTGTCACAGGGTGTGTTTGCTTTGATTTATCTGAAGCCTGACTACGCTGACTAACAGTAAACAAAACAGAAAAAACCAGAATCAACAAGAAAAAATAGTAAGCTTTCATTCTATTATATTTTTATCGTTTGTGGTTGTATATAAACGCCTTTCCCTTATCGATACCCTCGTGCGACAGAAGAAAAAAATAATACCTAGCAATGACGCCAAGCCGCTAAAAAAAATCTGGATATAAAGAGTTCTTTGCGATTTGGCGCCTTTGCGAGAAAAAGCTTTATCGCTTCACCAGATTGACAAACCAAACATCGTTCTCCCTCAAATCAAGCGCTTGGGAGAATTTGCCGTCGGCAGCAATCTGAATCTCTTCTTTGGCCACCGGCGATCCGTCGTTGGCTTTTTTGATCTCTTCCACCTGCTGCTTCGTAAGTTGGTTAGGCTTGTTCATCGCATAATAGGTAGCATACGCATCGTTCACTTTGTAACCGACCTTATACAGCTCCATCGTGTAGTTTCCTTGCGGAATACCCGATAGCGACACCACCACTTTCCCTTTGTTCTTTGCCGGCAGATCGCGCACGTAGTAAACCTGATTGTTGACCGAATCGCCCGGATGGGTATTGGTGAAGTCCCATAAAAGCAACTGCACATCGCCTTTGCTATTCTTGCAGGCATACGACTCACTGTCGTTGTTCGTCAACTCGGTTTCGCCCAGCTTATTCAGGAACGTAAAGGCATAGTAAGCCGGCTTTTTAATGCCCTGATAGTTGAGCAAACCAAACCCTCCATGAAACGGTGTAAAACGTGGCCCCGCTTCTTCAAAAATATCGGTAAACACCCAGTACGACATCGAAGTAGCAGCATCGCCCACCTGTTTGATTTTTTGCAGAATGTAGGCCGCTTCGTGGTAGCTGTCGTGAATCGGATCGGACGGTGTATAAGATGCGCTCCACTCTGTATAGTGCAGTTCGAGACCCGGCATGGCCGAATTCTGAATCTGCTTACGGGAATTGAGAATGTCTCCACTCACGGCCATCGGATCTTTGCTGAGTACAGTTCCAGAGTTACCATACTCATCAAGGTAGCCCTGTTTCACACCGTAAGTGTGGGTACTGACAAAATCAAGCGGCAATGAATTTTTATGGCAAAACTCAATCATTTCGGGTACCCAGGCAGCACCGGCTGTGGCTGGTCCACCCACTCGATAGGCTTTATTGACCGACTTAATACCATTCACCGCATATTGATACAACTTAAAGTATTCTTCCTGCGTCCCTGTCCAGAAAGCGCCTTTCAGGTTGGGTTCGTTCCACACTTCAAAGTACCAGCTCTTCACTTCGTTTTCGCCGTAACGTTCAGTAAAATGCTGAGCCATATTACGAACAAGAGCTTCCCATTTATTGTAATCCTTTGGAGGAGTTACATTTCCGCGCCACCAGAAGATAGTTTGTTTGCCGCTTGCCAGCGCTTCGGGCATAAAACCCAGTTCCACGAACGGTTTCATTCCAATACTCAACAGGTAATCGAACAACACGTCGATGTATTGATAGTTGTACTCAGGCTTACCATTTTTATCTTCGCGGTACAAGCCCATATCGTCGGTAAGCAGGCCGTGCATGCGGATGTATTTGAAACCGCACTCTTTCTTAACGAGAGCCAGTTGTTGCAGCCAGTCGGCACGCAAGCCTTCATTGGCACGTCCGGCACCGATACATTCTTTAAACTGAGTGTTCAAGGGACCTTTCGCCTGATTGTAATCGATGGCAATCACACGTTGGGGAACTGCTGCAACTTTTGGTTTGGATTTGCCGGCAAAGACATTGCCGAACGACATGCTGCCGAGCAAGACAGCACAAAGGAAGAAGTTTTTATTTTTCATAATAGAAGATATTGATATTAGATTAAATGATTATCCGCAAAGCGACCTGTGCAGACTCTATTAACTCCGTCCTTTAGGACGGAGAAAAGAGGAATGCATATTCAGGGCTTTAGCCTTGACTCCTTCGATTATCACAAAACATCACGTTCAGGGCTAAAGCCCAATCGGTCATTGGCATCTTAATCTCCGCCCTAAAGGACGGAGTTATGCCTATTCGGCAATCCGGCTACTTCAGAGTATTACGTTCCCAGAAAACACCGTCGACATAGCCCTGTATTGAAGGGTCGGTTTGTGCCAGTTGGAGGCGTTTTTCGGCCAGCAGGCAATAATCTTCGTTCATCTCCACTCCGCAAAAATGACGGTTCAGTTTACGGGCTACCACCGAGGTTGTGCCCGAGCCAAGAAACGGATCAAAGACGATATCGCCTTCGTTGGAGCTGGCCAAAATCAACTTAGCAATCAGCTTTTCAGGCTTTTGGGTAGGATGATCGGTATTCTCCGGCATCGACCAGTAAGGAACCGTAATATCATCCCAAAAATTGGAGGGATGCGTCAGACGGAATTTTCCCTCTTCAGTTTCCTGCCAGTCTTTGGGCTTACCTTCGTGACGGTATGGAGCCAGCACTTTCCGTTTCACCTTTACAGCATCCACATTGAAAGTGTATTGATTTGCATCCTTCACGCCAAACCATATATCTTCCATCGAATTTTTCCAGTTGGTTTTGGCGCCCCTGCCCTTTTCGCGCTGCCAGGTAATACGGTTAAGCACTGTCAGATGTTCCTGCATCACAGTTTGCAGAGCCGAAGTACATTTCCAGTCTCCACACAGGTAAAGCGATCCTCCGGGTTTAAGGCATCCCACTACTTTGGGAAACCAACTTTGAAGATAGTCGAGATAGTGCGATTCCGACAACTGGGTAAATTTGTTCCCGGCAAAGTCTTTGGTAAGATTATAGGGCGGATCAATGATGATCAGGTCGGCAAACTCACGGGGAAGGAATTCAAGCACCTGCATCAGATCACCCCAAATAGTACGATCGGTAGCCTGTGCCACAGTTACGGGCTGCTCAGGGGTGAACAAATGTTGCCGCAGCGACAGCTTCTCGTCATCATTGACCGTTAAAGTACGATTACGGGGTGCCCGTTGTTTTTGCATGTGGTTTGGTTGTAGTAAAAAATAAATGCTTGTCTATTCCGCAAATTCAGCAGGAATGCCTTTTTCGTTGAGGCACTTTTCCATTTTGATTACGGTTTCTTCCGATGCAAATTTAACTAATTGCTCTCTGAAAACCGCATAATCAATCACTTTTCCGTAATATTTTGAATAGAGCTTCTGAATAAACTTTTGCCATTTTTTGTCGCCCATTTCTCCGCGAACCACATGCCAGATTACCGGACCGAGGGTATATGTCACCCAGTTAGGCCGGTTGGCCGCAATCGGAAGATCTTCCTCCGTACCCTTGATGTAGGTATTATAAATCCGGCAATTCTCACGTAGCATTGCTTTCAGGGTATCGTCGCCGAAACTCTTTTGCAGGTACACCATGCGCAGGTATTCCGTCAACGATTCTTCCGTAAAACGGGTGTATGGAGAATGGTTATAAAGTCGGGTAAAATAGCCATTACCCACCCACTGATGAAACGTTTCGTGCCCCACCCAGTAGCGCTTATCCGGCTTATTGACGTCAGCAATGTATTCGGGACCCATCAACACAAAGCCCGGCATCGACTGGCAAAAATCAAAGCCCGGGAATTCGATAAAAGTAAACGTCGGAGGCCGATACTTCCCAATAAATTTATATGCAAAACGAAAAGCTTGTAAACTTTCCCGGACAACGGCGTTCGCTTTTGTCGTATCCGTTGTGTGAAAGAAATAATTCAGTTGCCGGCCCTTCCATTGTTGAGTCTGACTGGTATAATAATCTACCGGTGCAATAAACAACGGCATTCCGGCATTTACTTTCACGCGAAAATGATACTGCCTGTTTGTCCCGTCAAACTCATAACCGGACTGCTTGCCTGAAGAATAAGCGTAATAACCGGCCGGTACGGTCAGGTTAATTTTCGAAGAAGCAACGTTGTCGTACAAATAAGGGAACCATTTGCGGGCACGAACCAAAGCGATTACCCGATCGCTTTTGAAGGAGTCTGTTTCGAGTGTATAATTGAAGCGAAGCTCGCCTTTCCGGAAAGCCGGCAATTGAAAAAGTAAGCCATCCTGCGAACGACGATACCCAATCGTATCGCCGTTACAGGTAACTTTATGGATAGGAATAATATCGGCAAAATTGAGTCGCACTGTCTTTGTGCTATCGTCTTTTGCCAGTCTAATCAGAGCCTGAACATTGAGCAATCGCCCGGCAGAATCGAGTCTCATATCCAAACGGTAAGAAACTATTTCTGTCCACCTTTCTCCTGCCACTACAGTCATTGCACATAGCAGAATCATGCTCAACAAGGCAAGTTTTTTCATATACGCAGAGCCAAGTGACTCAACTTTTATAACTAAACGTAAACTTCAAGAATTTCCGACGAACGTTGCGGCACCAGTGTAATACTGCTTAGGGAAGCCGGCAACAATACGGTTTCACCTTTTACCATTGTTTCACTGCCACCGTCATATTTAATCTCCACAGATCCTTCCGTACACAGGTAAATCACGAAAGAATCGAGATGATAGTAATCACGTTCCAGTTTATCCGTCAATTTAATCAGATTGGTGGTAAAATAGTTGCAGGAAGCCAGTTCGCAGGGAACATTCTCTTTTGCTACCGGATGTTTTTTTGCATCTTTCACGTACGCAAAGTCAATAGCATCGAGCGCCTGTTCGGTGTGCAATTCACGGGCATTTCCCTTGTCGTCTACACGGTTAAAGTCGAACAAACGATATGTAACGTCAGAAGTTTGTTGAATCTCAGCAACAAGGCAGCCTTTACCAATAGCATGAACACGGCCTGCCGGAATAAAGAAAACATCGCCTTTTTCTACCGGATGTTTATCCATCACTTGCTCGAGAGTTCCTTCTGCAAGGTGTTTCAAATATAAGTCCTTATCAACATTCGGCACAAATCCCGAAATAAGGGTAGCATCTTCGGCTCCCGGCAAAGCATACCACATTTCGGTTTTCCCGAAAGAGTTGTGGCGTTCTGCTGCAAGTTCATCATCAGGATGCACCTGAATGGAGAGGTCGTCATTAGCATCAATCAGCTTAATCAGCAAAGGGAATGTCTCACCGTACGTTTCAAATACCTTTTTACCCACCAGTTCGTCCATGTAAACCTCCACCAGTTCCGGAAGAGAATTTCCGGCCAAAAAACCGTTTGACACCACCGACTCATCGCCCGGTACGCCCGAGAGTTCCCAGCTTTCGCCAATATTTGGAAGCGTATCGGAGTGCTTTCCGAATTGTTCTAGTTTGTGTCCGCCCCAAATGCGGGTTTTATAGATAGGGCTGAATTTTAAGGGATATAGTGTCATATGGTTCTTTGTAAGTATACTTGCTTATAAATAATGACCGTTTATTTTGAGAAAATTTTCTGCCACCAGCTTCGGGATGTTTTCGCACCTTTGTGAGTAGCATAAGCAATACGGTAACAATGCACATCAGCAATAACAGCTGATTGAGGCATATTATTGCCTTTGCATTCGAGCAGCCAGCCATCTATTGTCATAACGTCAGTTTTGGGTGACAGCGGCATAAAAACGCGGTAACTAAGCCATTGTCCGTCTTTTTTCGCATAAGACACCAAACTGTCCGTTTTTCCCTGATATGCCACTTTGAGGAGAAATTTATTTCCTTCAGCCTTATCCTCCTTATTGAGTTTCAGCTTGTATGTCAACAGAAAGCCATTCCCTTTTTGAAACTGATTCCGGTCAAAGTGGAAATTCACCTTATTATGAATGATTCCGGTTGTAAAGTCAAAACGACGGGGCATTTGCCACACTTCCACCGTATCGTTTTCTGTAAGCACCGGAGTTATTTGTTTGTATTTACGTGCGTTAACATCCTTCTGTAGTTTTTGAAACTGCAGGTTCAGCCTGTCGTATAAATGTTCCTGTTTGTCGGGGTGTGCAGAATACCAAACCATTGAACTGTCGAAATCGGCAACCGACACGTCGTATTTATGCAAAATATAACGGTAAGACTGACGCTTTGTGCTGTCAAGGTTGGCTCCGTAATTCTTTACCATATTACAGGCATCCGCCAAATACATTTCATAAAGTACGTCGGCCATTTTCTTTTCCTGGAGCACGCCTTTGGGTGTGGTACTACAGGAAAACAGCAGCAGAATTGCCGCAAAATATACGATTATTGTTTTCATGCTTGTGTCTCAGGCTGATTTTCAACCGGCTTTTTTACTTCATTATCGGAAAGATAATGACGATAGAACAACAATATCAATACAACACCAACACTCACTGCGCTATCGGCAATATTGAATACCGGACGGAAGAATATAAAGTCCTGGCCTCCCCATATCGGGAACCAATCGGGGAAGTTGCCTTCGATAAGAGGGAAATACAACATATCGACAACACGACCGTAAAAGAGAGAAGCATAACCGCCGCTTTCCGGCATAAACTGAGCTACATGTCCCATACTGTCGGAAAATAACAGTCCATAGAACATACAGTCGAACAAGTTGCCTATTGCACCGGCAAGAATCAACGAAATGCTGATTATATATCCGGTCGGTAGTTGCCGTTGTATAATTTTACGCAGATAATAAATCAGGAAAATACCGGCACCAATGCGGAAAAGACTCAAAAACAATTTCCCGATCAGCTCCATACCGAAAGCCATCCCGTTGTTTTCAATAAAATAGATATGAAACCAGCTGAATATCTGTATGTCGTGTCCAAGCTCGAAATGCGATTTAATAAAAAGCTTCAGTGTTTGATCGCAAAACAGAATCAGGAAGATTGTCAGAATGGAAATTTTTGCTGTTTTTGAGAGTTGCATAATGGTTGAAATAAATTATAAGGTACAATTTAAATTGTAAATAGCGGCTACCTGCAAAGATAGCCGCCAATTACCATCAGTTTATCGAGTCGGGAAATTATCCGTAAATAATATTACCGTTCTCGTCTTTGAAATCGTTTTCAAAACTCTTGTTGTACTGAGTCATAGCTCTCAGACTCATACCCATGCTTGAAAAACCACCATCGTGGAAAAGGTTCTGCATAGTCACCTTCTTGGTCAGATCGGAGAACATCACGATACAATAGTCTGCACATTCGCTGGCAGATGCATTACCCAGTGGCGACATGCGGTTAGAGAAGTCTACCAAACCGTCGAAGCCTTTGATACCGCTACCGGCAGTGGTCATTGTCGGTGATTGCGAGATGGTGTTGATTCTCACACCTTTTTCGCGACCGTAGATATAACCGAAGCTGCGAGCAATGGATTCAAGCATTGCTTTGGCGTCAGCCATGTCGTTGTAACCGAACAAAGTACGTTGAGCTGCCACATACGAAAGCGCCAAAATAGAGCCACCTTCGCTGATAGCATCCATCTTTTTCGCCACCTGAATCATTTTATGGAATGATACGGCCGAAATATCAAGGGTTTTGCTCAACAAATCATAGTCCAAATCATCATAAGTACGTTTTTTACGTACGTTAGGAGACATACCGATGGAGTGCAAAACGAAGTCGATTTTGCCACCCAGAATTTCCTGAGATTTTGCAAAAACCTTTTCCAGATCTTCTACACTGGTTGCATCGGCAGGAATCACTTCGGCGTTGAGCTTCTTTGACAATTCGTCGATTGTACCCATTCTAATGGCCAATTCGGTATTGGTCAATGTAATTGAAGCGCCTTCTTCTACGGCACGTTCTGCAACTTTCCATGCAATGGACATGTCGTTCAAAGCTCCGAAGACAATTCCTCTTTTTCCTTTTAATAAATTGTTTGACATACTGTTACAAATTAATAAATACTAGATACCTATTCTCCTGAGTACAATCAATGTCGGGATCGTACACGGAGCAAAACTACAATAAAAACCATCTAATTTGCTTATTAGCAAGACAAAACATTATCACCAACGTCTTATCCGACCAATTTATCTTGATAAAAAACGGTGCAAAGTTAGCAAAAAAACGTATCTTTGCAGCAAAATTCTTCACACCAGCATGACCAACAAAATCTTAATCCTCGATTTCGGGTCGCAATATACCCAGCTTATCGGTCGTCGCATCCGCGAACTCAATGTTTACTGTGAAATTCACCCTTACAATCACTATCCGGCTCTTGATGCCTCAGTGAAGGGTGTAATTCTCTCAGGTAGTCCATTCTCTGTTCATCAGGACAATGCGCTGATTCCCGACCTCACTCCGTTTGAAGGAAAAATGCCAATTTTGGGCGTTTGCTACGGAGCTCAGTATCTTTGCCACAGCAATGGCGGTAAGGTAGAACCTTCCGACACACGCGAATATGGCCGTGCCATGTTGAATGTCGCTGCATCGCACTCTCCTCTTTTTGCAGGAGTAAGCGAACGTTCTCAGGTTTGGATGTCTCACGGAGATACCATCACCGAGATTCCTGCTAATTTTGAACTGATTGCTTCAACAGAAACCGTAAAAAATGCCGCTTTCAAAATCAGCGGTGAAAATACATTCGGCATCCAGTTTCACCCCGAAGTGTACCACACAACCGAAGGGACACAAATGTTGAAAAACTTTGTGGTGGATATTTGCGGTTGCTCTCAGGACTGGACTCCCGATTCATTTATCGAAAGCACTGTAAAAGAGCTGAAAGTACAACTGGGCAACGACAAAGTGGTACTCGGCCTTTCGGGCGGTGTCGACTCAACGGTGGCCGGCGTCTTACTGCAACGTGCCATCGGAGACAACCTCACCTGTATCTTCGTAAATAACGGTTTATTGCGCAAAAACGAATTCGAGAGCGTACTCGATCAGTACAAAGGCATGAAACTGAACGTGATCGGAGTAGATGCCACCGAACATTTCCTTAACGACCTGAAAGGTGTTCGTGAACCGGAAAAGAAACGTAAAATCATTGGTCGCGATTTTATCGAAGTATTCGACAAAGAAGCACATAAAATAGAAGACGTAAAATGGCTAGCTCAGGGAACTATTTATCCTGACGTTATCGAATCGGTTTCGGTCAATGGTCCTTCGGCTACCATCAAATCGCACCACAACGTGGGCGGTCTGCCTGAAACCATGAAACTGAAAGTGGTGGAACCTTTGCGTCTGCTTTTCAAAGACGAAGTTCGCCGCGTAGGTAAAAGCCTTGGCATTTCTCAGGATCTGCTCGGTCGTCATCCTTTCCCGGGTCCGGGTCTTGGCGTACGTATTCTGGGCGATGTTACTGCCGAAAAAGTTCGCATTCTTCAGGATGCCGATCATATATTCATCGAAGGGCTGAGAACATGGGGTCTGTATGATTCTATCTGGCAGGCTGGAACCATTCTGCTTCCGGTAAAATCGGTAGGTGTAATGGGTGACGAACGCACCTACGAAAACACCATCGCTCTTCGTGCCGTTCACTCTACCGACGGTATGACAGCCGACTGGGTTCACCTCCCTTACGACTTTATGGCTCAGATTTCGAACGATATTATCAATAAAGTACGTGGCGTAAACCGCGTTGTGTACGATATCAGCTCGAAACCACCCGCAACTATTGAGTGGGAATAAGAGACAATTAGACAATTAGACAATTCTTCAATATGCCAATGTGCCAATTAAATCCTTCTGATTTTATTAGTTTCATTGGCATATTTTTCTTATTGGCATATTTGCACATTATTTAGAATGTTAATAGATACCCATTCACACATTTACCTTTCTGAGTTCGACGAAGACCGGACGGAAGTGGTCAACCGGGCGAAAGCGGCCGGCGTATCACACATTGTTTTACCCAATGTGGATAAAGAAACGCTAGAGCCGATGTGGGCGCTTGAAGCCATCGAACCTGAGTATTTCAGCGCAACCATTGGACTGCATCCTACCAGCGTGGATGCGACATACAAACAGGAACTGGAATGGGTAAAAAGCGAATTGGAACGCCGTCCCTATTGCGCCATCGGAGAAGTGGGAATTGACCTGTACTGGAACAAAACATTCCGCAATGAACAGATCAAAGCCTTCGAACAACAATTACAATGGGCCATCGACTACGACCTGCCGGTAATCATTCACCAGCGTGATGCTTTTGAGGATACTATTGCCTGCGTGGAAAAATACAATTGTTCCAAACTGAGAGGTATATTTCATAGTTTCGGAGGCACATTAGAAGAGGCTCAACGCATTCTATCCCTGGGCAGTTTTTATCTGGGTATCAATGGTGTGGTAACGTTCAAAAATTCAAAGCTCAGTCACGTATTGGAACAACTCTCGCCCGAATATCTGGTACTGGAAACCGATGCGCCCTACCTCACTCCGGCTCCCTACCGTGGAAAACGTAACGAAAGTGCTTACGTGATGCTGGTAGCTCAAAAGCTTGCTGAAATATATCAACAACCTGTGAATGACATAATTGAAGTAACAGGAAGAAATGCCACCGGTTTGTTCAATTTGTAAAATGATTATCCGGGTCTTTGCTGGATTCTTTGCTCTCTTTGCGGCAAAAAATCTGAGATTAACCGCAAAAAACGCAGAGAATTCTCAAAGTACACAAAGATGAATCCTAACATACAAAAAAAAGAGCGTCATCCTGATTGCTTAGACAAATTTCAGGACAACGCTCTTTTTCTAAATTTTCCGACAGACAACCTGCCTGCTTGACAATTAATGACGTCAGTTAAAATGGCATATCACCAGGCATTTCTGCCGGTCCCGGATCGAAAGAAGCATCAATCGGCGGCGCAGTTTCGCCCGGAGCATTCGCATTTGCCAGTTCTATTTTCCACGCTTTCACGTCAGTATACCATCTTTGATTGTACTCACGACTTTCAATATCGAAATCAATCTTCAGTTTATTACCGGGTTGTAGTTTAGCGTCAATCTTATCACCCCATACAGAGATACATATCTTCTTAGGATACTGTTCTTCAGTCTCTACAACAATGTTTTGTTTTCTCCATTCACCTTTTGAACTTGTACCGGTTTGTAATGGCAGTAATTCTACTAATTTAGCCGTGAGTTGCATTTTTTGAATCTATTTTATTTAATACTCAAGTAAATAGCTACGTGCTATCCATTGTGTAAACTTACTCAAAATAATTTGATTTAAGCAGAATAAAATCATTGAAAAACCATTTAACGACAACGATTGTAAGTCTCAATAGTTTGCAGCAGAATGATTCAACACTGACATTATTTTTCTTCAATTGGCTATTGTTGCAATCAGAATAAATCCCTACTTTTGCATCCGCTTTCAGCCAATAGGAGAGGTGCTCGAGTGGTTGAAGAGGCACGCCTGGAAAGCGTGTAAACCCCTAAAGGGTTTCACGAGTTCGAATCTCGTCCTCTCCGCTTTTTTAATTACCAGAAAGTTGGTAAATTTCTTTGAAAAAATTCAGAAATAGCCTAAAAAGCTCTATTTTCTCTTGTATTTTTCAAGACAAACCAATAACTTTGCATCATCAAATTGTTCTGTGGTGTAATGGTAGCACAGCAGATTCTGGTTCTGCTCGTCTGGGTTCGAGTCCTAGCAGAACAACCATTAAAAACGCTATTAATCTAAATATAAGATTAGTAGCGTTTTTTATTTTATATTCCTGGCGAGATATTGGCGAGATAATATAAAAACAGGTCCAAAACAAGCCATCTATTTGCAGATAAAACTCCACAAAAAATCCCTTAAACACTAGTTTTTATTGGTCAACAATGACTTTAGATTTTCTACTGCTTCATTCATACTTTTAAAATCCTGTGATAATCGGGAAATAAGAGAAAATTTTTCACTTCCTGTCATGCCGGGTTTGATTTGTTTGAGATATTCTTCATAAATTTCATCAGCCACATTCAATGTCATCGAGAAATCCTCTTCAATTTCAATTCTTACCTTTGCCATATGAATATATTTTACCTCTTTCCAGTAAATATTGTTGCGTAAATGATTCTATACATAAATCAACTCATCAATATTTCTTTCATCCTCTCACCATGATCTTTTATTTCATTAAATTGATTATCTCCATTAGTATCCCAATATTCATACTCCATCATAATACGCTGTTTAATGCTGTCAATCTTTTGACTACTACGATAGTGGTCTTTTTTAGCAGAAGGCATAAAATTACTTAAGCGAGAGTTCTTGCTGCTACTAATTAGGCACAGGTTTCCGAAATTATCCAGCCACATCTGATCTTTATCCTTCAGCTTCATGGCTGAGTCTATTGGGTTTTGCGGATAATAATGTTCTACCGAACTTCGGAATGAAAACTCAAAATCACGAACCCGATTATCGTCAAATGCAAAATCACCATTTATCCTGAAATACTTTTTGTCTCTTCTGTAGTCTTTCCACAATAAATAGTCCAGATAATTAAAAATAAAGTTTTCTACAGCGGTACCGGAATCAAGTTTTGAAAAATCGATACAATCATCCGTAATGTGATCAAAACAGCTGTCTGCATCTACAGCAGTTTCGCCATAAATGAGAGTAAAAAAATCTTCCGGCTCATTCGCAATGTATCTTCTGACCAGGAAGGCCTTAGCCAGATTTTCCAGATAGGTTCTATAAGTCTCGCCCTCTGTCTTGGGGTTGAGGAATACAAACTTCAGGACTGCATTCAACCAGTGTTTATACACCAAAGTGGGGGTAGATACATGGAACATCGAAAGTAACATTAAATTTTCCCGATTAATATCATCGTTGCTATCTTCAGCCCCAAATGTATTCACATAGCTTACAGAGCCACTATCGCCCAGTTTTAATTTTTTCAAACTCCACTGATCTTTACCTTTTGTGTACTCACGCTTGATGATGTATTTATCAAACAGATATTTTCCTTTTAACAGATTATACCCGAAAGTTCTGACAAACTCTTTTTTATTATCCGCTTTCAGATATTGTTCAAATTGAGGGATCAATCGTTTATCGTCCAGGGCAATGTTTTCGCCGGTTTGTATACGCAGGATATGAAGCAGGAAGTTTGAAAAGTTGATGATTGTATTGAATCGTTCGGACTCTTCACCCGTATCGGAAGTATTACCAGCACCAATTACAATTTTATTATCAACAATATCCTGAATCGAAAACATATTTTGGGAGCCTTCTTTGGGTTTGGACTTCTCTTCCGGTTTTACACGCAAGCTTGCATAAAAATTGCGTTCATCCGTCAATTCATCCCATTTTGTTTCTGTTCCTTTCCCAAAGAGCAAATCCCGTTCATCAGTCGTGAAACCATATTGGACATACTTCTCCATATTTGCACAGGCTTCCCATACAGTATTAAACGCATACCTATCACTCTCATCCAGTACTTCCAGACATTTTGCCTTTAGTACTTCATGCTTTTCTAATTGTTCCCCCCGGCTATTCATTATTTCGAAATAATGATTCAGGTCTGTATCTGTGGGAACAGGGACTCGCAGGATGGTGACTTTGTCTAACAAGAAAGTAGTAAATTCTTCGATAGACAGGTTAAATTCTTTTTCGTTCAAAATTCGTTCCAATGCCCGTTTAGCTGTTTTATATCCATCCTTGATGGCTGTATTGCAATGGTTATCATCTGGTTCATATCCATAAAATAATGCATCTAAAGTAGCTGTAGAGTGAGTACGACTGTCGAATTTCAGACGGGGTTGACTGAACCACTTCAGTTCTAGGTATTCTTTGTTGATTAAGCTCAACAATATCGAAAGTGTGGTTAAACGCTGTTGTCCATCTATTGTTTCGTAGATAACCGTACCGTCTAACTTCCTTTCCCATACTACTAATGTTCCGATATAATAAAATGTATTGTAGCTTTTTTTATAATCGACAATATCCTGAATTAGTTGGGTAATTTCACCTTCACCCCAGGCATAATTCCGTTGATAAATGGGAATAATATATTGATCAGAACTAAAAAATTCTCTGACTGTATAGTGTTTAGGATTTTGGCTCATAATACTTTTGCTCTTTAAAGAATGCTTCAATTGTGTCCGTTTTGGTGGACTTCTTTTCGGTGAGTACTTCCAGTTTGATATTCAGAATTTCATTGGGACGTATGGCTTCCCGGATACATTTGAAGAGTTGGACTCGCGAGTGTGCTCTGTTTAAAGCGTAGTTATCCACCGAATCGATACCCACACTATAAAGTTTCAGCCGTAAGGTAAAAGCCCAGATAAAAATTTTATCTATGGCTTTATCCAGTTCTTTTTCACCAAATTTATCGATGTAATAAATTAAACCGCAGTAAAACAGGTTGCGTACATATTTATCTCCTGTACGGTAGTACCCCTGAGAGTTTTTCATCGTTAGAATGGTTGATGAAAGTTGCTTTTCTTTGATATGCTTAATCAATCCATCATAATAGCCAATCATTTCAAAGAATCGTTTCCCATTGATAATTGTCTGATCCAATTGGAAGGGAAAGGTAAAATTTTTTTGTTGAATATTCCGGTGCATCGATTGGTTGTATTCTTCGGTATAATAGTGGGCAATCCGATACATCTTGGTAAATGGATAATCCTCCGTTACCTCTGGGCTAACCCCTTTGAAAACATCCACATCATTCTTACTAAAGTATCGTGCCGAAGCGCCCTTGCTCCAGTTGCGAATACGAAACAGGTATTGAGCAAATAATTTGGATAAGTTTTCGGTATCCATTTCCTCCCATTTTTCAACGACTTGTTTCCGTTCTGCTTCGGTAGATGAACTGTTCATCTCGCGTAAATGATAAGCTTTCAGCAAATCATGAGGTTCCAGGTCTTTGCCCCTGGCATTTTGTGAATCGAAAAACTGAAAGGCTTCAGATATTTCATTCAGGGTAACTTGTACTAACTGACATTTATTAAAGAAGAATAGTATGGTAGCCTCATCAAATTCATTGATGCGACGTTCAATCACCCTGTAGTTGTTTTGTATATTGGCAATCGTTATGTCGTTCGAAAACTCCAATGCCGACAGGTTGGTTTGATAGTCTGCGAGACCTTTAATCTTTTCCAGTTTCTGATTGCGGATCAATGCCATGACAATTAGCAGCAAGGTTATAGTTCGTTGCTGTCCGTCTACAATATTCAATGCAGTCAAATTATCAACTGTTTCCTGATGAATTACCACCGTTCCCAGCCGATAGGCTGACTTGTCGGTATGACATTGAATATCATCAATCAACTGATTGACATTTTTATCAGTCCATTTATAAGGGCGTTGATAATCGGGAATTTTCAAATTTGGCGTTTTCAGAAATTCTCTGATATCTACAATTCTGGGGGCTGGATTGCTCATATGTTAGTGCTTTATCATATTTCTTGGCCCCGTTACTTTTTCTTTTAGAAGGCCAGACTAAACTCGTTTGAGGAGTCATTTTTGAGCATTCTGTTGCCGATCACTGTTTTCTAGCTTCGGACATAACAGTTGAAGATCTTCGATAAATTTGTATTAGCAGGGCATAATACATCAGTTTAGAATTTGATTTGATTACCAATTTTGTAATATAACTCGGTATAAAAAGCAGCTTCATGATTGACTTCGTGAACATGTTTACTATCGGGCATGTATAGTATATAATCATGTATTAGCCTTGCCAATATCTCTAAACAAAATTGGATATACAAATCAGCCATAGCTTTTTGTGATATTATATCTCTAGATTGTTCTATTTGCATCACACATAGTCTCCCGCTATGACTGTAGCTGGACATATAAGAATATATCACATCGAAATACTGCTTTGGCAAACCTGATTCTATAGCCAGATCGCGCCAGCTTTTAAATACTCTCCAGTTTCCTTTGAGTATTTTCTTTTTGCCTTCTGCTGAAATATTTTTGTATATAGAATTACATGCTAATTTTTGAAAGATTTCGGTCTTTTCTTCTTGTTCTTTTGCATGTCTTTTGACAGATTCTTCTGTAGCTGTCGGAAAATTTTCTCTTTCGATATATCCAGCTAAATCCCAACAATAATACCTGAATTCTTTTTCTTCAACACTCTGAGGTGCAACAAAGATATAATTGAATGTAAGATAGGATTCAAGAGCTGTTCTGGTTAAAGCTGCTATGGATGGAAAATCTATTACTTCCTGAAATAGCACTGTACTATGAACAAATGCCTTAGGTACGCACAATCGTTGTATTGAACATATATGATGGACAGTTTTTAATGCCAAGGGTTCTCCATATCTTTTCAATTCAGAGCTTGGATATCCTTTACCAGCTAATGAATTTCCTATATTGATAGAATGTTCTATTAATAGATTTAATATTTTATCCTTTTCAAGCATTGTTGCTATGAAGTGATTTTATCTCCACAATTTCATCCTTCAAAAACCGGTAAGCTGCTTTTTGCTTCATATATCCAAAAGGATCTTTCTCGCTGTTATCAATCAACTGCTCTGTTTCTATTTTCCATACAAAATATTTCAGTTTATCATTGGGCTTAATTTGCTCAACCATTTTCTGTAATTTGCTGATGTATTTCTTCGAATCCTCAAATGTCTCATCGTCATAGAATACCTGATAAACTACATTTGCTTTTTCGGTATTGAAACAAGCAGAAGCCGTACGATGAAAAAACTGATATTCCAGTTCATGAATTGATTCAGTTAGAGGCTCTTTCACAAAACCATCTATCATGCTTTTCCAGGAAGTTAATACTTTTTCTCTATTCTCTGGATTGTCGCCTGCTTTCAACCAATGTGTAATTGTTTCCGTGTTCTTTGCTTTATGATATTCTGTAAACTTGGCTTCAATGGCAATTTTACAACCGTTTGCAATTAGCATCAAGTCTGTCATCGATGCCTTACCTTTGCCGAGTTTTGGTTTGGTGGGATATTCAAAACAAATCGAAATATTCTGCCCCAACAAGCCATTATCAATCCTGGCTAATAATTTTTCCAATCTTTTATCCGTCTCTTTCCAAAACTCTACCAATGGCACACTGGAGGTACGGTTGGAGTTTATCTTAATACCCGAAAACATGTCCAGCTCTAAATCATAATCTAATGAGGTTGGTTGGCCGAAGAATAGTTGGTTTTTCATGATGTATTAGTCTAAAACTTATATAGATTTTCCTTTTTTGCGATCAACTTATTTTGCTCATAATCAATTCAAACATAGGTCTGAATACTTCAAAATGCTCCTTATCAATTGAAGGAACAATTTCTTGAGCAAATTCAGTTTTTTTGTTGTCCCTGAATTTTACAATTGTACCACCTCCTTTAATAGCTTCTTCAGTAAAATAAGAATGGGTGTTTTCATCACTATAAAACAGATGTTCAATTTCCATTTCAGATTCGTCTTTATATGTTTCTATAGGCTCTAGCTTTTTGATAACTTGTTTTTGTACTGTTGGGTTATTGGGTATAGGCAACATTAGAGCAAAACTGTTTTTATCTTTGATTTTTTTTGCAAGCCCTTTTAACGGATTATTTTCAATGACACTATCTTCTTTTATATAGTTCCATTCATTATATGCTTTATCAAAATCAAATAATCCAAATATTGGTTTTCCGTTTATTTCATTTAAAATCCTTTCATCCTGAATTAACAACCTAAGATAATTACAATTAAATGCATATATTACAGAAAATGGCATCGGTTTATCATAAAGTTTTCCCCAAGCAGTTTTTATTATTTCTGGATCTGTACTCCCTTCTGTAAATATTATAGGTTGTTTCTTAAGTTTAACCTTATGAAGTAAACTTAATATCTGCTCATTTTCTCTATATCTAAGAATGTCAGATGATAATTGTTGAATTGCATAAGCTTTATTTACAGATCGTTTCTGAATTACTCCACTTTGGCTTACTATAAGATTGATATTATCTTTAGCGTGAGGTATAAGTGTGATAGCACTATGGCTAGTCATTAATATGTGATTGCATGCACTTGATTCTGCTGTAATATCTTCAATTTGCGTCAGAAAACCATATTGCCACTCTGGATGAAGAAACGAGTCAGGTTCATCTAATAGGGTTACACAAGTTCTGTCTTTAAATAATTCTACTATCGAATAAATATAGATCGATTGAAATTGCCCATCACTAAACTGATTGACATCTATTGTCGAATTATCATGGAGAGTTATTTCGATTGATATATCATTCAGTATTCCTAATGTTTTCAAATTATCGAAGCTTCTGAATAGCGCTTGAGGTGATAGATCTTCAAACTTTTTTTGAAAGTCAACTACATCGTAGTAGAGGATGTAGTTATCATTGTATCCCCCATTTCTAAAATAACCCTCATCTCTAACCTTTCCTTTCGAATCACCTTTTTTTACTTCATAGATTCTATCCATGAAGATTTTTGTTATTCCTGCAACTTTCCAAAATCTTGTTGTTGGTTCAAATTGATCAATATCATATCCGGCTTTTTTCGCATATTCAGGACGTTGAAATACGAGCTTAAATTCATGGCTTAAGTTTTTAATTCCGAGTTTTTCGAGGATATACTTTTTTGCTTTACTATGTTCAGGCAGCAAAAGAAGAATGGTTAGTAATAATGACTTATATTCATTTCCAATGCCGATAAATTTACGCAAATCACCTTCGTTTGCTCCTAATAACCCCTTCCGAAACTTATCTTCATATTGACTTATAAGCTGATCTACTTTGGTATTATGCCCCGAGTAGTATATTAGAATGTTATCGGGGAGTTTATCAACAGTTATTTTCTTTATTTCATTATTGGTTTCATCTAACCATAATTCTTTTTCCCAGTCCCAGCTTACAAAATAAGTATTGTCATCTATACTATATTTTAGTTGGTAATCAAATTTTATCTGATAGTCATTCTCATATAAATGTCTGAATATTTCAATTAATGCTTCAAACATATTCGATTTTCCAGAACCATTCTTACCAACAAATACATCAATAAAACTTTCATTTTCAAAGTCTAACGAAAATCTTTTTAGATTTTTGTATTTACTGATATACAAATGTTTTATTCTCATACTTTAAATGGGGGATTATCCTATTTTACCACTTTCTTCACTATCTCCTCAGCCAGTAAATTCTGTATCTCCTGCGCTTTCTTTATTCCGTCTTTCAGGCTATCACACAAAGCAAACAATTCATCTACTTTAAATACAATCTGATTCAACTCATTAAGAGGAGGTAAGGGAATTTGAACTGATTCTAGTATACCAAGATTGATGTTTTTCTGAGCCGTTGAAGGTGCATAATCAGTTAATCTATTTTTTGCTGTTCTTATGAAATAGTCAAAATATCTTGCATCTCCAATCTCGTTTGATACAATTAGTCCAACAATACTATCTGGAAAACAAGCATCAAAACCAAGAATACTCGTATCTGCTATATTTGCAGCTATAGTTATACACATAGTCCCTTTAGGCCACAACCTACTTTGATTTAATCCCTTTTCATTATAAAGAGCTGTATACGTACCAATAAATTTATCTGCTTTTGCGACGTCTCCAGTTTGTATCATTGGATATATACCATTTTGATACAAAGAATTATCATTTCTGGGTCTGTGTTTTGATTTACCACGTGCTAACTCTCCAATTTGACTTAATCTCACCCATTCCCACCCCGTCGGCAGTTCAAAAGGTTTTTCCTCCTCCGTAAATTCCGGCAAAGCAGCCTGTTTTTTTATTTTTCCCTCTTTTACTAATCTGGCTTTTTCGGCAGCTATCTTTTTCAGCAGTTCGCTGGCGGGTTTGTCGTTTGGGTTCTGAGGTACAAGTTTGCCCATTACGGCCAGTTGCAGAATAGTTTGTTTAAGTTTATCTATGCTGTGTTCGGTAATAAACAGCGTATCGAAACAACGGGCTATGCGCTGCCATGCTGACTTAAAACCATCAGAATTTTTAGCATCAGTAAGTGTACTGAGTAGCACTTCCACCAATGTTTCGTGAGCCGAATTGCTATTGGTTTGTTCTTTCTCCAGTTCGTCACACAAAGCCATTAATTCATCTACTTTGGCTACAATGCGGTGTTGTTCGGCGAGAGGGGGAAGAGCAATAACAGTTGCAATAATTTTTTCTCTTGAGATATTGGGCTGTGCTCCTCCAGCACCCATGCTAATAAATCTATTTTTATAAGCTTTGAGTAGTGTAAGAAGAAAAACATTGTAAATATCCGAAAACGGAGTACATGCACAGACTGCTTGATTTGTTGTAGCCGGGATTTTTAAAATTGATGTTTTTCCTATCGTCGCACCATACATCGCAATAAGAACATCTCCAGCTTTGTTATATCTGAGCGATGACTTTGTTAGGGCTAGCTCAGTAACAAATTCTTCTGATTCTGATATATAATCACCAACAAGTTCGCCAGACTTGAACCAAGGGATATTGCCCCCATAGTATTCACTATTTCCTCTGTTTGGAGTAGCACCTGCTCCCCATTCGCCCAGATCATTTAGTCGAACATATTCCCAGCCTTTAGGGAGGTCATATGGAAATTCATCTTCCGAGATATTCGGTAATGCTTTTGATTTTTTTATTTTTCCTTCTTTGGAAAGATGCTTATATTCTGCTTTTATTCTTTTTAACAACTCACTTGCCGGCTCATCATTCGGGTCTTGTGGTACCAGTTTTCCACGAACTGCCAGTTCCAAAATTAGCTCCCGCAGTTTCTGTATTCCCAGCAATTGCAGGTTGGAGGCACTAATGCCCCGGTTACTGGTTTTTTGTGCCTGTGCGGTTATCCAGATAGGAAGTGAATCTAATAATATATTATTCATTTTCTTTCTCTCTGAATTAGTTAGCTTCATTCAATGCCACGCTGATGATGGCTTTTAATTTATCGCGCAAGTCACTAATACGGGTTTGTTGCACCTGATATTTCAGCAGCAGCTTTTCGGGGTCGTGATTGATCTGTTCGCTTACATGTGGGTTTTTAATATCCAGATTGTAGTTACTGGCTTTAATATCTTCTATGCTTACTTTCCAGGCTTGTTCGTTTTCCACCCGTGCCGCAAATCCATCAGCTTCGCTCCCCCACCAGGCAATTTCGGTAGCAAACTCTTCGAAACGCATGGGTTTGCTTTTGTTGTAACTCTTTACGCCATCGGGGTACGGATGCTCGTAATACCACACCTGTTCGGTTTTCGTTCCTTTGGTAAAGAAGAGTATATTGGTGCGGATACCGGTATAGGGATTAAACACGCCATTAGGCAGTCGCACAATGGTATGCAGGTTGCATTCGTCCATCAGTTTTTCCTTGATACGGGTTTTGATTCCTTCGCCAAACAGAAATCCGTCCGGCAATACCACGGCGGCACGTCCGTTCTCTTTTAGCAGGTGAATGATCAGGGTCATAAACAGATCAGCTGTTTCACGGGTACGATAGGACGATGGAAAATTGTTTTCGATGCCGTCTTCTTCCATTCCCCCAAAAGGCGGATTGGTAACAATTACATGTACCCGATCTTTGGGTGTGTAGTCCACCAGCGGACGGCTCAGGGTATTGTCGTGTCGGATATGTACGGGTGTTTCAATGCCGTGCAGAATCATATTGGTGGTACACAACATATGAGGCAGGGCTTTTTTCTCTACACCCCGGATGCTGTTTTGCAGGACTTCTTCCTCTTCGGTACTTTGTACATAGTGCTCCCGTTTGTATTCAATCACATTGCTCAGGAATCCTCCGGTACCACAGGCCGGGTCGAAGACAATTTCCTCCAGTTTCGGATCTACGCGGTCGACAATAAAAGTGGTGACTGCACGGGGCGTATAAAACTCTCCGGCATTTCCGGCACTTTGCAGGTCCTTTAGTATTTGCTCGTAAATGGTTCCAAAGGTATGGCGGTCGTTTTTGGTATTAAAATCAATTTCGCAGATTTTATTGATCACCTGACGCAGCAAGGTACCCGACTTCATGTAGTTGTATGCATCTTCGAACATGCTGTGTATGACCTGAGCACGTTTATTTTGCAGGTTCAGCTTATCTTTCAAACTCGGGAAGAGTTGTAGGTTTACAAAATCAAGCAATTCATCTCCGGTTATACCCTCCGGATCTTTAGCCCAGTTCCGCCAGCGCAGATGTGCGGGTAATGGCGATTTATAACTATCTTCTGTCAGTTCCAGCTCTTCTTCGTGGTCGTCGAATATCTTTAAAAACAACATCCAAACCAATTGGCTGATGCGCTGTGCATCGCCATCAACTCCCACATCTTTGCGCATTATATCCTGAATGGATTTTATAATGCCTGATACATTGCTCATGCTAATTTATTATGATTATATATTTCGTTTTCCAGTTCACGGAGTGCCTGTTCATAGTTGTGCAATCCGCCAAATGCTTCGTTTATAATTTCCTTTGGGGTACCTATTTGTTTGAAAGGATTTTGCTTCAGTATCTTCCGATCTTCGATTGATACAATTCCTTTATTGGCATAGTTTTCCAATAAACCCTCCAGTATTTCTCGTGCCTGTCCTCCGTATTTAGTAAAGTAATTGCGTTTTTTGACATTCTCGGCTCGTTCTCGGCGTGTAAGTGGCGGCTGGTCAAAAGCAATGTGACAGATCAGGTCAAAATCGCCATAGTCTTTACCGACTTCTTCAGCTAAATTTTCCAGTATAATTCCATGCTCTTCCAGTCGTTCTATGATGACTTTTTTCTTATCGGCATTGTTCCAGCTTCGTAAAAAATCATCAAGTGTAGCATATTCTTCATGTAACTGGTTGCGGGAATAATCTTTATATGATTCAGTGATCAACTGTCCGTTTTCTCCATAATACTCCACCCTCTCGTTGAGTATATTTACCTCGACTCCTCTGACATAATATTTCCGCACGGTAGTAGTGTCGTCGCCTCCATCTGTGTCGTCGTCATCATCATCTCCATCGCCAGCAGGAGGATCAGGCGGAACCGGATTGTCACCCTCGCCCGGTTCGTATATCACAACCGGATCACCATCAAAATCAGGATCATGAAACAATTCGGTAGCCCGCTTAAAATCCATGATGGTAAAAAACATTTTGCCGTAATCTTCTTCAATGCGGGTACCCCGTCCGATAATCTGCTTGAACGTAGTCATAGAGCGTATGGTTTTGTCCAGCACAATAAGCTTACACATTTTTGCATCTACCCCGGTCGTCATCAATTCGGAAGTAGTCGCTATTACCGGAAACTTACTCTCGGTAAAAACAAAGTTCTCTAATTCCGCCTTACCTTCCACGCTGTCTCCAGTGATACGCATCACATAACGTGGGTTATCGGTGGCCAATTTTCCTGCCGCATTGACAATGGCTTTGCGCATGCGTTCGGCATGGTCAATATCTTCGCAAAAAATAATGGTTTTAGCAAATGGATCAGTTGCTTTTAGGAACTGCATAACTCGATTGGCAACGAGCTTGGTACGTTGGTTCAGTACCAAAATGCGATCCATATCCAACTGGTTGTACTCCCGAGCTTCCAGTTCGTTCCCTAAATCATCCTTCATACCCGGAGGGGGTGTCCATCCATTGACATCTTTGTCGATGTCAATGCGGATCACTTTGTATGGCGCCAGAAAACCATCGGCAATGCCTTGCTTTAGGCTGTAAGTATATACTGATTCACCAAAATAGGTGATATTGGATACGTATTTTGTTTCTTTGGGTGTAGCCGTAAGTCCGAGCTGAATGGCACGATCGAAATAGTCCAGTATCTCATGCCAGGCAGCATCATCGGCAGCACTTCCTCTATGACACTCATCAATTACAATCAGATCAAAGAAGTCTCGCGATACATTTTTAAAAATCTTATCATCCTCGTTATTCCCGGTAATGGCTTGATAAAGCCCAAGATATATTTCATAGGATGGATCAATTTTCCGATTCACTATTTTAGTCATTACCGCGCCAAAAGGCTTGAAGTCGTTTGTCTTGGTTTGATCTGCCAGAATGTTGCGATCTACCAGAAACAAAACCCGTTTGACGGTGCGCGACTTCCACAATCGCCAGATAATTTGAAAGGTGGTATAGGTTTTGCCCGTTCCCGTTGCCATAACCAGTAGAAGGCGTTTTTGTCCGCGTGACACCGCTTCAATGGTACGATTAATGGCTTCAACCTGATAATACCGTGGGTCTTTGTTGGAATTATCCTGATAGTAAGGTTGTAAAATAAGATCTTCCTGTTCGTCAGCAATATTTCGGTATTGTTTATATCTTCTCCACAAGACTTCAGGTGACGGAAATTCATCCATCCCGAATTCGGTTTCCACATCCTCGCCTTCGGCGGCAGTTTTGTTGTGCGAGGCAAAGCCATCGCCATTGGAACTAAAAGCACTGGGTACATCCATGATTTCGGCATATCCCAACGCCTGCTGCATACCATGGCTCACGGAATGATTGTTATCCTTCGCTTCGACAACGCCTATCGGAATACCTGGCTCCCAGAATAAAGCATAGTCGGCAAACTTCCGCTTTTTCTTGTTGCGCATGGACATGCTTCCCCGCACTACAACCGGTCCGGGTGTTAGTGGAAATTCCCGTCTGATCTGCGTCATCTTATCCCATCCTGCGTTTTCAATAGCCGGGCTGATGTATTTATCGCAAATATCCGATTCGCTAAATTCTTTCTTGTAAATGTTTTCCATAGCAAGGTCTCGTTAGAATATGCGTTTCAACCTTCAAAGCTACAAATTCCCTTTGAAACTATTGGCTTTTTAGTTAATAAAACATACTAAATCTGTCCTATTTTGCTAGTAGTAATAGTAAGACCAATCGTCAATTATTAGGTTGTAAAGTCAGCACATTATAATTCAGCAAACAATTCTATTATACCAACTACTATCATTATTTTTATCCTATTGCTCCGACCGACAACGATCTAAAAAGTCAAATACATCCGGTAAAATAAGCGGAACCATACCCGGATGATCTGCATCCACTTCTTTATATTCGATATTAAATCCCTGTGCCCTCATCCAATCGCGCAGCGCCCGGCTTCCCGCCAATGAAGCTGTTGCCTTTGTTCCTTCGGAAATAAAGATGGACATTCTACGAATGTTATTCCACGGATAACCCTTCTCTTGCAAAAACGGGCCGGACATCGGAGCCAAAGCTTTCCAGTAATTGTGGTATTTTGCACCCAGATACCAGGTTCCGCCACTACCCATCGAATGACCGATAAGAAACATTTCTTTGCGGTCGACCGGATACTCATTCAATACCAATTCAAGCACATTTATAACATCTTTTTCGCTCAACACCTGCGCGCTATCCTTCGTGGCAGTACGTGCAGCTAGAATTTTTGCAGCCTCGTACGGCTGACCAAATACGGCTGGCAATAATAGTGAATTGCCATAGGCGGCATGGTAACCCAAAGGAGAAACCAGCAAATAACCATATTTGTCGGCTAGTTTCACCAGTTGCTTATCATTCTGATCCAGATATGAACTCTCGTCATTCCATCCGCCATGTAGAAACATCACCAAGGGTAATTTTGACTTACCATCCCAGTTGGATGGTACACAAACACGATAAGGCACATCTGCATTTGCCTCAGGGAAATGATAGAATCTCTTCTGATCTCCTCTGGCTTTCCATTGCGGAGAGTTGGAATTTGCCAGTGATTTCGCAAGTGTTTGTGATTCACGAATCTGATTCTGAGGATCGAGTGTTGTACCAAATGAGATGCCACTCCGCCCTGATAATGAGGATTGAGCAAGAATAGTGCTCACAGCAATCACATTACAGAACACCAACAACAAGGTTATTCGCTTTCTGCTCATAATACTCATAGTTCTTTTTGAGGTCATCTTTATTTTTGTATTTTCCGTCTCCCTCAGCCCTCCAATATGGCAGGGCTGAGATGTGGTAAAATGAACATGTACTTTCAAGGTCTTCCTTTCTTTTTCAAAGACATGCCTTGGCGGCGAGGACAACCTTGTGTCAACTAATCAATCTTAAATACCACCGAAGTGGCATAAGGCATTTCTTCCGGGCAGGTAATTGTTAAGCCATCGGCTTCCTGTTTCCAGTTCAATTTGCCTTTGTATCCAAGTAATTGCACTGATTTGACAGGTTTTCTAAAATTATTGGTCTCTGTAGCAAGTGACTTGATTTTGACCGAGGATCCTGCTGTGGGTACATTCATACAGAACGCGTAAAGCGATCCGTTTTTACCCACAGTGAAACGTATATCCTGCGCATCAAATTTGAATTCGGCATGTTTGCGCTGTAAGGCGCCACCGGGGAGCATTTTCAATTTGCCATTGACGATTTCGCCTTCGCCGGGAATTTTCCATGCATGGCTTCCATAAACGGCTTCTCCGTTGCGCTTCATCCAGACACCCACTTCTTTCAGCATTTCCCGGCTGCCTTCATCGAGCGAACCATCCGGAAGTATAGAAATACACAAAGCAGCATTTCCATCGCGTGCAATAGCTTCGATAATGTAACGAATCATCATTCCTGAATTGTATGTAAATCCCGGAGCGTAGAACCAATCACCCACCGGAGCCTCAGCGATCCAGGGCTCCTTTGCATTAATGTCTGCCGGAATGCCAAACTCTTCGGTGTTTACAGTACCGTTGGTATTATGACGAAACTTCACAATGCTAAAGGTATTTACCTGTCCGCGTCGTTGAAGTGCACGGTTATAAAAATCGGCAATAACACGTTGCATTGCATCGGCTTTAATCCCGGTTCCGGTACCGTTTCCGCTAAATGGTTGGGTGGAAGTTCCATCAGTATATATAAAATCGGGATCGTAATGCTCTACCACATCCATCATCCGCAATGCCCATTGCGTAGTGTACCATTTAGCATAATCAATATGGTTGGCAAAAATACCAGCTGGTGGTGGCGACCAGCCCGACGCCGCAGCTTTGCTTACACCTTTGTATTCGCGCAGGTTAATTCCATAAAGCAGGCGGGGATCATAGCCCTCCCACCATTTACCTTTCCCGTCGGCAAGAGTCAGATTCCCATCATAAGGAACTCCTTTTTTGTCACCATCTTTGTCGCTGCCAAAAGCGGTTTGCCACCACCACCAGGTATATTCGTGATGGAAAGTTACGCCAAACCGCATTCCATTGGCGCGGCATGCTTTAGCCCACTCGCCTATAAGATCGCGCTTGGGGCCGATATTTACAGAATTCCAGGGTTGATATTTAGAATCCCACAAATCAAAATTGTCGTGATGAACCCCTTGAATCATTAAAAAGCGCGCACCGGCTTCTTCATATATTTTTGTAAGCGCGGCGGGATTCAATTTTGTAGGATTCCAACTGTTTAAGACGTCCTTGTAACCAACCTCTGATGGATGTCCGTATCTTTTTATATGGTTGTTGTAAGCCACATGACCTGATTTATATAGATTGCGGGCATACCAGTCGCCGCTCTCACCCGCCGATTGAGGTCCAAAGTGAACCCAGATACCAAATTTGGCTTCACGAAGCCAGTTTGGTTCGCCCGGATAGTTTTTTTCAATCGATTCCCATGTGGGTTCAAAAGGACCGGGTGTAAGGGGTAAATTCGCGAGTTTGATTTCGGGAAAAGTTCGAGAATCTCCCATTGATACTGTGTCAATTCCTAATGGTGCCGGAACATTAGGGAATGACGGTAATTTATCAGGAAGTGAAGATTTGTTTTTCACCTTCAATCCTTGTGCATTAATGCTAAAAATTAGCACAGTAGCTAAGATCAGAGCTTCAATAATTTTTCTCATCTATTGTATATTAGATATGATATCAATAATACCTTGTGCATAACAAAGGTACTTTTCAAGTATATAAAAAACCATCATTAAGACTAGACAGCAACACTTCCTAAATTTTGTCTCAAACTAGGATTAACTCACCCACCTCATCAATAAAGGCGGTAAATAAAAGCATGTAATTTACTTTTGATATTGGCAGGCATAGTTACAAAAAAAGATTCGATAAGCAATTCAGAATGCTATGCAAACCTAACCAGTATTTGATTCGTATTTCAATTGAGAGTTACAATTCGCTTATTTGGAAATTTTATCGGAGATATGGAACCAGTCGAAGTCTGCATAACCACCAGGGGTTTTAGACGAATAAGCATACAGGCCAAAACGGTATCCCATAAAGTGTTCCATCAGCGTGTATTCCATTTTTAGCGAGTCCCCAATAACATTCCACGTTTTACCGTCGAGACTGTAGAAGAATTTGGCTATATCAACTTTATCTCTGAAATTACATTCAATTTTGAGATAGATTTTATTCTGAGACAAAGGAATACTTTGCAATTCGGTCGGTTTATCGGTTTTGTTACTAACCATATAAACATATTTAGCTCCCTTTTCCATTTTAACGCCCACAAGACCAAATTTGCGTTGCAGAGCACACAAACCGGCAAAGTCTCCATTTTTCAGATGCGAAACATCGACCGAAGTAATCCCCGAGCATTGGGGACCGAAAGTACGTTGTGTAAGTGTATTTCTTGCTTTCAGGAACAAAGTATCGATTCGTCCGGTTTTGAGACGCAAGTAGCCGGGCCGCTCTTTCAACGACCAAAGAGAGTTATCAGGATTGTGATTCCACTGCCACACCAAAGGCAAAACTCGTTCTCCGGGTTTACGGGTAAATTCATCATTGTTTACAATACCGGGTACTAATCCTTTGCTGACTGGCAGATCAAGAATTTCGGGCACTTTGCCGTCAACACCAAACACAGGCCACCCATCTTCCCATTTTACAGGAACGAGGTAAGGAATGCGGCCTACCGAACCGTAATCGCGAAACAAGTACGAAAACCATCGACCATCGGGGGTATCTATCAGCCCTCCCTGAGCTACTCCTAAATCTTTAAGTGCTACCTTGCCTTCCCAAGGACCCATAATATTGTCGGCCCGGTGAAGCACCACAGTACGCATGCTTCCTTGTCCACTCGGCCATGTTATGTTCATCAGGTAGTATTTCCCGTTTACTTTGAAAACCTGAGAACCTTCGGCTCCAAGTCCCGGCTTTCCGGACGGAGCTGTCGCATCTTCTATAAGTATATGATCAGTTTCAGCTTTCACGCCGGTCATTTCTTCGTTAAGCTCAACAATGTGTAATTTATGATTCCCATAAATCAGGTAATTGTGTCCGTTATCGTCGAAAAAGAGATTGCAATCGTGATAAGCAGGCTTAAACGAAACGGTTTTCCAAGGCCCTTTTTCTATATTCTTCGTCGTGAAAATATAGGTTTTACCCGTTGTTTGAGCAAAAGTGGTAACATAGAATTGTCCTTTGTGATATTTGATAGTACTGGCCCACGAGCCTCTGCCATAAGTACTTTTGCCGTTTACAAGGTTCATGGCATCTATATTTGCCAGCGTGTCGTAAGCATAACTCACAATCTTCCAATTCACAAGATCTTTCGATTTCATAATTGGCACGCCGGGACTCATGTGCATGGTGGTGCTGCTCATATAATAAGTGTCGCCCACACGGGTCATCGACATATCGGGGACATCGGCAAAAATAATCGGATTCTGTGCTTTATTGGCTTGAGCCAAGAGTAAGTTTGCACTTGAAATAACGAGAAGTAATAGTAAAGTTCCAATTTTTTTCATGGAAATAGGTTTTATTTATTATTTGATAAGCGTAATATTGTCAGCGAATTAGCCGGGAATGAACGGTTAATTTTTGTCCCTGAGAATTTCACAGTTTCCGTTTTAGGCGCAACTTTGGTTGGTGCATCCAATGTATTCTCATCCAACGCGTTGGCCGAAGTTAACACAATAGCTGTTCCGGTTCCGGTTATATTAGTTACTCCTTGCAGGGCAATAGTCGTTTTAACAGCAATAGCGGCAGTATTCACTACTTTCACAATAATATCGCCTGATTTATCGTCGCGCGAAGCGCTGGCACAAATACTCTTCGTATTCAACTGTCCGTTTGATACTTCCTGCACCAATTTTCCATCCAAATAACCCTTCACTGCATTGTCCAAAATTTCAAGTTTGACATCATACCAACGACCCGGTTCCAGCGATCCTTTCATGCTTCCGGCATTGAGTCCGATTTGCATTTCGTTGGTCGTGTTATTGTAACCACCAATATCCCAGCGTATGCGTTCACCTTTACCTGTATTATGGAAGTAAATCTGAAATCCGTTTTCTCCCGAAAGTTTGCGTGCCTTCAAAGTGACTGTATAATTCTTCCACGATTTGTCTCCAACAAAAGCAGTAACACCGGTTGCAATTGCCGATTGTTTCAGAATACCATCCTTAACCGACCAGTCACCCTGTCCGGTTTTTGTCCAATCGTCAATACTCTTTGAAAAATCGGATTGATACAGCATCTTACCATCTGGAGCTACCACTTTCAGGTCTTTAAATTCTGCCGTATTATTCCATGTTCCCAATCCAATTCGACCGGAAGAACTTGGCATTTCGACCTGCGGACCACCTTCCACGTTAACAGGCAACGTAACTGTACCCTGATTGTTTGCAAACATTTCCTGCACATAGTAACTTGGCAACCCATACCAGCGGTAACTATCGTAGTTAATCAAATTGATAGGCCAGCGCTTGTGATTGGCATTACAGAAAAGTGGTGCATAAGCACCCATTTCAACAATATCGGAATTGCGTTCCATACCGGTCATCCAAGCAGCTTCGCCAATAGCTCCTCGCAAATTTCCTTTTCCGGAACCGCTTGTAACGGCATATTCTCCAATAAAAATCTTCGGACCTTTACGGTCGTAACCATCATATTTTGTTGCATTCAACACAAACCAGTCCGGATTGTTGTAGTAGTGTTCGTCAATCAACTCAGGACTGGGTTCTGTTGGATGGCCTCCCGACCAGTCATTAGCGATAAGTTTCATGTCCGGATATTTTGCCAACACAGCTTTTGCAATCAGCTCATAGTTGGCAAAATATTCTTTCCCGAAGTTTTCGTTTCCAATTTCGAGATACTTCAGATTAAAGGGTGCCGGATGACCATTTTTTGCACGGATGCTGCCCCAAACCGAAGTTAGCGGGCCATTGGCATACTCAATTGCATCCAGAGCATCCTGTATCCAAGGCCCAATGCGATCGGTAGATACCGTCTCCTTGTGAGAAACACCGGCATTGATGCAGAACAAAGGTTCGGCTCCCAAATCTTCTGCCATTTGCAGATATTCGTGGTAACCTAGGCCGTGTGTGGCATTGTAGCCCCAGATATTCCACAACGACGTACGCGAATCGATGTTACCAATCGTATTTTTCCAATGATACATATGTTCAAAATCTTCGCCTTCTACCCAGCAACCTCCGGGAAAGCGGAAAAACTTTGGATGAAGTGCATCGATAGCTTGTGCTAAATCAACCCGTAAGCCACTATTTTTCCAAGTTTTGTCAGGCATCAACGAAACCATATCGAGGTACAATTTGCCGGTTCCTTCTCCCGAAATTTCGAGATGAGCCTTAGGATCAGTGGTTGAAGGAGTAAGTGTCAGCGAAAAATATTGCCATTTTTCATCAAACCCCTTTATTTCTCCCGAAGCAAGCTCTTTTCCGTTGGAACCAACAAGTCTGACCTTCACCGAAGAGTTGAAATTAGTGGAAGTCCTTGCTGCCATTTTAAATGTGTAGCTGTTTCCCTGAACGGCATTCATGCCAAAATAGCCTTCATTTTCCATCTTAAAAAGACCATTTGCATCGATCAATAATGATTTGCGGTTGAATGCGTTAAGTGGAGTGACTGGTTGGCGAGACAGCACATTGGCCGTACAAACCAATGCTTTACTTTGATTGTTAGCGCTAGTAAATTTCCAGTTCTGAAGCGTATCGGCATCTTCAAAAGAACGGTTACGCACCAGTTCCGGGTAGATACCGCCATCGGCAGAGAGGTTAATATCTTCAAAGAAGATTCCGAATAAATTTGGAGCAATAGCATGCCCTGGTTTATTTACGTCAACCGATATCTTTGCTTTGTCAATAGCGAAAGACTGGAAACAAAGAAAAAAAACGATGGACGATCCAATTAGCGCAATTTTCCTATAGCGAGAATTTCTAAATCTTGTTTTCATACTATAATAATTTTTCATCTAAGGAAGTATGGAACTCCATGTTGCTGTAAATTATTACAATCCTCTTGGATGTTGTGCAGCAATATGTTCGTTTCATACTCTGTGTTTTCATTAATTTATTATGCCAGAATCGGCAATAATCGCCTATGTTGTTGTTTGAAGCAATTCAGATAACTAAATTGGAATGAGCATTATTTTGTCTTCACCAATTTGATCACACACACCGAATTAACTGGGAATGTAACTTTCAATGACCCGGATACCATGCCCAAATCTTTAGTCTGCGGTGTGATAGCTTCGTTGTAAGTGAAATCTTTTACATCAGGAGCGGAAGAATAAAAATTCTGGCTGCCCTGATTTTTAATTGAAGTATCTCCCGAAGTGAGGTATTCCATTGTAGCTTTGTATTTCCCGTTGCCGACCCCATTCAACGCAATCGTTGTCTCTTTGGGCACTGCCTCGGCATTCACCACTTTCAGATAAATAGTGCCGGTTTTGGTGTCGATGGTTGGCGAAGTATACACTTTGGAGTCTTCCGACTGATCGGCTGCCTTGTATAATGGACTAATTTCGATGGCTTTGTTTCCAATGTTGCTGGCAAACATGGACATGTAATAGTAGTTGGTTGTACGCCACAGTCCGCGGTTGTCGAACCAAATCAGGTTTGAGCCCCATTTAGAAAAGCCTTTCTTGCAGAACAAAGGTGCGTAGGCGGCCATCACCACCATATCTGAATTGCGTTCCAGTCCGGTTGAATAGGCAGCTTCAGCCAAAGTTGAAACGTAAGCATTATTAGTGCGGCTATTTGCAAACTCACCCACAAACACACGGGTAGGCTTTTCTCGGTTATAGGTATTCCCCTGATTACCGCG
The DNA here is from genome assembly GCF_001618385.1 of Paludibacter jiangxiensis. Classification (NCBI taxonomy): domain Bacteria; kingdom Pseudomonadati; phylum Bacteroidota; class Bacteroidia; order Bacteroidales; family Paludibacteraceae; genus Paludibacter; species Paludibacter jiangxiensis. Next base: position 225,970 of record NZ_BDCR01000004.1, on the reverse strand, counting down.
AACTTTATCTTTATCGTACCGATGCGTATTTCCGAAAAACCATTCATCGCTGGAATAGTAATGTTCGTCTACGATGCTTACCGGGTATTTTTGGTCAATAATCGAATAGTTGGCATCGAATTCCTTACCAGAACCGCCTGCTCCGGCAGTCGAAACAACATTGATATTCGGGTATTTTTCCTTCACGGCCTTATAAATGATATCGAAACGTTCCCAAAATGCTTCGCCGCTGTTTTCGTTCCCGACACCAAGATATTCGAGGTTGAAAGGTTTGGGATGCCCCATGGCAATACGTTTTGCTCCCCATTCGGTGGAGGCATTGCCATTACAAAATTCAATCAAATCAAGCGCATCTTTCACATAGATGTCGTAAAAGCGTTTTTTCTCCTCGTCGGTGCCCAGCGGTGCAATGTACGAACGCCCGGCAAACTGACAGGTTACACCATTGTTGAGAACCGGAAGCGGTTTAGCTCCAAGCGCCTCGGCCATTTTCAAATATTCATAATAACCAATGTGTTGTGAAGTCCAGTAACCCCAGTGATTGCGAATACCGATTCGTTCTTCAACCGGGCCAATGGTATTTTTCCAGAAATATTGACCCCAGTAGTTGGAGCCTTCCGAAGCGCAACCACCCGGGAAACGCATAAATTTCGGATGCAGTTTTTCGAGTGCCTCCAGCATATCTTTCCTAAAACCACCTATTTTGCCTGCACGCCACAACTGCGATGCTTCGGGAACCAAAGTCACAAAATCGAGGTAAAATGTTCCGGTTGCAGTGCCCGCAATAATCAGGCGGCTATCTACACTGCGCTGTGCGGTCAGCTTTCCAGCGAATTTTTTCCAGTTACCATTCATCCCTTTAAATGTCAACGCATTTGAATTCCGTTTTCCTGAAGCATCTTCGAGATATACGGTTACAGTACCTTTGTAGTCTTTTCCCTGAAGATAAAGGCCTAAGTCGTATTTTACACCGGCATTGACTGCGATAGACGGGATTTGTGTATTATTGGCATAGTAAAAACCTTGTCGTTCCTGCCCATTGGGATTGATACCAAATCCGTTGGCTGCCAGTCCAAAACCGTTTCCGGCTTTGTTGATTGTTATCTGGGCACAATATTGCTTGTATTTTAAAGCGTCGTCGTACTGATCTTTCTCATCGAAGTTGTATAGCTTTTTATAAGTGACCAAAGGTTTGCTATCGACCAACGTAACCGAACCACTACCTCCTCCGGCAGAAACGACTGTCCAACTGTAAATATCGGTCGGCGATTTCGAGAATTCCGGAACTTTTTTGTTTGCTGGTCCTGTTTCTGCTGATCCGGTAACATTGTACATCTGGAAAGAATTATTTTGAATAAGCTGCGCGCTGATTCCCCCGTCGTTTGCAAAATTGAGATCCTCGAAGAAAATGCCATTCAGGGTGGGACTAATGTCGATGCCCAACTGATCAACATTTAAATTCATACGATACGCGGTTACTGCTGGTTGTTGTGCTATTACAGGAATCTGCAAATAGCCAAATAGCAAGGCAAATGCCGTCAGAACCGATACTTTCTTTTGTGTTTTTTTCATTCTTGTATTATTTTATGCTCTTTAATAATTGCATCAGCAGTCATTTTCTATGTACTCTCATTTGGTTGTGGCAATTGCAGGCACAGCGGGATCATTGTATTTGAACCCTTGTATTTTCAGCATTTGTACAGCAAACCGTCTTCCGAGTTCTCGCATTCCTTCGGTATTAAAATGATATTGGTCGGTAGTTCCTTTTACTCCCTGAGATGAAATAATGTAGGAATTAGGCAGAATTTTTGGCAAATTTATCAAAATATCTGTATTGAAGGCATAGCAAATACCATGTTCTTCCTTAGTTTTGAGCTCTCCCGCCAATAATGATACGTTTTTAGGTTTGAGATTCAAATCTTTCATCAGATTATCGTATATGGCTTTTACTTTGTTTGGCCATTGCGGATCAGTTGAATTTGATTCGCCCTGATGTATCAGAATGCCCTTGATCACACCATCTTTTTGTGCGATTCGAGCCATTTCAACCAAACGTTGATATGGATTTCCATCGTATTGTTTACATATATTCTGCATCCACCCTTCTGCTTTGGACAGATAACTTTGGCAACTGTCTTTACTCCAAAGCTCTATTTTTGCACCCGCAACCGAAACATTGATAACGCCTACCCGGTATTTCTCTGGTAGGTTAGCGACCATTGTGCGACCAAAGAAATCGACTGGTCCCATTTTATTTTCGGGTCGATTAATCGGCGGTTCTGCCACATACCAATTCCCCTTTTTCCTATTCAATTTTGGATTGTCGACTGCTGCCATCATTTGGAAACGCTTGTCAACCATACCTGAATCTTGCTTTTCAGGGCGTGCCCCAGCCTCCATATTTGATTGCCCAAAGCAGAGGTAAATGAAGAATTTTGGATCGGGTTTTTGGGCTTTTTTTGCAAATGAGTCCGAAAATGAGAATACAAAAAATATTGCCAGCATCAGCCCAAATTTTGAACTTGTTTTCATTTTTGTTTATTTTTTAAAGTGATAATTATGTAAGAATCTTGGGGAAATGAATATTTCCAGTTTGCCTTGCTCGCCTTAACCTTTTGACCGAAAGAGCCACATTATACTTATTCCTATTCTTGATTATAGCGTTCGCATATTCATCTTAGGTAGCTTCATTATTTTACAGCTTTGACCCCATCGGTTGTTTGTATTATTTTCTGAATAGTCCCGTCGGCATTGTAATGCAAATAATCGACACAAACCGAACGGCGGTAGTTTCCTCCAGTTGGCAATACTCCGTTGTGGTAGAAAAAGTAAGTTTTCCCTTTGTAGTCAATTATTCCCGGATGGGTAGTTGTACTATTAGAAACTCTATCTTGAATCAGTCCGCGGTAAATCCAAGGGCCTTCAATTTTCTCTGCCGTGCAATACTCAATGGTTTCTGGGAAATTGGCAGCATACACCAGATAATACAGACCTTTACGTTTGTAAACCCATGGTGCTTCCGTAAAATTTTGTGGTTTGAAAGTGTGTATCGAGCCATCCAGTTCAATCATATTCTCTTTCAACTTAGCCCATTTACAACTACCATTACCCCAGAAAAGATAGGCTTGTCGGTTATCATCGATAAAGACGGTCGGATCCAAATCGTCCCAAGCATGTTTCATATCGGTGGTCATATCGTTTGTAATAAGCGCCTTGCCGAGGGCATCTTTAAATGGCCCGGTTGGGCTGTCGGCTACCGCAACACCAATGGCGACACCACCTTTACTGTTTTCATCAGCCTTATGAATAATCGAGACATACCAATAAAATTTACCATTGCGTTCAATACACTGTGCTGCATTGGCGGCATAGGATGCCCATTTGAAGTCTTTGGTGGAAAGGCACGATCCATGGCTTTTCCAGTGGACCATGTCGGTCGTTGAATACACCAGCCAATCGGGCATTTGGTACGTTTTTGCATCGACCGCAGCCGTATCGTGACCAACATAAAGATAAACGGTGTTGTTATAAACCATAGGTGCCGGGTCGGCTGTAAACAAATTCTTTATGATGGGATTTTGTGCTTTTACACCGTAAATAATAGAAAAGACAATAACTGCAAGGAAAAATCTGATTTTCATAGAAACACATATATGTATAATACAATTATTTAATAATCAACAAAAAACAAAGTTAGAATAATAGATGACATCATTGCAATAATGAAACACTTGGCCCCACATAGGTTTTCTTCAGGCCACCCCAATCAATCACCACGCGTTGAATAATCATACCCGGATCGCCACATGTTAATGTAAGCGAATGCATTGGCAACGCCTTGTTTACAGGAAATTTGGCAACCGTAACGACTCCGTTTTGTAGCACCCGGTCTTTCCAGGGTTCCGAATATTCTTTATGGTCGCTTTGCGAAACAAATACAGGTTGTCCATCAACCGAAATACCAAAGCGGGTGCTTTTTCCTTTGTGGAGAGCCCAGAATGGTAAGCTGTAAACATGCACAGTTACCGAATCAGCTGTTACGCCTGTAAATTCATATTCAACACGTGTACCATCGAGGTTTTGGGGGTCAACCGTTTGCTCAATGGCTTCGCCCAGTTTAAGGGCATACCAGTCGTAGCCAACACCTTCGATGATTTGAAGCGTATGGCCGTTTTTGGCTACTTTATTTTTAATCTGTTTAAGGTCTATTACTGTGCAACCCTCTAACTTGCTTTTGCTCTTTTGTGGTTCAATGGCAACCGGATAGCTTTCGACTCCTTCGGCAAGTTTCACTTTGGGCATATCCTGATATTTGGCACACCAGCCGGGAGAAAGAGCCATCATGCCGTTCCACTTGCCGTTGAGCATAGTGTTGTATTTCCAAGTAAGTTTGTTGATGCTGTCGAAGGCTACTTTTGATTCTTTTGCAGCCCAATTGGCGTTCGACAATTTATTATCTTTTACAAGTTCGCTGTTCAACTGAGCCAACAGGAACTTGCGGTTCATCTGATAAGAACCTTTTACCGGATAGGCTAATAGCTCATAAAATGCCGGACGTATATTTTCAGGTAGTTCCTTCGATATATTATCTGAAAGTTCAGAAATTCGCTTGTAATCGGCTAAGCGTTGTTGAGCATCGTTATAATTCTGGAAAGAAAAGTCGGTATTCAAAATATTCCTGTATTTTGGAGCATCCCATTCACGTTCCCAGCCCATAAATTCGGGTTTACGACTCCATGCCAGTCGGTAGTAATTGTCTAGAATATCCTGAAAATTCTTTTCATATTTTGCACCAAAGGTGCGTGCCAGGAACTGACTCTGGTGTTGGTTGATGCTGGTATAGTCGAATCTGTTTACATCCCATGCAAGGTCGAAGAATATTTGCATGCCCAGTTCGGAAGGTTTAATATCACCCACGTTCACTAACCAGTAACGATTAGCCCCTGTTTTATACGCTTTTGTCAACTCCTCGTACATCAATACCGGTGGCGTGGTATTCAACCATAAATAGTCGTGAGGACCACCCAGATAGGAAAAGTGGTAATAAACACCTGCACCTCCGCTACGTTTCTGTTCGTCAGGGCTGCTGAGACGTTTCATATACCCGTAATTGTCATCAACCCAAATCAGGGAAACGTCATCGGGTATTTGCAATCCAAGTTCATACACATCCATAGTCTCTTTGTAGGGTACAAAAATTTGGGGAATTTCGGTTGCCGGTTTCTTTAGATACTTTTTCAGCACTTCGCGTTGGTCGCCCATCACCTGAGTAAGCACATCAACTTTCTCTTTGTCTGTAAGATTGCCTCTCAGGCCAGAGTCATGAACACCACGCATAGCCACCGTGTAAATGTTTTCGTAAGGCGAAGCTTCACGCACACGGTCGTCCATTTTTTTCAGGATAACATTCTTGTTTTTCAAATAGTTCCACTCTCCATCGCGTTTACTATCCCATTCCGATTTGGCTGCATTGTTGAATAGTAGCGGTTCGCAATGCGATGTAGTAATGATAATTCCATATTGGTCGGCTACCACCTTACTTTCGGGATGCGAATAAAAAGCGCCGGTACAACTATGCATGGCCGGAGCAACCATATTCCCTTTAAGGCGAAGCAACAATTCGCAAACCTGTGCATATGTTTTAGGACCGATGTCACCCAGGTTTTTTTCGTAATTATTGGAAGACCACGGTTTCAGTCCCCAATCTTCGTCGTTGATAAAGATTCCTCGGTATTTGACCGAAGGACTTTTGGATGTAAAGCTGATAGGTTCGATACTTATCGTCGGACTTTTTTGTACAGGGACATCAGCCCACCAATACCATGGCGAAACTCCGATGGCTTCGGATATTGAAAATGCCCCGTAGGATGCACCTCTGCGATCGCTACCGGCAATAACCAATGCTTGCTTTACACCGGGGAAAGGGTTGTCAATTGTTTTGATAATGTAACTTTCCCATTGGTTGCGAAGTTGCTCTACGTCCAACTTTTTCGATTTTACCAGTTCGTTTATCAGCTGGTTCTTTTCTACTGTGCCGATAATAATCGTATATTGTCCGAGTCTTGATTTCGACGACACCAATTCGGGTTGTTTGCCGGTAACCCGTTCCACATCTTCTACAAAAAGACGGGCTGTAGTTTTTACTGCAACAAAGTCGGCATTATCGCAATAAACCGATGCCACTGTTTTCTCTGCGACAACGGAAAAATCCGATACCTTCCTCTCGGCTTGCTTATGTACCGTTATCTGAGAAAAAAGCAAATTAGGGATTAAGAATAATCCCAATAATAAAAGCTGTTTCATTTTAATTTGTTTTTTTGTAGGAAAATCTTCACTACATTTTATATTGAAATCATTTTTGTTTTATGACGATTACCCGGTATAAATGATGAGAAAAAATACACGTATTTATACAACATTTTTATTGTTTGTGGATTTGAGACATTAAACGCGGCATTGTTATTCGTTCATCTTGTAGATTCGCTCCATCAGTTGCCACTTCTGATCGGCCGTAGCCTCAGCTGATGCATCCTGAAATTTTGCCACGTAAGCTTCCCATTCGCTTTGGCGAGGCTTCATTGCAAGTTCTTCCATTGCCTTATTGTGGTCAAAATCGGCTACCGTATCCATAATCATAAATAGTTTGTTTCCAAACAAATAGATTTCCATATCAAGAATCCCTACTTCTTTCATTCCTTGTGTAATTTCTGGCCAGGCAGCTCCCTTAGCATGTATTTTTTTATAGGCTTCGATTAGAGCTCCATCGTTGCGCAGCTCCATAGTTTTGCAGTAACGGTTAAACGAGTTTTGCATATTTCATTTTGTTTATTTATAGTAATGAGTAGAGAATATCAGATTTTCACCGCAAGGCTTATTTTCTCATAGAATACTATCTATCTGCGCATTATTCAATCGCCGCAAATGTCATTTTATCTATACTCAAGCCCGGGCCATCGAATACAAGTTTAAGCACATGTTTTCCGGCATCGAGCTTAATGGCACTCTTAACGACACTCCAATTCTGACGACCATTGGTACTTGGGGTAATCACATTGCCCGTTTTATCAACGCCATCGCATTCGAGATGCAGGCGAGCATTGTCCGAGGTGCAGGCAATCTGAAAACTGACTTCGTAGGTGGTACTCTTTGTGACGTTGACAGTATAAGCCATCCATTCGCCGGGACTGGTGCGGTAAACATCGAAACCTCCGGCGCTACATACTTCAATATCGACACCCTGATCCAAACGGTACTGGCGACCAGTATTCGCGTCATCCCTGTCAAAATAGGCATCACCTGGACAGCCTTTGTCAAAGTCTTCTGCTTCAATAATTCCGGGAATAGTATTCGGCTTATATGCCTCCTGTACCATATCGCACACTTCGACAAGCGACCAGCCAAATGTTTTAGAATCAGACTTGTTGTCAATGGCAGACAATGATTTACCTACAGCAACCCCATCGTTTACAGAAAGCATGATGGTCGGATATTTTTTATTGGTTATTTTGTACAGTCCGGCAAACGAATGTTCTACTTTCCAAATCTGATTATCGTTGGCAGATGCTTTTGCCAATATCAATTGCCCGTTTTCGCCATATTGCAATACCTGCTGAATATCTTTGCGGCTCTGAATAACATAATATCCTTTCCCAAGCGGTTTAAGTTTCCATTGTGAAGTGAAATTTTTATCTTTCCCCGTTAGTTTCAAATCAGCATTTAAGGCAAAGGTTACCTTTTCGTTACCGGGCACAATATAATAGTGAGGTTCGCAATTCACATCCACATACGTATCCAATACAGGAATCGCACCTGCAAACGTGAGTTTAACAACATAAGCCATATCATCAAACGATTTTTCAGGAAGTTGAATGGTCAATCCTTTTTCATCTTGTTTGTACTTAAGTGAGACATAGCTATTGGCTTTACCATTGATCAACTGAACGGACTTAAGATTTTTCAGATTGATCCTATTCTCACTCAACGAGGTAAGTACCAGCTCGTTTTGGTCTTGTTCCCTACCCATAAAAATGGCATAAAGCGTTTTGTTATCTTTCGATCGGGTAAAACGAATATCCTTAATGGTACCTGCCTGTGGCTGCGAAAATGCGCCTCCTCCAATTTTGGTTGCCCCCTCTCCATATTTACTCCAGGCTCGGGTTGCATAAATGGCTTCGCCGTATTTTTTGAGCCACTCTCCCATTGACAAAAGAATGTCTTTCTGGCCTTCGGGGATAGAACCGTCTGCTTTTGGAGATATATTGAGCAATAAATTCCCATTTTTACTTACCCGATCAATAAAACCATGCAGAATGGCTTTTGCAGTATAGTATTTCAGACCTTCGGTATAACACCAACTCGACGAGCTGATGGCATCATCGGTCAACCAATAGTTTTCAGTAATATCAGCGGCTCCTCCACGCTCATAATCAAGAACTCCGCATTTGTCATTCAATCCATCTTTGTAAGTCGCAACGACTTCTTTGCCCCAACCTTGGGCACTGTTGTAATAGTACGACAAGAATCCTAAAAGAGTGGATTGTGCAAGTTTATGAAGGTTGAAATCCTGCCAGATAATATCGGGATGATAATTATCAATAATTTCTTTGTGTTTTGCCAGCCAAAAAGCTTCATTTCGTTCAGTTCCCTGCTGCCCGTAAAGCATTTGCAGTTTTGGATTGTCTGTTTTTGGGGCATCCGAATAAAAGCCGGTGATATTGAACGCATGATGCATGGCCATCAGAAATTTCATATCGTGTTTACGGATAGCCTTTTCAAACAATCCTGCCAAATCGAGTTTTGGCCCCATATCCTGCGAATTCCAGGGATTCACCTTGCTGGCCCACATAGAAAATCCATCGTGGTGTTCGGCTACAGGCCCGGCGAATTTAGCTCCGGCATCGGCAAATAACTGCGCCCATTCTTCGGGATCAAACTTTCCACCTTCCGATTTCAGTTTGGGGGCAAACTGGACAAAATTGCCTTGCTTATCTTTGGCGCCAGTAATGAAATTGTTGTAAGGCCATTCTTCGGGTGCACCGTAAACTTCGGTATGATGCTTGCGCTCGTTGGTATTTTTACCATACATATTTCGGGGATACCATTCGTTGGCATAAGCAGGTACGGCAAATACGCCCCAGTGGAAATATATACCAAATTTGGCATCTTTAAACCATTCGGGAACAGGGTTTACTGCTTCCAATGACTTAAATGTTGGCTGGTATTTTTGCGCTTGGGCAGAAATAGATACAAGGATGCCTGCGGCAAAAAGTAATAATGTGATTTTTCTCATGGCATTATATTGTTTATTGGTCTTGATATAATTTCATTTCGCTGATGTAAGGAGCTTTTTGAGCGCTCAATATTTTCAACCTGAATTGCTGTGCTTTGACTGTAGGAAAGGTTTTAACAGAACCCATTCCGAGTCGTTTTCCATCAAAGATGATTTTCCACTGATCGCCATCTTTATATTCAAACTGAAAGGTCTGGATAGTTCTGTCCCATCCTTCCGATTCCTGAATGAATGCAGCACAGATGTCAACCGGTTTCCCCAAATCGACTTCAAGAGAAACATTCCTATCTTCATCCGATGCTTCCCAGCGAGTATTTCCATCGTTGTCGAATGCTTTATCGGCTGTTGATTCTTTTTTTGAGGAAGATGCGGTAAACATTTTACCATCCGAAGCCGCTGGTTGAACGGCTATTTCTCCATCGGTTTCTATAACAACAACCGAGGCCACTTTATCCGGAGCAGTTGCCGGAAGTGAAATTTCGAGTCTACCATCCGACAACCTGGTTTTAAGTAACTTTGATGGTTGTACCAATAAATAGGCTTTTTTTACAGTAATTGCAGCAGGCACATGAAGGATGCCGTTTTGAGGCCAGTCGAATACACTCAGATATAGCTTGTTCTCTGTGCGGGTACAACGTCCCCATTTAAGATAAGGGAATGGGCTGGCTTTAGTACCGTAAATTGCCTCTCCATTTATTTTTAGCCACTCTCCATATTTTTTCAGGCGCACAACCGATGAGTCAGGGATTAATCCTTCGGAAGTAGGGCCTACATTGAGTAAATAATTTCCACCTTTTGAGGCGATGTCAATTAAGTTACGGATAAGCATTTCCGGGCTTTTCCAGTTTTGATCGTTTTTTTTGAATCCCCATGTTTCATTCATTGTCATACACGATTCCCAGTTTTTACCAGGGTAGCCGGTTGCCGGAATGAATTGCTCTGGGGTTTCAAGATCGCCGGATATACCTCCCCCCAAACGATTGTTGTAAATAATTCCAGGCTGCAATTTCAATATTGGCAAGAATTTTTCAGCACGGTCCTTATTCATGGCTGCCGGTGTATCAAACCATAAAACCGATACCGGACCATATTTGGTAAGAATCTCTTTCATCTGAGGAACGGCTACTTTGTCAATGTATTCGTCCATTGAACCTTCTTGAGCTTTATCCCAATGGCCTCGATCAGCAGCACCTCCCGCATGATGCCAGTCCTGAGACTGAGAATAGTAAAACCCAAGTTTCATGCCGTATTTTTTGCAGGCTGTAGCCAATTCTTTAATCACATCACGTTTGAATGGGGTTGCATCCACAATATTGAATTTGCTGGCATCTGACTTAAACATGGCAAATCCGTCGTGATGTTTGGTGGTTATAACGATATACTTCATACCGGCCTCTTTGGCAAGTTTCACCCACTGCTCGGCATTATATTTAGTAGGATTAAATTGTCCGGCAAATTTTGCATATTCAGCTACCGGAATTTTAGCGCTATTCATAATCCACTCACCTAAGAATGGAATATCCTTACCCTCCCAAACACCTGCCGGAACAGAATAAAGGCCCCAATGTATAAACATCCCAAAGCGGGCTTCGTTCCACCATTTCATACGTTGCTCCTTTTGTGCAGGAGTCTCTGATGTTGTGCTCTGTCCAAATATATTGGCACTACAAAGCACAACAAAAAAAAGAATCAATAATGAGATCGATCTTTGATAGAAAATTTTGCAGTTATTCATGGCATTAATAATTTAGGAATGAATCAACATTACTGCTCAATATTATATTTTCTCTGTAAGCACAGTACTTCTATTCCTTTCCATTCTGATATTTGGTATCGAAAATAGGATTTTGATTATTTCACATGCTTATATATTGTGGTAAACATTTTATTGTCAGCAATATCACACCATATAAGAATATCGTACACATCATTAAATTAAAGGTGGCTTCTGTAGACTTACAGAAGCCACCTTACACTTCACATATCTTCGTTGCCTATTTCATTGTCAGTCATATCTTTATAATTGTAATAAGCACATGACTAATACCCGGGATTCTGTTCCAGTTTTGCTCCCGTATTTGCTTCAATAACACTAAACGGAATTGGCCATAGATTGTATGTAGGAATCATACCCCCAGCCATAGTTGCATAGAATGGATTACATTTCATTACTCTGTCGTATAATTTACCTAAACGCATTAACGTTATACGACGCTTTTCTTCAACGCCCAATTCTCGCATTCTTTCGTCGAGAATATAGTCAATCGTTACGTTTTCTTTGGCGACAGGAGATGCTTTTGCTCGCGCTCTCACCACATTTATATCTGCGGCAGCCTTTTCTTGATCTTTTAAACCTAAGTATGCCTCGGCCCGAAGTAAATATGTTTCTGCCAATCTAAACATGTATTGATCGGTATAAGTTCCCCCTGCGGTACTTTTCAAATCAAATGTGGCTGCATTCGAATATAACCCTGCTGGATGGTGATACGGGGTAGTGCATTTTGATTGATACGGATAAAATGAGCGATTAGGCACTGTTACTCCTGCTGGGGGAGTTTGTGTTGAAATAATCTTACCATAATAAGCAGTTCCAACTTTATTTCCTACAAAATTGCGTACAAAATTGTGATTGGCATTACGCATATCGGTCGTAAAATCACTTTTCCATATGGTATCACTAAAATAAACTGTAGATATAGCCCAACCAACACCTCGTCCTCCTGTATAATCACTAACTGGCCATCTGAACGGATTGACACCACCAATACTTAAATCACGTACCATGGGTGAATGATGTCTTTCTAACAAATAACCCGATTGCGCCGTTGAGACAAGACTTCCGCCGTTAACGTCAGTTTCAAACTGAATTACCCAAATCGCCTCTTTATTGCCAGACTTTCTGTTTTGATTCCCCGGCCTAAACATATCCCAATATACATCACCTGGATTAGTAGTTGATTCTGATCCGAATCTATTTTGCATAAGGCCCATATTGGCATCTCCAATGACGACTGAGGCTGCATCTACAGCTTTCTGATACTCGCCTGTTGCTAAGTAAACTTCCGATAAGAGATGTGAAGCAGCTAAATTGCTCACTTCCCCATCTTGAACGGAAGAGATACTTGGAAGATTTGAGGCTGCGAATACTAAGTCGTCAATCACCTGCTTCAACACATCTGCTTTAGTGGCTCTTACATAATCATTTTTTACAGAAGTAACTTCAGCTGTAAGCAAAGGTACTCCTCCATACAAATATGCTAATGTTCTATATGCCAACCCCCGAAAGAATCTAGCTTGTGCTTCCACCAATTTTTTCTGACTATCAGTCATACTTGATGCAGACAAGCGACTTGTTATTGTATTGGCATCCGCTACAATTTTGAACAATTCGGTCCAATGCGACAATGCAATATCGCCGGTAGAATTATAAGCAGTTGACATAGGAGAGTGCCTGTTCGAACTTTGACTTGGTTGCCCATCAAATACGAGATCCGTACCATACAAATAGTCAAAAGGTCTGTTTTCGTCTTTTGAATAAAACTCACTACGAACCCTAGAATATAGCATATTAACAGCCGTTTTGAAATCGCTATAAGTTTGATATGCATTGTCACTGCTCAAAAAATCTAATGGCTTCTCATCCAAGAAACTAGTACTGCAAGAAGCCAATGTACACAAGATAAACAATAAAAATATTCTTATCATATTTTTCATAATAGTACTAAATTAAAATGTTACATTACAACCAACAGAATACCCTTTCATTACAGGTCTACCCGACGTTGTCAATCCCTGTCCTGTTTCAGGATCCCATCCTTTCCATTTAGTCCAAGTCGCAAGATTCTTTCCACTTACATAAACCGTTAGATCTTGAATTCCAATTTTCTTAATACATTCGAAATCCAATTGGTACGATAAACTTATATCCTGCAGTCGAATAAAGCTACGGTCTTTATACAATGTTGGAGTAATAGCGGGAGAACTTACTGAACGTGCATATTCTCCTGTAGTATTTGCCGGAGACCAATAATTAACGCCTGCGATGTCATTCCAACGTAAAGAGTTATCGCTTCTAGATACGGCTGGGCTGTTAGCTCCTAAATAGCCATTCTTGCCCCCCTGAATAGAATTAAAAAAAATACTTAAGGTAAATTTCTTGTAGCTGAATTTATTCAACATACTAACCCTATATGCCGGTTCTGTATGCCCTAAGACCACTCTGTCATCAGGAGTGATATTCCCATCTTTATTTTGATCCACGATTTTATAGCATCCCACATAATATCCGGAAGGAATCTTATCCGTGGCTTGATAAATCCCATCCGACTGATATCCATAAATCGTGCCTAATGATTTACCAATAAACAAATTACTTGCTATCATATCGTCTTCTTTCCCGTCTCCGTTTGTGTCAGCTCCAGTAAGACGAATAATTTTATTCGAGTTTGTGGAAAAGTTAAAGGTTGTACTCCATTGGAAGTTTTTACGATCAAAGTTAATTGTGGTCAAATTAACTTCCACTCCACTATTCTGAAGTTGCCCTACATTAGAACGTATTGTCGAAAATCCGGTAATATTAGGAATCGCAACATCGTATAGCAGATCATTTGTTTTATTTTTATACCAATCAATACTTCCATTGATTCTATATTTCAGTAGTTTGAAATCAACACCCAAATTAATCCCTGTTGTTTTTTCCCATTTGAGATCTGTGTTGCCCAAACTGCTCAACTCTTGTCCCACAACAGTTGATCCACCATCTCCATAAACATATGCATTTGAAGTAGTAACCTTAGCCAATGAAGAGTAACGTCCTGTTTGATTTCCACTAACGCCATACCCCGGTCTAACTTTGAGAAGATCAACCCATTTTACTTTAAAAAATGATTCTTCCGAAATAAGCCACCCTAATGCGACTGAAGGGAAATATGCATATTTCTCATTTGTTGCAAAACCAGAAAAGCCATCTCTGCGCAAGGTAGTTGTCAATAAATATTTATCAGAAAACTTGTAATTCAATCTTGCCATCTGGTAATTCAAAGCCTCTCTCCATGCGCTTGAATATGTATATTGTTTAGTTGCTAAATTCAGGTTGTTATATCCCAAAGTTAATCTATCAAAGCCTGTTGCATCCGCTTTAGTATAGTTGTTTTTGCGCTCTGCAGAACCATAGACGAAAGTCAAATTCACATTATGCTTACCAAAATTCTTTTCATAGGATAAAATATTGTCGAAGGTATAATCTGCATACTGTGTATTTTCTTTATACGCTTCACCTGTTATGCCTGCACCATAAATACTGGCCCAATTGTGAATGTCGGTCCTGTAGTTATTGCCATAGTTAAATCGATATTTCAAACCTTTGATAAAAGGGAATGCAATTTCGGAATATATGTTGGCGAATAAAAAATTATGCCGTTCATAATCATCCACCAAATAGGTCATAAATGGGTTTTTATCAAGCGTATTGAAGGGATAAGGGATAAGATTTCCATTACTATCATATGGAGTCAAGAGAGGTGATTGAGTTTCAATTTCCCACAAACTGGGTTCTGCACCGTCTTGATTAACAAAAGAGCCAAATGATTGTACACCGAGTTTCATCCATGGTGTAACTTGCGATTCCAGATTGACTCGCAAACTCTGCCTTTTGAATTTATCATTTATGATAAAACCCGTTTGATTTGTTGAGCTGCCTGAAATTAAATAATTAACCTTTTCACTTCCGCCAACTACACTCAATTGGTTCTCCAGAATGTAGCCGGTTTTTGTAGCAGCCTTCCACCAATTAAAATCATTTGATGAAAGATTTCCATTTGAATCTTTCATAGATGGGTCTACATAAGTTGCAACATTGAAAGCTGGATTTAAGGAGCCGTCGGTTAAGTATGCTTTATCCCAATACAAATCCCGCACATGATCAAGGTATTCCTGACGGTTCATAGGTCTCAAGTTAACAGTGGGTGTTTGAGTCGTATATGAGCTGGAAAAGGTTACTCTTGGTTTTTGATTGACAGCTCCTTTTTTTGTGGTAATCAAAATAACGCCATTTGCTGCCTGCGCTCCATAAACAGCAGTTGAACTGGCATCTTTTAGTACATCGATCGACGCTATATCATTGGGATTAATAGATGACAACGAATTGTTATATTGAATGCCATCTAAAATTATTAATACACTACTATTCCCTGAAATCGTATTAGCACCTCTAATTGAAATCGAAGGTGTCTGCCCTGCCGCTGTGACCTGTCCGATATTCAACCCCGAAACGGCACCCTGCAAACTCTGGACTAAGTTAGTGTTTGGTGATTTTCGAAATTCATCGATATTTGCGCTTGAAACGGAGCCTGTTAGATCTATTTTTCTTTGTTTTCCATATCCAACAACTACAACTTCATCCAATTTTTTAGTATCTTCAAGTAGACTAATATTTACGACCTTACTTCCCTTTATGTTTATTTCTTGCGTAATGTAGCCAATATAAGATACTATGAGTATATCATTTGGTGCCGCCTTAATATTATATTTTCCGTTAATATCGGTGATTGATCCAACAGATTTGTTTTTTACTTTTATATTGGCTCCAATAATGGCTTCTCCAGATACTCCTGTAACTTGTCCGTGTAAACTGATTTCCTGTGCAAAACTTGAGATTGAGAAAAATAACAAACATATCAAAATTAAATAATGAAAATGTTTCATGAATAATAAGTTTTAAAGTTAATAACTAATAATACGACACAATAAAATACGAGATCATTTTATTCCATAGGCATTCCGATTTTTTGATTAATCACAAAAAAAAATAGAAATATCAAAGATTTTCATACATGCTAGTCATTTCTATTTTCAATATTGACTTGTATAGGGCATTCATAAATCAGAGTGCAAAAGTATATTTTAGAAAAAAAACAGATCAACTGTAGCTCGTCAATCACAAACGTTATTCTATAAATGACATATTTGTAGTCGACATTTGGCAGAATACCATCCTTTTCCATAATGAGTATACTGTATCTTTATTTTCGCAAAAACGCATTAACTTTGAATTAATTATCAGACCATTATTAAACCTCATTATAAAAAAACTCCCTAAAAAAAGGATCATCTACAATGTCATCCGTTCTTTATAGCATAATGTCTGCTGTCAAAACAAAAGAGACTTTTAGAGCGACTCACTCTGCAAGTTTTCCAAAACGCTGCTTCGGCTCCACATAGCAATGGCAATATCAAATAGAAAGAACATGTTCTAACAAAATATCAACAACAGAGAAGATACTTTATGGGCGAATAGAGAGCTTATCAAATTTTGAATCTCTCATTGGATTTTTATTATCAGATTACTTGAAAATGAAATTAAGCGTAAATTTTAAAGTCATATTACTATTAGCGATAACATGCAGTTCGCCTATTAGCTTCAGCCAGCAAATTCCGACAATCAACATGCTTGTAAGGGATGGGATGTCCAGTAATTTCATTTCAGATATTACTCAAGATAAAAAAGGCTTCATGTGGTTTTCTTCCCGATACGGAGTAAATAGATTTGACGGAAGTAAGATCAAGACTTTTATAAGAAATACAAATGTGCCAACCTTAAACAGTAATGATATCAACCACGTAACGGCTGATGTGTTTAACAATAAAATCTGGATATCAAACACATGGGCAGGCATTAATGTCTTTGATTGCGAAACAGAGACTTTCTCTTCTTTTTATCATACGGAGAATGACAAGAACTCTCTTGCTTCTAATTATATAACCAATATACTAGTAACCAAGAAAGGGAATGTCTGGATTGGGACTGCTGACAAAGGATTGGATCTGTTTGATCCTGTGAGCAAGCAGTTTAAGCACTATAATAGATACAGAATTCCTAATTTCCCTTCGGACAAAATAAGCTCGTTGGCTGAAGGAAAAAATGGTGATTTATACATTGGTCATCCAGAGGATGGGTTAACCATTTTTTCGCCTCAAAAAAAACAAATTAGGAACTTCAAACACGTAAATTCGGATAAATACTCTATTGCTGGCAATAGAATAAATTTTATAGTTTACGATACAGATTCAATTGTTTGGCTTGCAACAGATAATGGATTGTCCATATTCAATCCTTTGACTGGAAAATTTAGAAATTTCAAGGATGCAGGTGGAATTCATAGTACAATAAAGAAAGATGTGCTTTGCATCAGTAAAACAAGCGACAACCGTATATGGATAGGAACGACTTCAGACTTATGTTACTTTAATCGCAGGGATATTGAAGAAATATTGCGTGGAAAGAAAGACGTAAATTTCATGTATATACAAGACATTTTTTGGGGGATTTCAAATCCATCTGTCATGCGAGTTTATGAAGACTCTTTCAAAAATATCTGGATCGGGTCTAATGGTGGCGGGTGTAGCTTTATAAGTAATATTTCGCCTTTCTTTAATAATTGGAAAACCAATAGAATTCCAGGTGTAGTAAATGGTATGAATGATATCGAAGCTACATGCATTTGTGCTCCTGAAAATGGAAAAGTGTGGATTGGAACTGATGGAGGTGGTATAAATGTATATGAAAATGGCAAAAATGTCAAAATATATTCGCGAGATAAAGGAAATGCTTCATCGCAATCATATTGCGCATCCATAAGGACTTCAAATGGTGATTTATGGTTCGGGACCCCGAGTGATGGCATTGATATATTTAATCAGAAAGGTATTCGAACCTCTAACTACCAGCTTAAACTCGGCCATTGCATAATCTATTGTCTTTATGAAGACAATAGACGAAACATATGGATCGGAACAAACAAGGGTCTTGAAATATGCAATTTAGACACCAAAGAAATCACTCTTCTCACAGCAGAGAATGGCAATCTGCCAACAAATGAGATTAGATCTATTTCGCAAGATCATTATAATAGGATTTGGATAGGGACTCTGAACAAAGGAATTATCCTTTTTGACAAATTGTCGAAAAACACAAAATACACCAAAAGCCAGATTGGATTCAACAATAATGTAATTAATCAAATATTTCGTGATTCAAAAAATCGCATGTGGATAGCAACTGGCGAAGGATTAATTTGCTTTCCAACTAATCGATTGGATAAATACATTATACTAGATAACAAACATGGATTAGCTTGTAATTCGATTTGTGCAATTGCAGAAGACACTCTGGGTTATATATGGGTAAGTACTAATCTTGGAATTAGTTGTTATTTGGAAGCGGAAAATAGATTCTTGAATTATGATCATTTTGATGGAGCTTTATATGGAAATTATATCAATAATTCCGTAGCAAAAGCTCCGGATGGAACAATATATTTTGGAAGCACAAATGGAGTCTGTTTTTTTAATCCTCTAAAAAAACAACTGCATGTCATTCTACCCCCGATTGTATTTACGGAATTCAAGGTTTATCAAAAGGACTCCTACAAAGATGCCCCCGATGTGAGTTTGCCAATGATCAACGGCAATGTATCTCTAAAATGCAATCAAAATATATTCAGTGTCTCTTTCAATATTATGAACAAAGCCCTTCAGGGACAAATAGAATATTCCTACTTGCTCGAAGGTCTTGAATCTTCATGGATCAATATAGGATATGAAAATCATGTAACCTTTAGAAATATTCCATATAATAAATACAAATTGCACGTGAGAGCTCGCTATAAAAGTCAAAAATGGCAAGAAAGCCCTTCAATTCTCACCATAACTATCGCGCCCCCCATCTGGCTAACTTGGTGGGCAAAATTAATTTATATTATACTCTTGACTGTTGGCACATGGTACGTAATTAGTTACTACAAAAAGAGTTTACAGTTAAAAAATACTTTTCTTTTGGAAAAAGAAAGAGCTCTCAAGCAACAAAAAATCCATGAGGAACGATTGCGATTTTATGCGAACATAGCCCATGAATTGAGAACTCCTTTAACATTAATACTTGGTCCTCTTGAAGACTTACAAAATAGCTTGGGTTTTAGCAAAGAACAACAGCGTAAGTTATCACTTATTCAAAAAAGTGCATTACGCCTTTTAAATTTAGTTACTCAAATATTAGAATTCAGGAAAACCGAAACTCAGAATAAACAGCTTCGTATTATTAGAGCCAATATTGCAGAAGCAATTATGGATGCTGGGGTTAAATTCAAAGAATTAAACATGAACCCAAACATTAATTTTGAAACTACCATCGATACGGATAGAACATTATTATATTTTGATCATGAGGTGATTACAACTATACTTGACAATCTCCTATCTAATGCATTTAAATACACAAAAAGAGGTAATATACATTTGCGTTTACGTTCGGTAATTGTAAATCAAACTGAATTCACTGAGATTGAAGTCTCTGATACAGGAATCGGTATTCCAGAAGTTGATCTTCCTCATATATTTGAGCGTTATTATCAGGCGAGTAATAGGGCAAATATTACTGGAATTGGCATTGGTCTATCTTTGGTAAAAAATCTTGTTGATCTTCATAAAGGGTCAATCTATGTTGATAGTAATCCAGAAGTCGGGACAACGTTTCGCATAAGATTGTTGACTGACAATTCATATCCCAATGCTATTCACATAAATAATGACTGTGCCGTCTTATCCGAAGAAAAATCAAAAAAACCAATAGTATTAGTGGTCGAAGACGATATTGACTTACGAAATTACATCGCTGAATCATTAGAGAGTGTATATTCTATTGTTTTAGCTGAAAATGGAGAGAAAGGATTAGAAGCAGCGCATGCTAGTATTCCCGACATCATTATAAGTGACATAATGATGCCAGTTATGGACGGAATGGAATTTTGTAAAAAAATAAAGAATAACATAGAAACAAGTCATATACCAGTAATCTTACTTACAGCAAAAGATACAATACAAGATAAGGCTCTCGGATATGAAATAGGAGCTGATTCGTACATAACAAAACCATTTAGCACAATCCTATTAAAAAGCCGAATTGAAAATCTAATGTCTGCTCGGAATAAGCTTGCATTATTAATATCATCTAATCTTTCATTAAAGCATCATCTCATTACTGAATCCACCAATAAATTAGACAATGAATTTATCGAAAAGATCACAAGCGTGATTGAAGAAAATTTAATGGATGAAAAAATTGACATGTCATCAATTTCCTATCAGTTATCTATGAGTTATTCTTCTCTATACAGAAAAATTAAAGCGTTAACAGGAATGTCTGTGAGTGAATTCATTCGCAAAATTCGAGTCAGAAAAGCAGAACAGTTTCTGTTATCTGGTAAATATAATGTGTCGGAGATAACTCATTTGGTTGGGTTAAATTCTATTTCATACTTCAGAGAATGTTTCAAAGAAGAGTATGGAATGTCACCATCTGTATATATCAAAAAAATCAAAGAAAATAAGACATCGATGGATTTAGAATCCTAGAAAATTAATTAGACAATTATCTTGTAATGAAATAGCATTACAGTTTTTATTGAACTAATTTACAGGGTGTATAAAACGAACTGTGCCAGGCTTAAATTTTCACTAAAAACTCTCCGTTCGGGGAACGCCTCGCGGCAATTTATAAAAATCTTAAATCAATCTCCAAATTTAATTACCAACTGATGAGCTGTTGTCCACCAGTTGCTTAATGGCATGCTCCACTTTTCAACCTTCCCTGTAACCAATTTACTTCCAACGGTTCGAGTCATTGATTCAACGCTCTTTATTTCGGCTGCCTTGCAAGCATCTTTGATATATTCGTTGAAGCGTTGGTTTGTGATTGGTTCAGGTAGATTATATTCATATTTCTCCAATATCTCCATTACAACAGGATGTAGTGGAATTGTCTCCTCGTTATTGTTTTTTTTTGGCTGAATGTTATTAATCCATCTTTAATATCAGTTTTGCCTATGTTCTCCAAACCAGAAAAGCGGCAACCAGTCGGAAGAAACATTACTTATATTCGCTTCATTGAAATATTTTAAGCACAGAAGTTGCAATACTATTTATCTCTCATTGTTGGCGTTTACATCATCAATTAGTACTTTTGTTTCATTATTAAGCAAACGTACTTTGGGAATATTGATACGCTGTTCTGTAATATTCCAATATTTTGAAGATTGAAAGATATTTATTTTTGCGCGCTTGTTAATTCTACCATGTGAAAAACAGATTAATATTTCGCTTTCGACATTAGCATAAGTTTTCGGGGACTGTGAGTAATAGATTGTCGCCATATTAGTTATTGTTTCAAAAAGCTGATACAAATACATTTATTTTTGGCAATTTAGCTGTTACATAATTCAATTTATTTTAAAGTTACAAAGAACTGAATTTATTGCATTTAAGCATATACAATTAACATTTTCAGGCTTTTTGAAATCTATAAGTTTTGCTTTGGGAAGGTCCCAGCAGAACAACACTTACAAATCACTGTAAATTCTTTTGCAGGGATTTGTTGTTTTATACTATCCTTTAACCATTTAACATCATCCTTCCATGCAGGCACGCCACTACACTCAAAACAAGAGCACCCGTATTGCCTATTATGACAACGGGAAAGATGCGACTCCAATCCTTTTCCTCCATGGACATTTTAGCTGCGCAAGCACGTTTAAGCATATTACAAAAGAGCTGAACGAATACCGCACAATCCTTATAGACCAAAGAGGTCACGGCTGGAGCGATCACAGCGATGACTATTCCCGCGAGGCCTATATAGACGATGTGCGCGCTATCATTGAAGCGCTTCACTTGAAAGATGTCATCATAGTTGGGCATTCTCTGGGAGGGGTCAATGCGTATCAGTTTGCTGCCCGTTACCCACAATACGTCAAAGCTTTAATCATTGAAGACATTGGCACCATTGTAAATAGCGACATGCGTTCGTTTCTGCTATGGCCTCGCCGCTTTGACTCCATCAGATCATTAAAGCTTCATTTCCGCAAAAACAAAATGGGGGACAATACTTATTTCATGGAAAGTATCACCGAATTTGAAGACGGATGGGGTTTTCGGTTCGATTACGAAGATATTGTCCGTTCGCAGCAACAACTCAACGGCAACCACACCCATGATTGGGATAAAGTTACCTGCCCTACTCTGTTAATGCATGGCGAGAAAAGCTGGGCCTTCCAATCCGAAAATGCCACAGCCATGTGTGACGGTAAACCAAACATACATCTTATTGAATATCAGGGTTGCGGTCATGTGATTCACGACGAACATCCTCAACAATACGTCGATGACATTAAAACGTTTTTAGAGTCTCTATAGTCTACAGAAGAAATTCCGGGTTGGTTTTGTATTTTTGTTTGGCAAACGATGCAATTTTCTTATTATCTATCGCTTAACCACTTAGATTATGATACTTAGAATTCTTTTCGCTCTACTGATTATTGTGCATGGCCTCCTACACTCAATGGGCTTTGCCAAAGCATTCGGTTACGCTTTTGCCAACCAGTCTATTTATATTTCAACATCTGCGGGGTATGCGTGGCTAATCAGCGGATTACTTTTTCTCGCTGCCTCTTGGTTATTCATTGCAAAGAAAAAAAGCTGGTGGATAGCCGCTGTCATTGCGGTGATCTGTTCCCAGGTACTGATTATTTCGGCCTGGCAGGATGCCCGCTTTGGAACGATAGCCAACACAATTATCCTGTTTACGTCCATTCTCGCAGGAGGAAGTGTCTGCTTTGAAGAAATATTCCGGCATGACGCACGCAAGAATCTAAAGCACAACTCCTTTCCCTCAAGTGATCTCCTCACGGAAAAAGATATGCATCACCTTCCCGAGCCGGTAAAACGATACCTCAGGTACGTTGGCGTTGTAAACAAGCCTAAAGTCAAAAATTTCAGAGTGGTTTTTGAAGGAGAAATGCGGGATAAAGGGAAAGATTTCTTCCCTTTTGTGGCAGAACAATACAATTTCTTTGCAAATCCGGCACGCTTATTCTTCATGAAAGGAAGGATGTTCGGCATCGAAGTTCCCGGCTACCATAAATACACCAACGCGAAAGCCCGTATGGACATAAGATTATTCGGGCTCATCCCCGTCATCAAGAAATCCGGCCCGGTAATGGACAAAACAGAGACCGTCACTCTCCTTAACGACATGTGCCTGTTGGCTCCGGCATCATTGATTGACAAAAGAATTGAATGGCAGCCTATCAACGATTCCATGACAAAAGCTATATTCACTAACGAGAACATTACCGTTTCCGCCATACTCTATTTCAATGCAGAAGGACAGCTGGTCAACTTCACATCAAACGACCGTACAGCAATAGCTTATATGAAAGAGTTTCCGTTTTCTACCCCGGTAACTGAATACAAAAATATTAACGGATACAATCTTATTTCGAAAGGTGATGCGGTGTGGCATTACCCCGATGGAAAATTCGTTTACGGAAAATTTACCCTGAAAGAAATTCAGTATAACAGAGATTATATTGATTAAGCAAGTAGTAAAAGAATAACTCCGTCCTTTCGGGCAGAGACAAAAGGGGAAGAAGCCTTATTGGCTTTAGCATCTAAAAAAGGGAGTAACAATAATTTTTCAGTAGTGTTTCTTGCCTCAAAACAAAAAAGCGACCTATTTGGTCGCTTTCTTGTTTTGATTATTGGGTTTATTCTTTTTATTAAGAATTTCTTTGGATTCCATCAACTTTAGAAAATCCGGATTGATATTTAATCGTCCACGCGACAGTTCCCGCAGGTCATCAAAAATTTTCCGGTCTTCCACCACCTCTTTATTCCACGTCAGGTAGCACTTTTTCATATGGTTGGCGATCAGCAGCAAAAGCTGGTCTTTTTGTTCGCCTTCCGGATAATCAATTGCCTTGGCAATCATCTGTTCCAAAACGCGGCCATAGTGCGGGTAGCGTATGGATTTATTTGAAAACGGAATTTTATCCGGATGCGTATACAAGTTCTCTTTTTTCAGAACTTCGCAAGGATAATCAATATCCAACTTGAAATCAGACATTATTGCAAGGTGATCCCACAACTTATGTTTAAAGTTATTGATATCACGTAAATAAGGAAACAAATTTCCCATTATCGAAATAATAGTCTGGGCACAACGTGCTCTCTCCTTGGGGTCTTCAATGTTGACGGCGTGCTGCACCATTCGCTGAATGTTGCGACCGTATTCTGGTAGTATCAATGTTTGTCGTTTAGCGTATTCCATATCACAGATTCCCCTCCGGCACAGAGGCTTTATTGATAAAGTTTTTGCAAAGGTACACATTTTTATTGCTATTAGAGGTGATTTTTAGATGATCCGCAGGAAAATAGCAGAAATAACGTATTTTTGTATGCAATTCTCATCGAAAAAGAGATACCATTGTCGTTCAATCAATTACTCAAAAATATTACTCCATGCGTAAAGTCATGATGATATTGTTAACCTTTTGCTACACATTATTTTTAGCAAAAGGAGAAACCAAACCGTTAATCTATCAGATTGATATCCGAAAAGACATCGGTGCCACTACCTGGCTTTATCTGAAGAAAGGATTTGCGGAAGCCAACAAAACAGGCGCTAAATTGATTGTAATACGCCTCAATACTTACGGCGGAGAAGTAGTTTATGCCGATTCGATGCGTACGCGCATACTAAACAGCCGAATCCCCGTTATTGCCTTTATAGACAACAATGCGGCGTCTGCCGGTGCATTAATTGCCATAGCATGTGGCAAAATTTATATGCGGACAGGCGCCAGTTTTGGTGCCGCAACTGTTGTTGACCAAACCGGCGGACAATTGCCCGATAAATACCAGTCGTACATGCGCGCCACCATACGCTCTACCGCTGAAGCTCACGGAAAAGACACGATCGTTAATGGCAAGGATACTCTGATCCAATGGAAACGCGACCCGCACATTGCAGAGGCCATGGTTGACAATCGGATTATCATCCCCAATGTGGTCGACTCCGGACGAACGCTGACTTTCACCACCAACGAAGCCATTAAAAACCGCTATTGCGAGGGAAAAGCCGAATCTGTCGACGACATTATCTCGAAGCAAATGGGAATCAAAGATTATGATCTGAAGATTTACAAACCCTCCGGATTCGACGATTTTCTGGGATTTCTCAACAGTTCGCTTGTTCGCGGAATCCTGATTATGATTATTATCGCGGGAATTTACTTCGAGTTACAGACTCCGGGATTCGGAGTACCTATCATTGCAGCGATTATTGCAGCAGCTCTCTATTTCGCCCCTCTTTATCTGGGAGGTTCGGCGGCCGGATGGGAAATTCTCATGTTCCTGATCGGACTTGTTTTACTTGCGCTTGAAATATTTGTAATCCCCGGATTTGGTATTGCCGGAATTTCGGGCATCATATTAATAATTTGCGGATTAACTTTAAGTATGATAGACAACATCAATCTCGATTTCAGCAGAGTGCCGGGCGGTGAAATAGCCATCGCACTATTTACTGTTCTTATTAGTATTGCTGTCGCATTCGGCTTCTCCATTTATCTCTCCAACAAAATTGGCCAAAAAGGCATTTTCAGAAGAGTCGCACTCGAAGCAGAGCAGGATATTTCACAAGGATTCGTGGGTGTTCCTACAGAGCCGCAACAAATAGTGGGTAAGATTGGCATTGCAGCAACTGTTTTGCGCCCTTCTGGTAAAGTTATGGTTGAAAGCACTTTTTATGATGCTGTTTCCGAACATGGCTTCATAGAACAAGGCACCGCGATTAAAGTTACACGCTACGAAGCGGGACAGGTATATGTGATTAAAAGCGAAGAATAGAACAAAAGCGTGCAGAAAGGGCAAAACAAGCAGGTTGCCATTGTCTTTGAAAAGTTCTACTTTTGTAGCCGCAAATCATAAACAGAAAAATCAAGCAATAAGATGTTAGTAATCGGCATAGCAGGGGGTACAGGCTCCGGGAAAACCACAGTAGTTCGTAAAATTATCGACCGTCTTCCGGCCGACGAAGTGGTTGTTTTACCTCAGGACTCATATTATAGAGACAGTTCGCATATTCCTCTCGAAGAACGTTTTGACATCAACTTCGACCATCCGAATTCTATTGAGTTCGATTTACTTGTTGATCATGTAAAAGAACTCAAAAAAGGCAATTCCATAGAACAGCCTGTTTACTCATATCTTACGTGTACAAGAGCGGAAGAAACAGTCTCTATTTCTCCCCGAGACGTTGTAATCATTGAAGGTATCCTTGTACTCACTCATCCGGAACTGCGCGACCTGATGGATCTGAAAGTGTTTGTAGATACTGATCCTGACGATCGCCTCATTCGCGTCATCAATCGCGATATTCTGGAACGCGGACGTTCTGCAACGACAGTTATGGAACGGTACCAAACCACCGTCAAACCCATGCACCTGCAATTTATCGAACCGACCAAACGATTTGCAGACCTCATTGTTCCACAAGGTGGCGACAACGAAATCGCCATTGACATTCTGACAATGTATATCGAGCAAAACCTCGGTGTTGAAATCAAAAAATAAAACGAACTTCCCTTTCAAATAAAAACAGCTGTATTCTGCGATGCTTACATTTCCACCTCCATTTATCGAACAAACCAAAGAACTTTTAGGAACAGAGTGGGAAGCTTTTGAACAAGCCTTGCAAAGTGATGCGCCTGTAAGCATTCGTTTGAATAACAAAATAAACCAGCCCCTTTCATACGAGAGAGTTTCCTGGTGTTCATCCGGTTATTACCTACCCGAACGTCCTCTTTTTACTGCCGATCCATTACTTCATGCCGGAGCTTATTACGTTCAGGAAGCCGGGTCGATGTTTTTGGAACAGGTAATCGGACAGCACATCCACAAGCCGGGATATGCGCTCGATCTTTGTGCTGCACCCGGAGGCAAATCGACTCACCTGTCAAATCTGTTGCCCGAAGGAAGTTTTCTGATTTCGAACGAGACAATACGTCAACGGGCAAATATTCTGGCCGAGAACATGCAAAAATGGGGTAACCCCAATGTAGCAGTTACGAACAATTCTGCGGCTGATTTTGGGAAACTTCCGCCCCTCTTCGACGTAATTGTGGCCGACGTTCCCTGTTCAGGAGAGGGCATGTTTCGCAAAGATCCGGCTTCTATCAACGAGTGGTCGCCTGCCAATGTGGAGCTTTGCGCCTCGCGGCAACAATCCATCATCAACGACGTGTGGCCATCCCTAAAAGAAGACGGCATTTTGGTTTATAGTACTTGTACTTACAACAGAAGCGAAGACGAAAATAATATACAGTGGATTGCAGACACTCTTGGAGCGCAAATTCTCACGGTCGACACTGATGAAACATGGGGCATTACCCAAAGTGAATCCGGCTATCATTTTTACCCGCATAAGACACAAAGCGAAGGATTTTTCATTGCTGTTTTGCAGAAAACATCTTCATCTGCACCCGCTGCCAGAAAAAACAAAAACAACGATTCTAAAAGCCGGCAATCCGTATTAAAACCCGACGCTTTCATTTCTTATCTTGAGGGAGATAACTGGCTTTTCCGATCGGGTAAAAATGGGATATTTGCCTATCAAAAACAATTCGAAGAAATTATCAATGCAATAAATAGCCATCTGAATCCTTTGTTTGCCGGAATACAAATGGGCGAACAAAAAGGAGCTGATTTCATTCCTCACACGGCATTGGCTCTATCGAAAGTTTTGAATAAAAACGATCTTGCGATCGCCAATGTAGACTGGCAAACAGCCATATCTTATCTGAGAAGGGAAGCTATTACACTACCAGATTCTCCGAAGGGATATGTTGTAGTTGCCTATAACAACACTCCATTAGGATGGGTTAAAAACCTGGGGAACAGAGCCAACAACCTCTATCCGTCTGAATGGCGTATCCGCATGAATATCGATCTGAACACTCCATATAAAAGTCCTCTTGCAGAAAACAATTTGCAACATATTTTGTAACATATTTTATGTATATTTGTCTCGACCAACAAATACACTATCACAGTTCCTTGTTACCTGAATCGTCATGCAAAAAAAAGTTTTAGTTGCTTATGCCTCTAAATACGGGGCTACGGAAGAAATTGCAGAAAGAATCGGATTAATTCTAAGCCAAAGTGGTTTATTGGTTGATGTGCTTCCCGTGTACGACACCGCCTCGCTGGAACCATATCAGGCGATAGTGATGGGCTGTGCGGTCTATTTCGGCCAATGGCGCCGCCCCGCAATAAAGTTCCTAAAAAACAACAAACGAGAACTGGCCGACAAGGATGTTTGGTTATTTTCGAGTGGTCCGACAGGCAAAGGAAATCCTGTAGAAATAATGAAAGGATGGAAGTACCCTCCCACCCTTCAATTAGTCATGTCGACGATTAAGCCGCACGATATAGCTCTTTTTCACGGCCAGCTCAGCCTCGACAAAATGAACGTATTTGAACGCTTTATTATCAGCAAAATTAAGGCTCCGGTGGGAGATTTCAGAGAATGGGATGTAATTGAAGAGTGGGCCAAAAATATTGCTCAACAATTAAATACTCCCCATTAATTGTACTTTTTATTTTTCAATCTCTTTTTTCAGCAAAACCAAAGCTTCTATGGTGGCACGGGTAATATTTCTATCTCTGAGCTTTCCAAACTGAAAACATTCGCTCACTACTTTATCCCTAACAGCTACAGCAATCCACACCATGCCAACCGGCTTTTCGGGAGTTCCTCCGGTCGGACCGGCTACTCCTGACGTAGCAACTGCAACATCCGTATTGAATCGCGATTGGACACCACGCGCCATTTGCTCCACCACCTGTTGGCTCACAGCTCCGTAGGTATTCAAATCCGACTCCGAAACGCCCAGAATGTTGTGCTTTATGTCATTTGCATAGGCAACTACGCTACCCTTATAATACTCGGAGCTACCCGACACCGAGGTAATCAAGTGCGCTATATTTCCACCGGTACAACTTTCGGCTGTAGCCATGGTCATTTTCCTCTGAAGCAACAAGTTACCCACAACCACTTCCGGAGTAATATCATCAAGTGCAAGAATTGCATCACCCAGGATGGGTTTAACTTTCTCTACCTGCGCATCCAGTACACGCGACAATTCATGTTGATCGTTCATGGAAGCTGTAAGCCGGAGGCGCATCAAACCTATTTGGGGCAAATATGCAAGCTTGATAAAATCAGGCAGATTACTTTCCCATTCCTCCAGTTTAATAGCAAGTGCCGACTCGGAATAGCCTCCAACAATTATATGCCGGTGTTGTATTGATGGCACCTTGAAATATTTTTTCAGGCGGGGAATAATCTCGTTACTCATTACCGTTTTCATTTCTACCGGCACGCCCGGCATCGAAACAAGTATTTTGCCGTCCCGTTCAAACCATGTAATAGGTGCTGTGCCGACACTATTTGAAATCACGGTTGCTTTTTTGGGAACCATGGCCTGCATTCGGTTCAGTTCATTCATTGCACCGGGACGCCCGGCAAGAAAAGCTTCAATGTCTTTATAAATTCTTTCGCTAAACACCATTTTCGTTTCAAAGAACTCACACAATGTTTGCAAAGTAATATCATCTTTTGTAGGTCCCAATCCACCAGTAACCAATATAATATCGGCCTTCCCCAACAACCTTCCGATTGCTTCTTTAATATCAGCGGCTTCATCACCTATAGACGTTATGCCTCTTACTCTAAATCCTTCTTTTGCGAGCTCCGCCCCCATCCAGGCCGAATTAGTATCGACAACCTGTCCTAAAAGCAATTCGTCTCCAATCGTAATTATTTCGACATTCATAACATTACAGTTTTAGTCAACACGACAAATATCCTGATATACAGGAATTTCTCTCAAATAACTCATTTGCATCGATTCGTAGTTCAAATGACAACAGAAATGCTTCATCCCGTTACTCACCAACAGATACTCAACCTTCAGCTCCCATACATAACGCGCTATCTGATCAAAAACAGCCTGTGTTATTTCCACGGCAGGAGCTTTGTATTCGGCAATAAGCAACGGCATGCCAAAAGTATCGTACACCACCGAATCACATCTTCTGATTAATCCGTTTTGGCGTAACGAAATCTCATTTCCTATCCTTGCGGCAGGGAAACTTTTTTCGTTTACCAAAAATTCGATAACGTTTTGGCGAACCCACTCCTCGGGAGTTAGTGCCACGTATTTCTTGCGCAAACGATCAAAAACAAGACGTTTGCCATCTTTTTCCTTAAAACGAAACGAATATGATGGTAAATTCAGTGGTAACATTGCTTCAAAATAAAAAATACTTCACACACAGATACTCCCCAAACATTGAGATTAAAGCCTCCCTGTGTTTCAAAAAGACAAAGTTACCACCTTCATTTGTAAATTTGAAAAGAAACATGCGCTTGATAGCAACAATTTTTGTAATTTTGCAAACAAATTTTGTTACTGCGTTGTATGTCATCAACCTTACATTCAAAAGAAAACCTGGAATTTATAACAGTTGCTGCTGAATTTTGCCTGTTTTTAGAACAACTTCCTGAAATCGACAAGAAACAATTTCTAAACCGGGCTATAAAATACCTGCCTCTTGTCTATCTGAAAACATCCTTATTACCCTTTAACAGCGATGATTACGAATCGGAGCCAGAACGCATCGTAACAGAAACCGATTATGAACTTGTAAGGAGCAATATTGCATCTCTAATGGGGATGGATGATAATTATCTGGAAGTATTCCACCCTGACATGCAATACTCCGATACACCAATTGCGGCAACAATTTCGGAAGACTTAGCTGACATTTATCAGGAACTTAAAGATTTTCTGTATAATTGTCAGATTGGGAGCGACGAAGCCATGCAGGATGCCTTAACATATTGTCTTTCGGCATTCAAAGATCACTGGGGACGCAAGCTGTTAAACGCCATGCGCCCATTGCATCAGGCTTTTTACAACGACAATAGCGAAGAAGACATTGACACAACCACAACTCCTGCGGATGATGAACGTGATATTCCATTTCTAAAATATCAACGCAGAGAGTAACCTTTTTGAACCGAAACCAAAATAATGACTTATCAAGCATCAATAAGCAAAGAATCTATAGCAGGACTGCCTACAGCCGCCTTTGATGGCAAAATAATTGTAGTGCATTCTGTTGAAGAACTGGAGTATGCTATAGCGTACTTATCAGCACACAAACTTATTGGCTTTGATACAGAAACCAAACCTTCATTTTCTCGGGGACAAACCCACAAGGTTGCTCTTTTACAACTATCAACCGATGAAATTTGCTTTTTGATCCGCCTCAATGAAATTGGTTTTCCTCAGGTTTTGGTGGAACTTCTGAATAACATTGATGTAAAAAAGGTCGGACTCTCTCTTCGGGACGATTTCAAGGCATTAAGCAGACGTGCACATATTCACGCAGACAGTTTTATTGATCTGCAAAATGTTGTGCAGGAATATGGCATAAAAGATCAAAGTCTGCAAAAGATCTACGCCATTCTTTTTGGCAAACGTATATCTAAATCCCAGCGCTTATCAAACTGGGAAGCTTCAGAACTAACTCAGGCACAACAACTATACGCAGCCACCGATGCCTGGGCCTGCCACCAAATTTACCAAAAACTCAAACAAGACGTATGATTTTACCGAAAATAACGCTCAAAAGAGGAAAAGAAGAAGCTCTTTTACGTTTTCACCCCTGGATTTTTTCCGGAGCTATTCATCGCATCGAAGGAAATCCGCAGGAAGGTGATATTGTAGAGGTTTATACCGCACAACAACAATGGATTGCAATAGGATACTACCAAATCGGAAGTATTTCGGTTCGCATTCTGTCCTTCAAACCCATAGAAATTGATGAGCAGTTCTGGTTGGCAAAGATCCGGAACGCTTACAACATAAGAGTAACGCTCGGACTGGCTCAGAACCCGGAAAATACAACATACAGACTTGTTCATGGTGAAGGAGATAATCTCCCGGGACTTGTGATTGATGTATATGACACAACCGCTGTTGTACAGGCACACACTGTTGCGATACATAACGTTCGTCACACTATTGCTTCCGCATTAATGCAGACCGTAAAAGGTCTTGAAAATGTTTATTACAAGTCGGAAGGCACTTTACCATTCAAAGCAGACGTAACTCCGGAAAACACCTATTTGGTGGGTCAGGAAACCGATTGCATTGCAATGGAACACGGACTTCGGTTTCATGCAGACTGGTTACGCGGCCAAAAAACAGGTTTTTTCGTGGATCAACGCGAAAACCGGCTTTTGCTTGAAAAGTATGCCAAAGGACGCTCTGTCCTTAATATGTTTTGCTACACCGGCGGCTTTTCATTTTATGCTCTGAGAGGAGGTGCACAACTCGTTCATTCAGTGGACAGTTCTGCAAAAGCAATAGAACTCACCAACAAAAATGTAGCGTTGAACTTTCCCGACGAGACAAGACATGAAGCCTATGCCGAAGATGCATTCAAGTTTCTCGAACAGGCAAAAGACAAATACGATCTCATCATATTAGATCCACCGGCTTTTGCAAAACACAAGAATGTTCTGAATAACGCATTACAAGGATATAGAAAGCTAAACGCTAAAGCATTTGATCAGATAAAACCTAACGGAATTCTCTTCACATTCTCCTGCTCACAGGTTGTTTCAAAGGAACAATTCAGACTGGCCGTTTTCTCCGCCGCCGCGCAATCCGGCAGAAATGTACGTATTCTGCATCAGCTAACTCAGCCAGCCGATCACCCCATTAACATCTATCATGCTGAAGGTGAATATTTAAAGGGACTTGTTCTACACGTGGAATAATCAAATTATTGATAACAAGCAACATACCGCCGTTAAAAAAAATCACTCATTATAAATTACGTTAATTATAAACAGTTCTTGCACAGACCATTTGGAAAACGTGAATTTACACTGTACCTTTGCATTGTGTTTTTCATGGTATTAGATTTAAGGTTAACAAGGATTGTGGTTGTCGGGAGACAACCCTTTCTATTTTAAAATTGATTTTATTCCACAAGCCAAATTGGCTTTCCAATAAAAAACAAGAGAGTAAAGAGGTCAAATTCTTTACTCTTTTTTATTTGGCATAAACATACATGAATTAATTTGAAAAAATCTCAATTTATTTGGAGACAGCACTTTCCGACCCTTATCTTTGCACTGTGTTTTTCATGGTATTAGATTTAAGGTTAATGAGGATTGTGGTTGTCGGGAGACAACCCTTTTCTTTTTTAAATAAATTCAAATTGGTATACCAACACCCCGCAAACACAAAACACAATATTCCTCTAAATATCTGCATCTTACGCAAGACAAAACAAATTCAAAATACAAACACAAATTAAAATCAATTAATTTATATAAATTATTTTGGTTGACCAGTTCAAAATCCCTTATCTTTGCACTGTGTTTTTCATGGTATTAGATTTTAAGGTTAATAATTGATTGTGGTTGTCGGGAGACAACCCTTTCTTTTTTAAATACTTACTAAAAAGCACAATTCCCCCTCCCTCCCCTAAAATTACAAATCCACTGTATATCAATTATTTAAATAACAGATCAATTTATTTTCCTTTAAAAGTCTATTAATCAATACAAAAAAAGTGCAAAAAATTTGGTTTACCAACCACTTTACGCTTACCTTTGCACTGTGTTTTTCATGGTATTAGATTTAAGGTTAATAATTGATTGTGGTTGTCGGGAGACAACCCTTTCTTTTTTTAAAAACATCCGTATTATAGCACATCTTAGTCGCTTCACACAAAACTTCACTTCAAAACAAAGGAAACACTCCTAAAATGTAACATTCGCGAGTTTATTCCGTTATCTTTGCATCAATTTAATTGAATTATGTCACACACGATGCCCCGATATTCATTCTTCCGCAAACTCACCCTTTTGTGCTTTATCATCACTTTTGCGAACACGGCCTTTGCCCAAAAATCTTTCGCTCCGGGAGAAGTATTGACGTATAAGGCTTATTACCACTGGGGAGTTTTATGGTTACCGGCTGCTAACATCACGCTAAAAGTATTGCCCAACGAAAATCCAAATTTTCTGACCATCAAAGCAAATGGAATAAGCTTCAAACGGTACGACCTCTTTTTTAAAGTCCGTGAAAATTTTGAATCAACCATATTCAAAAATACATTATTGCCAATTGAAGCGAGACGCAATGCTATTGAAGGATCCTATTCGGCTCAGGAACACTATCGTTTCAACGATTCTGCCAACACGATTGATTATAACATTTCTGTAAATGAAGGAAAAACTAAAAATTCCGGTAAGATAGAAAAAGCCGATGGATATTTTGACATGTTATCGGCAGCCTACTACATGCGCGAATATGATTTCGCCAAACTAAAACTCAACCAAAAAATTCGTGTAAATACAATCATTAACGGGAAAGTATATCCTATTGAAATTCAGTATGTAGGAAATGAGGCTTGCAAAGACAACAACAACAAGTCATACATGTGCGCAAAATTTGCTGCAAGCACTGTACCCGGAACCATTTTCAAAGGGAATGAGAAAATTTCGATTTGGATGAGCCTAGACTCTGCGAAAATACCGGTTAAAGTCACTTCAAAACTCAAAATCGGAGAAGTTAACGTTGAATTAACTGGCGCATCCGGCATAAAATAGGCCACACAGAATTTGACTGATAGTCGAAAAATTTGTAACTTGCAGAGTTATTCGTCTGACACATAACTGCATTACATATTTTTCAATCCATGAGAGTTATCGACCTGATAAACAACAGCAAAACAACTGCATTTTCGTTTGAAATCCTGCCTCCACTCAAAGGAAACAGTATAGATTTGGTTTACAAAACCATTGATTTACTGCGACCTTTCGATCCAAAATATATAAACATCACCACACACCGGAGTGAAATCGTATACAAAGAAACCGGCCCAAATCTTTTTCAACGGGTTGCCGAACGGCATCGTCCAGGAACGGTAGCCATTGCCGCTGCCATTCAAAACAAATACAAAGTCAATGTTGTTCCCCACATCATTTGCAGCGGTTTTTCAAAAAGCGAAACCGAATATGCACTGATTGACCTTCAATTTCTGGGAATTACCGATTTGCTGGTATTGCGGGGAGACAAAGCCAAACACGACAAAGCTTTTATGCCCGGTGAAGAGGGACATGCCCATGCTATCGATCTGCAACAGCAAATCAACGATTTCAACAGCGGGAAATTCATGGACGGCTCTATTATCAAACAACCGGTTTCGACCTTCTCTTATGGCGTTGCAGGTTACCCCGAAAAGCATGACGAAGCACCCAATCTGGACTCTGACATCCACTGGCTGAAAGAAAAGGTGCGTTTGGGAGCCGAATATGTGGTTACCCAGATGTTTTTCGACAATGAGAAGTATTATGCCTTCGTGGACCGTTGCCGTAAAGAAGGAATCACAGTGCCTATTATTCCGGGCTTAAAGCCGATCACACTGATGAATCAGTTGACTGTTTTGCCAAAAATTTTCCATGTAGATATTCCAGAACCTTTAGCCACGGAACTTGCCAAATGCAAAACGGATGCCGAAGCGCTTGAAGTGGGCGTAGAATGGTGTACAATGCAGGCTCTGGACTTAAAACAGCAAGGAGTACCCAGTATTCATTTTTATACAATGATGGCCACACAGAGCGTTAAACGTGTAGCCGAGAAAGTATATTAATTCAGGACATAGAGCAAGAGTAAAGAACAAAGACCGCCGTCTTTGAAGTCTTTACTCTTTATTCTTTTATCTTTATTCTAAAATGCCCGAAGCCTGCTCGCTATATGAACTTAATGAACGGATCAAAGATGCGATTTCCGTTTCATTCTCTCAGCCATTATGGGTAAAAGCTGAGATTAGCGAGATACGCGAAAATGCGAACGGACACTGCTACCTCGAACTGATCGAAAAAGATTCCAAGAGTGACCGCATAACCGTGCGGAACAAAGCTACCATTTGGTCATTTACCTACCGAATGCTAAAGTCTTACTTTGAGACTGCCACCGGAGAACAGTTGCATGCCGGCGTAAAAATTCTGATCGCATGCACGGTAGAATACCATGAGCTTTACGGATTAAGCCTCAACATCTCCGACATCGACCCAACCTACACCCTTGGTGAAGTTGCAATCCGACGTCAACAAATCATCAATCAGCTACAGGAAGAGGGCATTGCCGATATGAATAAAGAGCTGGAGCTGACCGTAGCTCCTCAACGCATTGCTGTAATCTCTTCCTCTACCGCCGCCGGATATGGAGATTTTCTCGACCAATTACAGGGCAATAGCTTCGGGTTTCAGTTTTACACACACCTTTTTCCGGCTATCATGCAGGGCGACCGATCAGAACAATCTCTTATCGAAGCTCTGGATGTAGTCTATCAACACATAGACCAATTTGATGCGGTGGTCATTATCAGGGGTGGTGGTGCAACCGCAGATCTTAGCTGTTTTGACCGCTATTCGCTGGCAGCACACACAGCTCAGTTTCCTTTGCCTGTTATTACCGGCATCGGTCACCAACGCGACAATACCATTCTCGACATGGTTGCGTATGCTTGCCTGAAAACACCTACCGCTGTCGCCGAATTTCTGGTTAACCGAATGCAGCAAGCATCAGGCTTATTGGATGAACAACAAGAGAATCTGGTTCAGCTCATTGACGAGATCAGCGAAAAACATTCAAATCGTTTGCAAGAGCTCACTCGAAAATTGCCACAGCTTTTGCTCGGACGAACTACCGAACATAAAATGCAGTTGGAACGTTATCAACTACAGCTAAAACAGGCAGCAAAGACAATTATCGCCAATCGGCATCAGAAACTCTCGGGATATAGCCAGCCTCTATCCATCCTGACGAACCGCCTGATTCGGGAACAACGGCACCTTTTGGAACAAAAAGAGTTACAATTGAAATACATCAATCCACTATCCATCCTCGATAAAGGGTACACCATGACTTATGCCAATGGGAAACGGGTAACCAGTGTTGCCGATGTGCAATCCGGCGACCGCATCACGACGGCATTTAAGGATGGTAATACAAATAGTATTGCAGAATAAAAAGAGAGCCGACTGATATTGAATTCAGTCGGCTCTCTTTTGAAATTTTGAAATCTTGAATTTTGTTTATTCTCCTACATAAACCGGTTCGGAAGCAACGCTCTCCTGATGCAGACGGTTGAGAGAAGTAATGACGTATTTCGCCTTTTCCTTCGGATCGGGAACAATGTAGTACGGATCACGCACAATCTTCACAATCTTTGCTCCGTTAGTCAAATCAATATTTTCATCCAAACCAAAACGGTAGATGCAGTAATAGGCCGATTGTTCCAACTCTTTTTTCGCCTGAACACCTTGCCAGATAACCTTCAGCTTGCAATTATCGATCGTAAATCGCAGTCCCGATATAGGAGCCGGAGTCGTTTTTTCCATTGCAGGATATACCGGAATCAATGACGGAATGCGTTGATAGTGTTGCGCCAACGTATCCATAGATCCGAAAGGATTTTCGCGCATCTGATAGCCCGACCACCAGATATTTCCCTGAATATTGGGAGTTTCACGGGTGAGCCGCATCTTTTCGGCAAACTGCGTTTTGTTCGGATCTTTCAAATCTTTTTCGTTGAAAGTGGTTATGCTTTGGCCGACGTAGATGTTGGTTCCATAGCTGTTTTTACTCCACCAGTCAATCAAAGTTGCATAATCAGCTGCCTTGTGACCTATTTTCCAATAAAGCTGCGGAGCTACATAATCAACCCAATGATTTTTTTGCCAGAGTAACACGTCAGCGTACAGGTCATCATAGTTGGAAAGACCGTTTGTTTTGCTACCTTCAGGAGTACTGCCCACATTACGCCAAATACCAAATGGACTCACGCCAAACACCACCCAAGGTTTTTCGTAATGCACGGTTTCATTCACCTCTTTAATAAGCTGATCCACATTATTCCTGCGCCAGTTGGCACGATCGTCTTTACCAAAGCCCTGCTTTTTTGCATATTTTTTGAACGATTTTGCATCGTTGAACTCCTCGCCCTTGATAGGATACGGGTAGAAATAGTCGTCGAAATGGATACCATCAACATCATAACGTTCCACAATATCCTCCACCACCTTGTTGACAATCTTTCGCGATTCGGGTTGACCCGGATCGAAATACAACTGCTTTCCATAATGAATAAAGAGCTTCGAGTGTTTTTTGTTCATCTTCGACAACACCTCCGACTCGCTGCTGGTGACACGGTAAGGATTGAGCCAGGCATGCAACTGCATACCGCGTTTGTGGCACTCCTCGATCATAAAGGCGAGCGGATCCCACATCGGATTAGGAGCCTTGCCCTGTTCTCCGGTCAGATAACGGCTCCATGGCTCCAGCTTGGACTCATAAAACGCGTCAGCCTGGGGACGAACCTGAAAGATAACGGCATTCATACCGGCCTTCTGAAAACTATCGAGCATATTAGTCCACTCTTTCTGAATGGCTTCGGCTTTCATGGTGCGGTATTTCCAATTGCCAACCGTGTGGATCCAAACTCCACGAAACTCACGTTTAGGAACTACTTCCGAATAAGCCGAAAGTGAAATCAGTAAAACTAATGCTAATGTCAGAACAGCTCTGATATTCTTGAAAATCATTATAAAATTCTGGATTGATTATTTGCTAACGTAATAAATGATGGTGTCTTTGGCAGCCTCAACGCTTGGAGTAAGCGCATGATAGAGAATTTTATCATCGGAAACATATTCCGGCAGATTGACCTCTTCCACCTTAAAACCAACTGAACGCATCCGGTCGGCATAATCACGACCGTATTCACGCACGTGATCTTTCTGCCCGAAATGTTTCAGGCGTTCTTCGGGCGCAGTGATTGTTTTATCTTCGTAGGTCACTGCACGAGCGAGATTGACCGGAGACTGAATAATGCCCCACCCGCCGGGTTTCATCACGCGATAGAGTTCGCGCATAGCCAGCAAGTCATCGTCCACGTGTTCGAGTATGTGATTGCAAAAGATAACATCAAATTTATTCTCTTCGAACGGAATAGCCTGGATATCCATCTTCACACGAGCCAACGGCGATTCCAAATCAGCCGAATAGTAATCGATATTCGACATGGCACCGAAACGCTTGATAAAACAGTATTCGGGAGCAATGTGCAGCATCACGCTTTGCTTGGTAAAGAATTCGGTTTTGGCCTGCAAAAAGAGCCAGATCTGACGGTGACGCTCCAAAGACAAACATGAGGGACAAAGCGCATTTTCGCGGGAATTGACATAGCCATAAGGCAGCAATTTGCGAAAACGATGATGACAAACAGGACATTCATATTTGCTACCCACATAAAAAATCGAGCTGGATCTTACGGCCACATGAGCGAACAGTTGCAGATACTTGCGGGGAATATGGTTCAGCACGAACCGGATAAACTTCTTCATTATTTAATGTAACATTTTATATACTAATTCTTTCAGGAGGTCGCCAGCATCAGTCGATACGTTTTCGATCCCTTTGGAACGGGCATCACATTCACGTAGCCAAGCGATAATTCTCAATGTTTTTGCCGCCGAAAAGCGCTTCGCCGCCGCCTGAAAATCCTTCACAAAATAGGGATTGACACCCAACTCACGAGCCACATTGGCCTGACTTTTATCCTGCAGATAGTGGTACACCATCAGATTGCTAAAGAAATTGAACAAAACGGAGAGTGTGACAATAATCGGATTGTTCTTGGGATTATCGGCAAAATAGCGGGCAATACGATTTACTTTCAACACATCGCCAGCTATGATGGCGCTTTGCAGCTCGAAGTTATTGAAATCCTTGCTGATACCGATATTCTTCTCTATCAGTTCGGGAGTGATGGTGGGTTCGGATGCCGGTTTGGTAATAAGTAGTTTGTCAAGCTCGTTGGCCACCTTGCTCAGGTCTGTCCCCAGGAATTCGGTAAGCATAAGCGCTGCCTTCTCGGAGATTTTCACCTTACGGTCGGCCAGATATTTTACAATCCAGGGCGGAATCTGGTAGTCGCGCAATTTCTCAGATACAAACAACACCCCGTTCTTTTCAATCTCGGAGGTCACCTTTTTCCGTTTGTCGAGCGTACCGTATTTGTGGCAAAAAACAAGGATAGTAGAAGCCAGCGGTTTTTGCAGATAGAACGTAAGTTCGTCGATCGCCTTCAACTGCTGCGCCTCTTTGACGATGACCACCTGATATTGCGATCCCATCGGGAAACGCTTGGCAGCATTGATCACCGTACGAATATCAGTATCTTTTCCGTAAAGCACAGTCTGGTTGAACGATTTCTCCATCTCGTCCAGCACGTTCTCTTCGATGTAATCGGCAAGCAAATCGATATAGTAAGGTTCCTCGCCCATAAAGTAGTACACCGGGGCATACTCCTTTCGTTTGAGTTTATCAAGAATTTGCTCGTATGAATCTGATTTTTTTGCCATTACTCGAAACGCAGATGCTTGATTGTACTACTATTATTCATAATCGAACTCAAGGCTTTCACTCCAATACGTAAATGTTCTTCCACAAAATTTGCAGTAACATTATTATCGCTGGCCTCGGTTTTTACCCCATCTGGGCGCATCGGCATATCCGAAACAAGCAACAACGCTCCTGTAGGAATACTATTGAAGAAACCTACAGAAAACAAGGTAGCAGTTTCCATATCTACGGCCTGAGCACGGGTATTGTGCAGATATTCTTTGAATTCTTCATCATGCTCCCACACGCGGCGGTTGGTCGTATAAACAGTACCTGTCCAGTAATCCTTACCAAAGTCACGAATATTGGAAGAAACGGCACGCTGCAACATAAATGCCGGTAGCGCCGGAATTTCGGGAGGAAAATAGTCATTCGAGGTACCTTCGCCGCGAATGGCTGCAATCGGAAGGATATAATCACCATTACGATTTTTATCTTTCAAACCGCCGCATTTTCCGAGAAACAGAACTGCCTTAGGCTGTATGGCAGTTAATAAATCCATTATTAACGCTGCATTGGGACTACCCATTCCAAAATTGATAATGGTAATACCGTTTGCCGAAGCGTTAACCATATTTCCTTCGTTATAGACGGGAACGCCGAAACGTTCTGCAAACATCTCCACATAATTATTGAAATTCGTCAGCAAAATGTATTGGTCAAAATCTTCCAATTGTCTTTTGGTGTAACGAACCAACCAGTTCTCAACTATCTCTTTCTTTGTCTTCATGCGAAAAATTATTTTGCGTTCAAAGATACAAATTTTCGGTGGCAACCCCGCAAATACAATAAAGATGAACAAAAGCATCACCTTTGATTCTAAATTTATTGTCATCACGCTTAAATTTGGTAGCTTTGCAGGTAATTACAATTCAACTTATAAAATTCACATAGACATGGTTAAACATTTAGTGTTTTGGAAATTAAAAGAAGAGGCTGCCGGAAACGATAAAGCCACCAACGCCAAACTGGTAAAGGAAAAACTGGAAGCTCTCAACGGACAAATTGAAGGATTGATTAAACTGGAAGTAGGCATCGATTTTACAGGCAACCCTGCCGACCATGATATCGCACTCTACTCCGAACTCACCAGTAAAGAAGCCTTAAACGGCTATCAGGAAAATCCGCTTCACAAGGCTGTTCAATCTTTTGTAAGAGAAGTGGTAAATGCTCGTGCCTGCGTGGATTACGAAATTTAAATTATCTTTATACAAACAGAAAGGCGTTGAAGGCAAAACCACCTTACAACGCCTTTTTTTGTTTTTTATATCAT
Source organism: Paludibacter jiangxiensis (assembly GCF_001618385.1). Classification (NCBI taxonomy): domain Bacteria; kingdom Pseudomonadati; phylum Bacteroidota; class Bacteroidia; order Bacteroidales; family Paludibacteraceae; genus Paludibacter; species Paludibacter jiangxiensis. The sequence goes on along the minus strand of NZ_BDCR01000004.1, from coordinate 183,957 downwards.
ACCACACAGCAATTAGCACAATAATATATTTAGTTAATTATATAGAATATTTTAGATTAAACAAAAATCATCTCATAGAAATTCACTACTTTTACAGACTTTAATTGCCATTTGTTAAATCCCCATGAATAACCTGCAAAATCACACCTCTGAGAAATACAGGTTCACTGCGCTTGATATTTTCAGAGGGATGACCATCTGTTTTATGATCATTGTCAACACTCCGGGCAATGAAGAAACAACATTTAGTTTTTTAAAACATGCCGATTGGAATGGATTTACTCCCACAGATCTGGTATTTCCATCTTTTCTTTTTGCAGTTGGCAACGCTCTTAGTTTTGTAAATAAACGTTGGGGGACACTGTCTACTAAAACCGTAATGCTGAAAGTAGCTAAACGAAGTTGCCTTATTTTTCTTACCGGTTATCTCATGTACTGGTTTCCCTTCTTTTCATTGGATTCTGATTCTCATCTTATATTTTCTCCTATATCCCACACTCGCATCATGGGGGTGTTGCAACGAATAGCTCTTTGCTATGGCATAGTAGCTTTACTGGTGTATTTCCTCAAAAAAGAAAAAATTTTGGCTGCGGGCGTCGGTGCATTAGTATTTTACTGGATGATTTTGGTATGGTTTGGTTCTCCCGGACTGGAATATACAAAAACAGGGAATGCTGTTCTTTCTTTCGATTCTCTCATATTAGGAGTAAATCACCTCTACACCGGCGAAGGATTTCCATTCGACCCGGAAGGTATTCTCAGCACAATACCCGCATTATTTAATGTGATTTGCGGCTATTTAGCCGGCACTTATATTCAAAGAAAGGGCAACAATCGTCAAACAATCACGGAGTTTGTTTTGGTTGGCTTGGGATTACTTATAATTGCGTACGCCTGGAACCATATTTTCCCAATCAACAAAAAATTATGGACGAGTTCTTATGCTACCCTAACCGTCGGACTTGATTTTCTATTGCTAGCTGCCATCATTTATTGGACTGATTTCCTTAAAATAAAACAAGGCCGTAACTTCTTTCAGGCTTTCGGGAAAAATCCGCTTGCCATTTATGTTCTCAGCGAAATCGGCGTAACGTTAATGTGGTTAATTCCTATCGGCGATACTCCGCTGTATTCCTGGTTATATAACAATATTTTCGCCCATGCCGGTGGATATATCGGATCACTACTATTTGCTCTCTGGTGGATGCTTTCATGCTGGTTGGTTGCCTACTGGCTTGACCGAAAGAAAATCTATATTAAACTGTAGTCTCTGCTGGCTCATGTCAATGAAAATAAAATATCTTTGCAGATGTTTTATTTAATTCAACCAACATGAGACGAGTTCTACTCTCCACCCGCCTTCTGCCCGAAGGATTTGCCGAGTTGCAAAAACAGTTTGAAGTCGTATTTCCTGAAAACGAAACTTTTACCCGCGATGAACTGATCGCTCTCCTGCCCCATTTCGACGCATTCGTTCCCACATTTGTCTATCCGGTCGATCGTGAAATGCTGGATGCTGCCGCACAACGGGTCAAAATCATCTCCAACTACGGCGTGGGCTACAACAATATCGACATCGATTACGCCGCACAACTGGGCATCGTGGTGACCAATACTCCCGATCCGGTGATAGAACCGACGGCCGAACTGGCTCTTGCGCTGATGCTCGCCGCTGCCCGCCGCATTCCCGAATGCGACCGTAAAGTGCGCATCCCCGACGGACTGAAATGGGGCGTGCTTGAAAATCTGGGACAGTCACTCACGGGCAAAACGCTGGGTATTGTCGGTATGGGACGCATAGGTCAGGCACTGGCACGGCGCGCACTGGCTTGTGGCATGCACATCGTTTACTACAACCGCCACCGCCTTTCTCCCGATCTGGAGGCTACCTATAAGGCCACACGCCTCGATCTGGATGATCTTATCGCTGCCTGCGACGTACTTTCGCTCAACACTCCGCTCTCTGATGAAACCCGTCATCTGATTGGCCGCAAACAATTGCAGCTGATGAAACGGACGGCCATCATCGTCAATACTGCACGTGGAGCCGTCATCGACGAAGCAGCGCTGGTGGAAGCCCTGCAACAAGGTTGGATAGCCGCCGCCGGACTGGACGTTTACGAGTTCGAACCTAAGATCACACCCGCGCTCTTGGCAATGGACAACGTAGTACTGGCACCCCACAACGGCACCGCCACCGTGGATACCCGCAACGACATTGCCCGCTTTGCCTCGCAAAACATTATTCGATTCTTTGAAGGAAGAGAAGATATTACGAGGGTAAACTAAATTGAATCTATTGCACACGGAGCACACAGAGGAAACTGAACTTCACAGAAAAATATGTTCTTCTGTGTTTTTCCGTCGTTTCCGTGTATTCTGTGTGCCCTGTGTTTTCCGTGTGCCTCATTTGCATGAGACCAAAAACAATTATCTTTGTAATCAAATTAAGTTTCACGTTCAATTATGAAGAAAACAATTCTTATCACTATGACCGCATTGTCGATAACGGCGGGTGCAGGCAGCGCAGAAGCTGCCGGACAGAGCGCTCCGCCCAAAGAGTTCAACTACATTGTCGATCAGTTTGCCGACCTGCAGATCCTGCGCTATCAGGTTCCCGGGTTCGAACAACTGAGTATCAAACAGAAAGAACTGGTATATTTTCTCTCCCAGGCTGCCAACGAGGGCCGCGATATCTTGTTCGACCAGAACGGACGCTACAACCTGGCGATTCGTCGCACGCTCGAAGCTATCTACCTCAACTACAAAGGAGATAAAACCAGCAACGACTATAAGCAATTCGTAGTTTACCTGAAACGGGTATGGTTTGCCAACGGCATTCACCACCACTACGGCGAAGACAAATTCGCGCCCGGTTTCTCGAAAGAGTTTTTTGCCAAACAGGTAAAAGCATTGCCACAAAGCAAAGTTCCTGTTCGTAACGGACAATCTGTAGACGCATTCCTGGCAGAAGTTACACCTGTAATTTTCGACCCCACGGTAATGCCGAAAAAGGTGAATCAGGCGCACGGCGAAGATCTGATCAAAACCTCAGCCAATAATTACTACGAAGGCGACATTTCACAGAAAGAAGTTGAGGATTTCTACGCCAAGATGAAAGACCCGAACGATCCGAAACCGATTGCATACGGACACAACAGTCGTCTGGCGAAAGTGAATGGCAAAATAGTGGAAAAGGTATGGAAAGTTGGCGGGCTCTACTCACAGGCTATCTCCCGGATTATCTATTGGTTGGAGAAAGCCGGCACTGTTGCCGAAACTCCCCAACAAAAAGCGGTCATCGAGAAGCTGATTGAGTTTTACCAGAAAGGCGACCTGAAGCTCTTTGATGCTTACGCCATCCTCTGGGTACACGATACTCAATCGCAAATCGACTTCGTGAACGGCTTTACCGAAAGCTACGGCGATCCGTTGGGACTGAAAGGAAGTTGGGAATCGAATGTAAACTTCAAGAATCTGGAAGCCACCAAACGTACCGAAACCATCAGCGCCAATGCACAGTGGTTTGAAGATAACTCTCCGGTAGACAAACGCTTCAAGAAAGAGACGGTAAAAGGCGTAACTGCCAAGGTAATCACCGTGGCTCAACTGGCCGGCGATTGCTACCCTTCAACTCCTATCGGTATCAACCTGCCTAATTCCAACTGGATTCGCAAAGATTACGGCTCCAAATCGGTAACCATCGAAAATATAATGGAAGCTTACGACAAAGCTGCTCAAAAGAGCGGGTTCAACGAAGAGTTTGTTTGGAGCGATAAAGAGCTGAAGTCGATCCGCAAGTATGGTTTTCTCACTGATGTGCTCCACACCGACCTGCACGAATGCCTCGGCCATGGTTCGGGAAAACTGTTGCCTGGCGTTGATCCCGATGCACTAAAAGCGTACGGTAAAACCATTGAAGAGGCGCGTGCCGACCTGTTCGGGCTCTATTATGTGGGCGATCCTAAATTAGTTGAACTGGGCATCCTCCCCGACAAAGAAGCTTACAAAGCCGAGTATTACAAATACATGATGAACGGTCTGATGACACAGCTCACACGCATCGAACCGGGCAAAAACATCGAAGAGGCTCACATGCGTAACCGTCAGCTGATTGCCCGCTGGGTATATGAACATGGCAAAGCCGAAAATGTGGTGGAATTCAAACAACGTGACGGAAAAACCTTCGTGGTGGTGAACGACTACGAAAAGATGCACAAACTATTGGGCGTGTTACTGGCCGAAATCCAACGTGTGAAATCGGAAGGTGATTTTGAAGGAGCCAAGAAATTGGTGGAAGACTACGGCGTACAGGTTGATCAGAAGCTGCACGACGAAGTATTGGCCCGCTACAAAAAACTGGAACTGAAACCCTACAAAGGCTTCGTCAATCCGGTGTTGATGGCTGTGAAAGATGCCAAAGGCAATATCAAAGATGTGAAAATTTCCTACACGGAAGGCTACACCGAACAGATGTTACGCTACTCCGGCAAATTCTCGCCACTACCAACTTATAACGAATAAGGCAACCTTTTGCTGAATAAAAAATGAGGCTTTCCATGATATGGAAAGCCTCATTTTATTTTAATTACGATAGAATCGCTTAGAATTTGTACACGAAACCAACATTAATTCCCAAATAGGACGTGGGTGAATCTTCTGTGAAAATATTTGTATACTTGGCATTTGCATCCAATAACAATTTCTCTGACAGTAAATATTCAAATCCCAAAGCCGGGGCAACACCGAAGTTTGTTTTTGTAGCAGAAACTGAAATATCATATGCTGACATTAACATGCTTGCTTTTGCTTTCATGGAATACAATCCAAGGTCTGCACTGATGTACGGTTTGAAATTCGATTCTGAAAAATAATATTTACCTACTGCTGTAATAGGAATTACGGAGAATGTAATACCACTGTTATCTTTTTCTGCAAAACTTATATATCCGATTTGTACGCCGGCTGCAAAAGAATTAGAAAATTCATACAATCCTGTTACTGTTCCACCAACCCCAATTCCCACTGCGTCGTTCAGATCTCCGGTTGGGATGCCGACATTCAGATTTGCGCCAATCTTAAACTGAGCATTACTTGTAAAAAAAACACCTACGGCAAAAATTGCCAATAAAACTAATTTTCTCATCATTTATTGAAATAAAGTTTGTCTACTCTCTCAGCTTTTCGACATCCGCCCCCTACTCTGTTATTTCACAAGGATTTTCAGGAAACTCCCTTTTGTTGAATTGTACTATTTTTAAGCAAAAAGCACATTGACAAATATAACATAAATATTTATTATCACATATTGCACTAAATATTAATTTCACAGTACGCACTTTTTTAATTATACTTCTGCTCTAAAAACTCAAATAAAACAATAGCCTCAAAGAACATCGAATAATTGTCCGCACAGAAATGCAACAAGCCAGACTCAAAAATTAAGTCTGGCTTGCTTAGTCTATATACATACGAAAGGATGGACAGAATGCCGTCCTAAATTATGCGTAACTTCACTGTATTTTCGGTTATCTCCCCAACACCAACTGCCTTAACGATCGCTGTTCATCGGAAATATCCCGCTCCGGTTCAATAAAATTGAGCTGTGTCACTTTTACTTTTATCGGAGGGTTCTTCATCTCCATCATTCTTCCTTTACGGGAAAACCGTACCGTAATTTCCGCATTGGTTTCCGGACTCCCGATCAAATTCACATTATGATAATAATTACCCTCGTTCAGTAAAGTATCATTGACGGCAACAATCACGTCTCCCTTGTCTATTCCAAACGCGTTATAGCCGGGAGAGGCATCACGCACCACACAACGTTTATCCTTAGCATCATATTCCACACTCACTCGCCCGAAGGTATAAATGCTATCCGGCTTTTCGGAAGTAAACCGATATCCTATTTTATGCAGATATTCTTTTACAGGCAACTCTTTCGTTCCTACAATATAATCGTTTATTAACGTCCGGATATCCGGATGGGTTAGATTGACAATCTCGTCAAACAAAGCTTCGTCTTTAAAATAATGTCCTTTGTATTTCTCATTGAGTTGGAACAACACCTTTTTAAGGTTCATCTTTCCGCCAGTAAGCTCATTAATCTTCACATCAAGCATAAAAGAGACAAGAGCCCCCCGGTTGTAGACATTCGCATAATAATGCATATCGCTGTTGTCAAAGATTTTCTTCCCGAATTCGGTCATAGAAATATCCTTGTATCTGTCACTGTAAAGGGTTTTCTGTCGAAACGTTTCCCAAAAATCCTCATCAGAGATAAGCGAATCTTTGTACAGGATGATGTTTGATAAATACTCCACGCCACCTTCGTATAACCATAAATGCTCCGAGGCTTCCGGATTTCGATAATTGAAATTGTATATCTGCTCCGATTTGAGAGATAAGGGAGTGAGTACATGCAAAAATTCATGAGCCACAACGTGAGTAAGAAATGAGTTCAGAATATCCTTATTGCCCGTTTCCGGATAAAAATAAACCGAGCTTTTCCTGTGTTCCATTGCTCCCATGGTACCATTTGCCATCAAGGCCTCATCCTGCCACCCGGGAAAAAGAAATGTGAATGTATAATTATCGGTAGGAAAAACAGAAAAGAACGAGGCAAAAGCGTTAGTTATAACCGGACTAATGGATGCAAGGATATCACCGGATGTTATTTTACCGTTGCGGGAAAACACGGCAATATGAAAACGACAATTCCTGACTTTGATGGAAAGAGTATCAGGCTTCATATAAACCAACGGATTATCCTGCAAATCATCGTAATTCCGGGCTTTCACCACATCGTCGGCAGAACTCAACGCTGAAATATTGGCTGACGTAGAACAATATAATACCGGATCCTTTTTAACATGTACTTCTGACGGGCAATCTTTGAAACCCTCAAAGTAGCCAAAAAGAGCAAACGTATTCAGGCAAAAAAGCGTACCGGGCTCAAAATAAGTACCCCCGGGTTGAAACACATAGTTTTGCTTTTTCGTGTCAGTCCATGTATCATGAACTTCGTATGTAATGCGGGATAATGACCTTGCATCAGAAATCATAAAATTACTTTCCTGCCTGCAATAAATGACTTTCAACCGTTTCCCTTTGTGATCATAAGCCCGGAAATTATCAATATAATCACCAAAATTCTTTATCGAATAAGAACCCTGCACGGCTCTCGGAATCTGATAGACCAACTCTTCTTTTTGATAGGCTGGCACATCGCAGGTAACCGAAAGGCTACCTTTTTTACCTTTAGTTAAATCAACAGTAAAACAGGCAACAGGCTGAGCCTGCAAGACCATTACCGCAAGAAGAAATCCAAAGCATAGAAAGTATTTCTTCATCAGTAGAAAAGTGTTTTTAATGGTTAGATGAAACGAATCAGAATCAGCAACAGGTGCCGGCCCGGACAATCGTTCCCGAAAGCTTAATATCGGATATCGCCGACAACTGCGTTTTCGGTCTGTTCAAAAAGAGTATTGAAATCAGTCCCTTTTATCTCAATGGGAGCATGAACGGTAAATGTGAGGTGATTGCCAACGCCCAACGGAAAATTCCCGTAACGAAATACTTTCCACGAATCATTGATAGAAACGGGAACCACCAGAGCATTAGGTGCATACTTGCACAATATCTTTAAACCGTTGGATGCAAAACTACGCGGTTTTCCGTTTTTCGAACGCGTTCCCTCTGGAAAGATAACTGTAGAGCGGTTGTTTGCTTCAAGATATTCGGCCATCTTCTTCAATGCCGGCAAGGCCTGTTTCGGATCTTTACGGTCAATCAGCACCGATCCGCCATGATTCAGGTTATAGGAGACACTGGGAATTCCTTTACCCAACTCCACTTTACTTACATATTTCGGGTGATACTTGCGCAAGAACCAACCCATGCCGATAATATCGTACAAACCCTGATGGTTAGCCACAAATATGAGAGGCTTTCCTTCCGGCAACTCCGCCTTCATTTCTATTTTAGCAGTAGAAAATGTTGCCCATAAAATACGCAACAAAAAATAATTGAGTATATCAACACTCTTCTTGTGTGCTTTATATCCAAACAAATTGAAACACACGTACTGAACGGGATGAAAGATACACAAAACAAGGAAGAACAACACGTAAGCAAGTACGGAAAGAGGGTAAGAGATAATTTTTTGCATTGGTCAGAAATTTGATGCAAAAGTAATGAATTTTACCTCAGCAGCCGAACAACCATCTATCTTATCTCTTACCCTCCTACTGAAATTATACTGTCACAAATTTATCGTATCGGTTATTTTGTGTATTTCAGCATCTTACTGGCCCAAGGGATAAACGCCTGAAAATTGGGAGCATCGGTATGACCGCCATCGTGTTGACGCCATGCCAGTTCGCCATCCATTAAACCATGCAATACCAACGGCATTTGTTCTTTCATGTAATCATTTGAGACTCCCAGATCGCGTGCTCCCAATAATTTGAAAACAGTTCCGGCAGCAATGGTTGACATATAACTGCCCTGCTGATCGAGCCAACGGGCATCACCCTGTTCCGGAATACCATAACTGATAAAGGTTAAGCGCGGAGCACAAAGAGCTATCAACTCATGAGAGTCGACCGGCAGATCACAACCGGTTTTGCTGCCAAAACTGGCTTCGGAAGCCGAATATTTGATGTAGTTACCCGCCATCCAGTGATATTCGCCGCTATTACCGAGACTTTCAACAGCTTCTCCAAAAATACGGCGATGTAATGCCGCACCTCCTTTACCTGACGAACCGATGAGTCCGACTGCAAAACGAGGTTCGAAAGCTAATGTCACCAAAGCGGCTTTCCCATAACGTGAAACGCCTTCTATACCTACTTTTTTAGCATCCACCAACGGATCGGTTTCCAGATAATCGAGACCACGGGCAGCACCCCATGACCATGCACGCAAAGCTCCCCAGTCTTCCGGGCTACGGGACTGGCCTTTATTAACCAGACCAATAATACCTCTGGTTAATCCTGCTCCATTATCTGCCTGAATACTGGCAGGGTCAATCGTAACGTATCCCCACCCTGCGGCTAAAAGTTGTTCTGTAGGTGCCGATTTACCATCAGGAGCCGGGGCAAAGAAATTAGCACCAGCCAGTTTGGTAATCGGTTGATAAGCCGGATATTTATCAAATATCGCTTTCATTTCGGAATTTGACTTTATCATCATCTCTTTGAAAGCTGTATTTATTTTGTCCAGATCTTCATTCGAAGGTTGTGCCGGCGAAGGGAAAGAAGGACGACCGAACATCATCAACACAGGCACCGGACCTTTCACGTTGGCGGGTACCACCAGCATCATATTAATATCGACATTAATCGACGGACATTGACTATTGTCCACATGTCCGATCAGTTGTTTTGCAATTACAGGAATACGTCCGACAAACTCACGATCGGTAATCTTCACCTCCCACTTAACGGACGGGATATTTTTAGGCAAGCGGCCATAGACTTCACGTTCAAAATCTTCGACAATTTCGGGACGACGAAGCTTCCACCACATGTCGGGCGAAGTCACCTTCTTGCCATTTTTCAGGGTAAGCACATCTGGAAGTTGCGGACAGGGATTTGCCTTCGACTCGTCGTAATTTGCATGGTTTGGAGCTTTTTCGTCTCCACTCGGACCGGGTCGCAGGCTCTTTATGCCCAGTTGTTTCATCATATTGGCATGATCCTGTTCGGCTGTAAACGTTACCGGAGCAGGATTGTTTCCGGCAGATGCCGAAACACTTTGAGCCGAAAGAAACTTCGGCATAGCCAAAATTAAACAGTAAAGAAAAATGCGTTTCATTGAGTATTAGTTTTATAAGAAAATTAGGTCTTTATCTTCAATTGAATTACAAACATTTCAAGCAAAAAGCGGTTTCGGAATCTTTCCGAATCATCAAAACGTCAGATATCGTAGAATCAAGCCTAAAAGTCATGCTCCAATCACCCATTGGCTTCCTGTCTTCTTCGAATATTTAAGGCGAATCCGGTTGCGTTTTTATTTCCATTTGTTATCAACAGAAATAATCTTGCTACCAGAGTTCTCTCCAACATTTCTTATTGTCAAAAACCAACATTCCCCTTCGTATTAACATAAAGGTTGTTTTGAATCATGTCAAATCTACAAATTTCAATTGAAATAGCCATACACATGAAAACACATTGCTAATTGCGTGTACTATGTTACACAACAGAATAAAATGCGGCAGGAACGAGACTTTATGCCTGTTCATCACAAAAATTGAGAAAGGAAGATTTCTGCTTAAGTTTTGAATAAAACATCCAGTACTTTGGCTTTATAATTTCTGGAGATCGGAAGTTTATATTTTCCTATGTTCAACAAGTTGCCTTCGACGGAAGAGACGTGATCCTGATTGATAATATAGGATTTATGTATTTGAATAAATTTGTACGGAGATAGTTTTTTCAGAAAATCACTTAAAGAGGTATGGGTAACCACCTTTCCTGATGGAGTTTGAATGGAGACATAGTTTTCCATGCCTTCGACAAAGAGAATATCGCAGAAAAATACCTTCTCCATCTTTTGAGTGGTTTTCACAAAGATAAATTGCGGTTCGGTACAAGCAGCCGCCGATTTCGTCACCTGATCGTACACCTTGTTAACCGCTTTCAGAAACCGTTCGAACGACACCGGCTTGAGCAGATAGTCCGTCACGTCCAGTTCATATCCTTTGAGAGCATACTGTTCGTAGGCACTCACAATAATCACCTTCGGCGGATCGGTTAATCCTGAGAGCAGTTCCACCCCCGAAATGTAGGGCATCTCGATATCGAGAAACAGCAGATCGACAGGCTGCTGCTTCAACACGTTACTCAACTGAACGGCATCTTCGCACACCGCAACCAGCTCCAGAAAGTCGAGCTTCTCCACATACCCCTGCAACCCTTTACGGGCCATCGGTTCGTCATCGGTAATGACACATCGCAGTTTTACCATTCTATTGTCAAATTAGCTATAAATGAATGTTCCGTCCGGTTCAGCTCCAGCTGATACTTACCGGCATAAAGCAGGTCGAGCCTCCGGCGAAGATTCTCAAGTCCGACTCCCCCGGAACGCGAAACCGGTTTTATATCGGGCGGAATGGAATTTTCCACCCTGAAACATAACGCATTATTCTCCCGAAGCGCCTCCAATTTCATCCTATAATTTCCTCCGATATACTTACAGGCATTCTCCACAAGAGGAAAGAGCAATAACGGGTGTATCTTGTGACCGTCGAGCGAAGGATCGAAATTGATATAGAGCTGCAACGACTCATTCATGCGTCCTTTCTGGAAATCGACATACGTAAGGATAAAATGAAGCTCCTGCTCCAAATTTACGCACTGGTTAACATCGTAAAGCTGATAACGCAACAACGCTGACAGTTGCTCGATGGACTTTCGGGGCGCTTCATTCGCCTCGTCGATCTGAAAATAGATGGTATTAAGCGCATTGAAGAGAAAGTGCGGATGAAACTGTGCCTTCAGAAACTTCAGTTCCGTCTCCATCTGGATGTTGGATATCTGTTGCGTTTTGGTCTTCTGATCGACATAGGCCTGCAACAGTTGATTGCCCCGGAGGATGGCATAAGCAATGACCAGCAACAACGAAAACGAGATGCCGGCAATGACAATATCGTCGATGCCCAGCGGATCTTTGGTGAAAAAATGGATGATAGCCACACAGGGATACATAATAACAAGTCCGACCACCAGCATCACCAGGTATTCCAGCAGCAGCTTCTTTGGGGTAAGCTCTCCGGTGCGGGGAGACCGCTTCCGAACGTAGAGCACCATGCCAAACTGAAAAAGATAGGCAATCACTATCGACGACGCCACCTCGATCAAATTCAGGGCAATGGGCCGATTCCAGAATTTTGCCTCCGAAGGCACATCGCTCACTAAGCGGATCACCGCCAGCACCAATATGCCGAAAATAGACGGCGCTATCCAAAACCAGATCTTTTGTTTGTTCATAGTCATTGCTTTCGGTTACAAATTTATTCTTTTTGAATCATAAAAACTCTTGTCGCTTTTACTTTCTTTCGCCCCTTCACCTTTTTTGAATCTGTAAGTGAAAGAGATGCCCACAATACAACGATCCTGAAAATCGTCGGTGGTGGCATACGTACCGCTAAAATTGCCCTTTACCCGGGTTCTGTTGGAATTGAACCAGTCGTTAGAGAAGATACTGAGCGTGGCATTTCCCTTACACAGGTTCTTTTGTATGCCACCCGACAGTTGCCACACTGGCAAAACCATTACCTGCCCGTAAGCCATCTCACTATTGTAAAATCCACTGACTTCGGCCGTGCAGCCCCAGGGCAAACGGATTTTATTCTGAATTCCGATCTGGAAGGTAAGTTTGCGGTTGCGGAGAAAGATTTCGTTCTCCTCCCATTTGTAGTTGTTTTGTGTCAGCTCCAAATGCATTCCCGACTGAAACCAGCGGGCAACGGAAAGCTGTCCGATATCGCCCTGCAAACCGTACGAACGGTAGGAAACCATGTTCGTAGGCATTACATATACCCTTCGGGAACCGGGCTGTACAGTGTACGATTTGATAATGGCCTGCCGGGTATCGGTATAAAACAGACCGAAACGGTAGTTCTTCCGAATAAGGTACGCCAGGTCGAATCGGTCGGTGAATTGTGGCTTGAGATTCGTATTCCCCTGCTCGTAGGTGTAGGTATCGAAAATATAAACGAACGGATTGAGGTAACGGTAATTAGGTCGATCCACTCGTTTGCCATAGGTAAAATTGAGTGAATTGTTGTGTGGCAGCTGACAGGTCAAACTGAGGTTTGGGAAGAGGTCGGTATACGATTGCGAGAAAGAGGTTAGTTTGATGTTGGTATTCTCGACCCGGACTCCCGCTTCGGCGGCCATAGCTCCTTTTTGCATTTTGGCCGTCGCATAGAGGGCATTGATATTCTCGCGATAGTAGAAGGTACTACTCAATGATTTGTCGGCCACCCACTGCGAACCAACCAGATTGGCATAGTCGGATCTGTTGTCGATGTGCACAAAATCACTCTTGGCTCCCGCCTCGAACCGCAGTTTGTCGGAAACCGGCCAGGTCAGATCCGTTCGTCCCGAAATCATCTTGATAGTTCCGTCTTTGAAGGCTTTGGAGGTCGATTCCGTATTTCTCATCGACGGTATCGTTACCCTATCGTTGTGCCACTGATCCTCCTCTACCGAGTAATAGAGCCCGTCGACAGAGGCGGAAACGGTTTTCCCGAGGGAGTCAATTTTATGTTGAAAAGTAAGGCTCAAAGTGAAGTTTTTGCGCTTTTCGCCATTGTCTGTCAGCGATCGAAGGGTAGAGTCGGCTTGCGCAGCAGGAGCATGAAACAGAGAGCTGATAGAACCGTTTTCGGTGCGGTCGGAGATGTTTCCTTTCAACGCAATGCCGAAAGTGGTTTTGGGCGTGGCATAATAGTCCATGCTAAAATTGGCATAGTGCGAGTAGTCGGAGCGCCGACGGTACGAATCCTGATCGAACACCATCGCCTGCTCCGTTGCGGTTTCAGGATAATAACGGGCAATAGTCAGGTCGTTGAAGTCGTGTCCACGGTAATAGCCATACATACCGGAAAGATTCAACTTGTCACGTCGGTAAGTAAACGATAGATTGTCGTTGGTGCGCCCGTACTTTCCCTGTTCGTAGTTTCCATGCACATTCAGACTGAAGCCGCTTTGGTTGTTCCGTTTGATACAGATATCGATAATACCGGCATTGCCGCTTGCCTCGTATTTGGCCGACGGACGGGTGACCAGCTCCACCTTGTCGAGCGAAGAGGCCGGTAACGACATCAGGTAATTAACCAGTTCGGTTCCCTCCAGATAGGAGCTCTTGCCATCGATCAACACTTTCACTCCCGATTTCCCGTTCAGAAAAACAGAACCGTCGCTATTGACAATGATACCCGGAAGGTTTTTCAGCACCGAATAGGCGTTGCCGGAAGAGGCAATGGGTGACGATCCGATATGAATCACCCGCTTTTCGGGCGTTACCTGAACCGTAGAGCGTTGTGCGTAGACAACCACTTCGGAAATAGATTTGTGCATGGCAATGGAGTCTTTCTTCTGATCCGTCTTGTCGGTTCCCCATACAAAGGAAGAGCAACATAGCAACAAAGAAGCAACGAATGAAATAGATTTCTTCATGTTTTTTTGCTGCAAAACTACTCACGGGGCCTGGAGCATTCAATTTTTTTTGACCACCTGCACAAAAAAGGTGACCATCTGCAACCGGTCCTACCTCTGAATTTTAGAAGCTGACCTTCGTTAAACTTCTAAATGCGTAAGCTCTGCAAGCTTCATTTTTTCTCTTGATTTTAACATTACAATTCGTTATATTTGAATCAATCTTGCAACTGATACTTTTCATCTCAACTCTTTCATTCTAAAACGTATGGTCTATCGTTAACTTTTAAAACTAATGCTGATGTAGAATAAGCGTACATTACAATGATTACGAAAAATATTAATTTCGGAGCAATCTCAGGTCTTGACCTTCGACACAAATTTACTGAAGTTGTAACACAGGCAAAAGACGATCACAAATGCAACTACTACGTTATTACATGGAACAACAGTATTTTTATATTGAAACACGGTAGCATCGTGGCAAAAGTAACTGAGCTTCCCGACAACTATGATGAAGACGTTGTTAACGATACACTTTCAAAATACATTGCTCTGCACAAAGTATACAATTCCAGATTAGTACATCTCACTTACGAGTACCTTTGTGCCGAATACAACCGCCTTAAAAACATACACAACAAATACACATCTATTTTCAGATCTTAGACTCAAATAGAAAAAGCAAAGCCCCGAAAATAAGATAGTCATTATCAAACTTCTTATTTCCGGGACTTCTCATTACAGGGATTACCACTGAACTTTACATGCTATTACAATTCAACAATTTCTTCGTTCAGCACGGTAAGTTTTTCTATTCCGTTTTCATTTACTACAAATGTATTCTCAATACCGACAGCTCCCGTTCCCGGAATTACGAATTTCGGTTCCAACGCAAAAGTATGCCCCGCTTTCAACACATCTTTTGAACGGGGCGCCAATACCGGCGACTCATTGAGTTCAATGCCGAGACCATGTCCGATAAAACCGGCCTGTTGATTATATCCCATAAAATAAGGCAGCAAATTCCTTTTTTTCACCTTCTCAATGGCCGCATTGTACAGATCGCAAGCTGCTATGCCCGGTTTGGCATTGGCTTCTATGTCACTTTGAATTTCCAGAGCAGTTTGATGTGCTTCATAAGCCAGTGGAGCAACTTTCCCGATAGAAAACACACGTGTCATATCGGATATGTAGCCGGTAAATGTTCCGCCCATATCCACCATAATTGTGGTGCCCGGCTCCGGTATTGTTCCGTTCACCCCTACCGGCAGTGAGTTGTGCAAACCGCCGCCACCCAACGCAAAATCGTATGGAGACGGATTGATCGCATTATCACCGGCAATTACGCTTCCCATAAAAATTTCCATCGATTGCCCGAATACCCGGATGTGTCCGAGCGCGCCTTTTTTACGAAACAATCGCTCTATTTCAATAGAAAAATCGATATCCGTCATTCCCGGTCGGTACAATCGCGGCACTTCCGCATAACAGGCTGCATGCAGTTGTCCGGAGTGGCGCAGCAGAGCGGTTTCATAGGCCGATTTCTCACTCCTGACCTTACGAAGAGTTGCCGTAGCATTTAACGTTTGTTCTGGTATAAAAACCGATTGCAAACGAACAATCTCATTGTATGGCAGCTCGTCCAGTTCCAGCATAAGCGTATGAGGCAGAGCCATACCTTTCCTGAGAAGGATTTCAGCAATTTGTTCCGGCTTTCTTACATAGTACACATTCTCACCTTTCAGGGCTACCGGTCGTTTCACAAAAAAACAGGGAGCGCCTTTTACGGGCAGGTAACAATATCCACTGTATACTCTGTCTGCCACATAAAACAAATTTACATTGCCTGCAATCAGGCAGGCATCTGCGCCTTTCTTTGCCATCTCTTTCTGTATGGCCTTCCACCGGTTATTAAGTTCCGGTAATATTTCTTCTGTAAACATAATCTCTTTTGTAGTCCCGCGGCCTGTTCCGACAGCAGTGTAAGATTCGGTGCAAAGATAATCATTATGTTTTCGGAGAAAAATTCATCAATCCGGACAGGCCGATACATCAGACTTTGAAGATCATTGCTATTCTTTACTAACAAAGACATAAGCTCCGATAATACCGGCTAAAATAGCGGAAATGCTTACCAATCCGGCAGGCATGGCAATATCTTCACCCAGCGAAGCCTTAAAAATCCAGACAAAAATAAGAATTACGGTAAAAATTACGGCCATGATGACAAAATAGGCGGCTTTTTGCCAATGGCGGAGTAAGGCAAAAAAGAAAATAATCAGGCCTGTAAAGAGCATGGCAATCATTGGAAAATTATCCCCGACACCTATAAGCAGGGAACTTCCAATCAAAACAAGAGAAACCACAAGCAGTAGAATGGTTTTCTGAATATGGACGTCTTGTAACCCGGAGAAAAATCGATTGTTCATAATTCAAGCTATTTTATCCTCAAAGTTACTCAATCCAACATTTAAAGTCAATCCTTCAATGAATATCCATTGCGTTAAAAGTCATTGAATTCGGCTATTTCAGAAGGTATGTTTGTGATATACCGGGCATATCAAATAGATTATCTGACAACCTCACTCTTCACATCATCCTGCACCATCCAGGGACGGGCATCGGGTTGTTCTGATGAAATTTTGCAATTGACAAATGATACGCTGTCGACATGACGGAGAAAGAAAGCATAAGCCCCGGTATCGCCGAAATAACTACCCTCGGGGTATTTGCCATCGTATTCCATCACGGTTTGATTGGTTTCCCGAACGCCTCCTTTCAGCACGAAGTTACAATTTTCAAAACTGACATTCTGCACATTGTGCCCTTTTACGCCGGTAATTATAGATGGATATTGATGGGTAAAGTTTCTGGCGGTTATATTTTTGAAGCTGATATTCGAAACAGCACCGATACGTTTCTCCCGTCCGGGAACAGTCCGTTTGCGGTCGGCCAGCATTACAAAAACGGCTTGTCCGCAGTTGGTTATATTGCAATTATTGAATTTCAGGTTATCGATCAGCGCGCCATCCATCGATTCGATACACAGACCCGTATTCTGCGCTGCATTTTTCAGGGTCAATTCCGAAACGTCGAAATTCACAAACGAACCTAAGCCGTCGGTTCCCAGCTTGAAGCAATTGCCTGCAGGTACGTTCAGTTTGTCGATGCGGCATCGCCTTACCGTTACCTCTTTGCAGCCATATTCGCTACCGCTTTTGAAGCAAATGCCATCATCTTCCGCCTGAATATCGCAATCTTCGATCAACACTTTGTGGCAATCCACAATGTCAATACCATCGCGATTGGGTGTGAGACGGCCGGTATTGACTTTCAGTCCCCGAAGCGTAATACTGTCCGATTCGATATAGACCTGTGTCCAGCAAGCTGGCTTCTGCAACGACAGGTTGCTTACGGTGATATTCTGACACCCCACAAAAGCAAAGATAGAAGGCCGGTCTTTTTCCGTCCCAATATCCTTTACATGCATCCACGGTGTATAATCACCTTGTCCGTTGATAGTTCCACCACCAGTCACCCGTACGTTGTGCAGATGGTTTCCGTAGATCAGACGGCGCTGGCAATCGTCTTTCATCCGGTTGGGATATACCGTTTCAATCATATGATGCGGATAATCAGTCTCGCTATCGGACATGATACCCAGAAGCGTAGCTGAAGAATCTATGCAAAGCGTCATGTTACTGCCCAGTTTTAACTGCCCGGTAAGGAATGTTCCTTTACGCAGTAACACGGTGCCGCCGCTTCCCGAGCAACGGTCGATAGCTCGCTGAATGGCAATGCGGTCGTTAGTTTTGCCATCGCCCACAGCACCAAATCTATAAACATCGTAGATCGGTTTGGCTGCAAACGTCTGCGTCGTAAAGAGGACTAAAGCAAAAGAACAAAAGAGCACTTTATAATTGAATATCATATAATTAACTGTTTTTTTCAAGCTGTTCCAGATCCTCGGCTACGATCTTCGCCATATCTCGTCCCGTCGGATTTGCGATCACGGGTGGTAGCGGAGGTTTCCTTTTTGGTCAGCTTGCGCCTAACGGGGACCATACACCGAACCCCAATCTGCTTTAAACACTTCGGAGAACGGGGAACATAATCTTGTATTTACACTGAAAACCTTATTGAATATAGTCTTTACCAGCGACAGTTTTCTCTATTCATCTCCATTTATAAAACTTTCAACATTAGCATTCACACTGATTTATTCATACAACCAAACGCATTTATTCACATAGATACTATCGGTGAATTGATTTAAAATAAAAGTGGCCACACTTGAACGTGAAATACTTAGGTTTCCTTTTAGTTTTGTATATTCCGTACCATGTTTGAGATTCTCAGACTTTGCTCCATCGGTTAAACCACCGGGACGGATGATCGTCCATTCGAGTTGACTTTGAGTGATCCGGCTTTCGTTTGCATTGTGATCAGCCAAAGGTACACGAAGCATTAAATCGGCAATCAAAAAACGAGCGGGTTGTGCCATGTACTGGCGACTATTTCCGACACCGATACTCGATAAATAGATAAAGCGCTTCACATTCACTTCTTCCATTATATCGACGATATTATCAATGCCTTCTATTATTCCGTGATTGTGTTTTGTCAGAGATGCTCCACCCAGAGTAGAGATACAGGCATCCGATCCGATAATGACCGATTTAAGTTTTTCCTTTTCATTGAGTTGACCTGCAACAACTCTTAAATTTGGATGAACTGATTTTACAGACTCTTTGTTTCGGACATAAGCAATTACTTCATAACCCGATGTTAATGCTTCTTCTATTAATAACCGGCCTGTCTTTCCACTTGCACCGAATACAACTATCTTCATAAGCTTGAGTTTTATTAAGTTTGGTTATCAGGTAAAAAATATCCCGATTCTAGCATTCATTCTAACTTGCCCTTAACAACAGAGGTTTGGTCATTGGGCGGGTAGTCCCGACTGACAGCGGTGTCCCGAAAACCACGGCAACCCCAGCATGATATATACCTAGTGCTATCAGCAGTTTCTTTGACTATTGAATAATGTTATCACATACAAAATCATTGGAAAAGTCAAAAACACAAGCCAAATCATGGTATGTCTTGGCAAAAATTGAAATTTATAATTTAACCAATAAACTGTTACCGTAAATATGATACAAAAAATGGATTGTCCAATATTGATCTGTTTATCCGAATAACGATTAATATGGTCTTCCTTATTTTCTCTAAAATCATCTTTGTAATTACTATTTCTGCTTGGGAGAAAGGCTACTAACAACATATAGTTCTGCATGATATATACAGCAGAAACGCCCAATAAAAAATATTGCGTGCCAATGTAGAGGCTTTCTGATAAATACGGCGAACTTTCAATGCTTGGATTGCAAAATACACGAATGATATTGTCAATTGCAAATGCAAACATGATCACTGTACTCCAAACGCTTAATACTAATCTGTTTGTCCTTGAAAGGCGTATATGTGTCAATGCATTAATTATAGAAAAGGTTGCAAGTAAAAATCCAAGTATCATTAGGGAAATGGAAAACCAGTTATGATAATTCATTAATCCATAGTCAAACGCCCAGTATATTAATGAAATCGAAAGTAACAAAGTAGTTCCTTCTGTAAGTTTAGCAGTAACTCTATCTTTATGAATAATTGCAAAAATCAGTGCAAACAAAAATATAAAAGAATATGGCCAAATTTCTATATGGTTCTCAAAATTGTAATCAAATTCGTGTTTTCCTGGTAAAAAACAGAACAAACTCAATAGATAAGCTCCACAAAAAATTCCGATTACGGTCTTCCAGTTGTCAGAAATTCTAAAGCTCTCAAAAAGAAGCCCTGCAAATAATGCAAGTAGGCTTAAGGAGAACAATTTTCTGTCAGTTAATGAAGCTCGATAGCCAATATACACCGTTAGTAACAAACCAATTACACCTACAACAATCAAAAATGGTGTCAAACCAATTCCTACAATTTTCTTTTTTTTCTTTTTATTTATTGATCTCACTGTCTATTATGTTTATCTCGTCCCGTCGGAATCGGGTATTAGAATTTATAATCCGATAATTACACAACTACTACGGGTATCAAGCCCATTCACCCTGTGTGCAATGCTCATAAGCTTTTCTTTTGAATTTTATATTTACGGGATCGCAGATCCCTATACTACATTCCGTCGTCGGATTGCAAATCCGACGAAACGAGAATTTCATATTTTTATATCATCTATCATCCAAATATTTCCAATTTTGAGTAATGTAACAACAACATTGCCATAGTAATACTTTTTATCTGGAGTATCCTCATAAATTATTCCATAGACAACAGATTTATCTTTTTGTACAGTAGTCTTTTTTATCTCAACACCTGAAAAATTTTCCATACTCATCGTCCATCTGTGTATATTGAAAAAATCACATTTTATATTTTCATAGTCAGATAAATCCGGCAATTTATCTTCAATTTCTCTATATTTTATTTTCTTTAAGTTCTCAATGCAAAGTGTATAGCTTTCAATTTCACGGTTTATAAAACTATCAGAACATTTCATTCTCTTTAGATTTTTCACATATGCCGTGAAGTCTAATGTCGTATAACCATTTTCGTCTTGTGCAAATTTTGGTTGAAACTCAGAAGCATTATTACTAGATAATTTTTGACTATACCATTTATAAAAATCAACAACTATTTGTCGGCATACAGTCTCATCCTGTTGCGATGCCTTACCATACATTGTCGTAAAAATAAGAATTCCTATTATTAACAATCTTCTCATATTCGCTTCTGTTTTACCATAAGCTACAACACCTATGGATGTATTACACAGTCTCTCATATTTTCTCGTCCCGTCGGATTTGCAATCCCGAGTGGTCGAAAGTCGAAAATACTGGTTAATTATTACGCGCTTCAAATCTACAAATTCATTTTCAATTCACTCGTATTTTTGTTAATTTTCTTTTTGATTATCGAAAGATGAAGCGTGCGCTCTCTCTCTTTCCTTTGACTTCAAAAAAATATTTGTAATTTTTACACTTATTATTTGCAAATATCAGGAACATGTACGAATTTTACAGCGCATTTTTCAGTAAAGCAAATACACAAACCCAACACTTATAAATCAATATCGTATGAAGAAAACAATCCTGACCACTTTGTGCCTGTCGGCGCTAACTTTTGGATTTACCTCCTGCCACTCTTCGGCAAAAAAGGCAGACCAATCCGATTCTATCAAAGTTGTAACTCCTGAAAAGAAGAACTTTACGGATACAATCAATGGCAAAGCCGTTTCGCTCTACACAGTAAAAAATAAAAGTGGCTTAACGGCCTATATTACCAACTATGGCGGACGTATCGTCGGTCTGGTTGTTTCTGACAAAAACGGTAAAGCTACCGACGTGGTGGTTGGCCATGCTACATTGAAAGAATATACCAATCCATTGGCTCAATATTATGGTGCATTGATTGGCCGCGTAGGCAATCGTATCGCCAAAGGTCAATTCACAGTTGACGGCAAAGCATATCAACTGGATACAAACGATGGTCCTAACTCACTCCACGGTGGCAAAGCCGGTTATCAGGACGTAGTTTGGGATGCAGCTCAACCGAATGACTCAACACTGGTATTGAGCTACCTATCGAAAGACGGCGAAGGCCACTACCCCGGCAATTTGAGCATCAAAGTAACTTATACCGCTACTGCCGATAACGGCCTGAAAATGGAGTATACAGCTACTACCGACAAAAAAACGATTGTCAACCTTACCAACCATGCTTACTATAACCTGAACGGTGAAGGCAGCGGTACGATCCTCGATCACCTGTTGCAGATCAACGCAGACAAAATGACTCCGGTTGACAGCACATTGATTCCTACCGGTGAATTAGCTCCGGTTGCAGGTACTCCGTTCGACTTCAACAAAGCTACTGCTATCGGCGAACGCATCAACGATAAAGGCAATCAACAATTGAAATTCGGCAAAGGTTACGACCACAATTTCGTACTTAACGGCAAGCCGGGCGAAATATTCAAAGCTTGCACTCTTACCGGCGACAAATCGGGCATCGTGATGGATGTTTACACCGTAGAACCGGGTCTGCAATTCTATGCCGGTAACTTTATGAATGGTTCTAGCGCATTCAAAAACGGCATCAAAGATGCTTACCGCACTGCACTTTGCCTCGAAACACAACACTTCCCCGATGCTCCTAACCACAAGAACTTCGCTTCTATCGAACTGGCTCCGGGTAAAGTGTACAACACTACAACCATTTACAAATTCTCTGTAAAGAAATAACATATTTGGGTCAATAACGAAGAGTTTAAGGCTGTCTGAATAATTTTCGGGCAGCCTTTTTTATGTCAACGCACAAACTTCAAGCAGTTTATCCGTAACAATCCAAACAATCAAGAACCACTTGACTGTCTGCAACATAAGCATAATAACCCAAGAGGCTTCTTACGACAAAGTCGTAACCCAAAAATAACGCCCCGATTCATCGGGGTGCAAGCACGAGAGAGGCAATATGCATTCTGAACCGCGTAGCGGTTTCCCTGTCGCGGGAAAACGCTTACAGCGTTAAGTAAAAATACGACGTCCCTTTTTCGTCAGCTAAGAATCCAAACACAACCAACAAAGGCAAAAATATCCTCAAATTTATCTCTACCTTTGCGACATGAATATCGAGAATAAAATACGTTTCAAGGCTGCCGGTCTGTACATTATCACGGGAATTGCCGTTGCGGTGATGGTTGTGTTTTTGTACAACATGAGAAGCAACATCAACAGCCAGCGGACAGAAATAGAAAAGCAGCATCAGGTGCTTGCACTCACCAATGAATTGATCTATGCTGTAGGTGAAGCACAATCTTCGGTAAGCCTTTTTGTTTCCACTCACGACACTACCTATATCAATAAATTCGGCAAAAAACTACTTTCCATCAATGTACTGATTGACACTCTCGCCGTCAATGAACCTGTTGGAAAAGCCAAATTACTGCAGATCAAAATCCTGTTGGCACGCCAAACCTCCGAAGTTGCAGCTCTCAACCGTCAATTAGGGAACAAAAATCCGCTTACGCTCATCAGTGAACGCATTCGAAAATACAAACCTCTGCCAAGTATTCCTTCCCGAGTGGTAACGGTGAAACAAGATACTGTCTATAAAAAACCGGAAAAGAAAAAGGGCTTTTTCAAACGGTTGGGAGAGCTTTTCAGCCCCAGTAAAAACACCACGATGGTGATTTCGAACGTACGAGTCGATACCGTAAAGGTAGGTGCCGAAGCACCTGCACCGATCCTGACCGAGGTGAACGATTTGGCGCTGGTTGAAGGTAAACGCTACGAAAAGAATATGAAAGCCATTGAACAACAGGTGGCTCGTCAAATCGCATCCGACAGAGAAATATCGACCCAAATAGCCGGTGTATTACTCGATCTACACCGTCAAACCCTGAATTCTGTATTGGGAACCATTGATCGAAGTGAAAAATCCATCAATCGCAACTATACACTTTCTGTGGTGGGCGGTATTGTGGCTCTGGGACTTATACTTGCGTTTATACTGCTCATTATCTACGATGTAAACAAAGGCAAAGAAGCACGCGAACGCCTTCGTCAGGTAATGGAGAGCCGGCACAAACTGTTACTTTCCGTTTCGCACGACATTAAAAGTCCGCTGGGCTCCATCCTCGGCTATCTGGAATTGCGCCGACAGCAGGGCGAAGACATCAAATCGATGCAAAACTCCGCCAGGCATATTCTGGCCTTGCTGGAAAATCTGCTTGAGTTCTCCAGCCTCGAACAAGGTTCGTTGCAAATCACTTCCAGCAATTTTTCTCTGGCTGAATTGAATGAGGAAACCGGTCAGATGTTCCTTCCGCTGGCTGAAAAGAAAGGGCTGAAATTTACATTCGATTCGGATACGGTTCGACTCAAATCCGACCAAATGAAAATCAAGCAGATCATCATCAATCTGGTGTCAAACGCTATCAAATATACCAGTGAAGGGTCAATATCGCTCCACACTACGCATAACGGATATCAACTTTTCATTAAAGTAACCGATACCGGAGCCGGAATCCCCGCCGACAAGCTGGAGGAAATTTATGAACCTTTCTCCCGGGTAGAAAGCAACAACGCGCTGGCACACGGCACCGGCTTAGGCTTGTACGTGGTAAAAGGACTGATCGATTTGTTATACGGAAGTATCCATGTTGTTTCTGAAGTCGGGAAAGGCACTAGTGTGAAAGTTACCATACCCTGCCGGGAAGCTGAAATACGAATCAAAAAAGGCACTAAAAAAATCACCGTATATGACGATGATCCGGTAATTGCCCAAATGGCGTGCGATATGCTGACACGACTGGGACACAAAATAGTGGAGACGGACTGCGATGTTATCTTAACCGACATGGAAATGGGAGAACGTACCGGGATGGACATTCTTGCCTCAGCAGGCACCACTCCGGTTGTTATAATGACAGGTCACAGCGATTTTACAGCAGAAAAAGCAAATCATCTCGGGTTCGAAAGTTTCTTACCAAAACCATTCTCATTGGAGTCGCTGCGTGAGATTTTCGGTGAAGGAGAACCGGTAACCGACAGTTTCCTGGAAGATGACGATGAAGAGATCAAGGAAATGTTTCGGACTTCTACCTTTGAAAATTACAAACTATTGGAAGAGACGCTCGTCAGCGACGACTTTGACAAAGCGCAGGCTGTGTGCCACAAAATGCTGCCCATGTTTGTATTGTTGGGTTATCCGTCCGAAGCCCTTCGCCGTATGGATGCTCAGCGGGGCAAATCGTATGACGGTTGGCAAAACGATGTAAAAGCCATTCTGGAAATTAAAGTTTGATGCCGTAAAGATGCATTTTGTTGTAGAGTGTTTTGCGGTCTATTTTCAACAATTGTGCTGCCAGCGTTTTATTGCCCCTTGTTTTACGCAACACGTTCTCTATCTGCTCGCGCTCATTGTCGGGTTGCAAAGCAAGATCTTCATTGGTCGATTGGGAAGCAAAAGCGGGAATGTCATCAACCGTAATAATGTCGTTTGAGGCAAACAACACCAAACGTCGTACCGTGTTCCTTAATTCACGCAGGTTACCGCTCCAGTGGTGCTTTTCGAGCAATGCCATTGCATCCGATGAAAATCCCTGAACCGATTTATCCAGCTCTTCGTTTGCCTGACGCAGGAATTCATTCGCAAATATTTCGATATCGCCTTTCCTGTCGCGGATGGGAGCAATAAAAAGAGAAAACTCGTTGAGCCGATGGTATAAATCTTCGCGGAAACGCCCTTCGGCAATAGCTTCTTCCAGATTTTCGTTGGTCGCGGCAAGAATTCGCACATCAACCTTTATATCTTTCACGGACCCAACCGGCCGCACTTTTTGTTCCTGCAACGCACGCAACAACTGCACCTGTACCTCGTACGAAAGATTGCCTACCTCGTCAAGGAAAACGGTTCCCTGGTCGGCCTGCACAAATACACCTGTTTTATCTTCAATGGCAGATGTAAATGATCCTTTCAGGTGACCGAAAAGTTCGCTCGGTGCCAGTTCGCGCGATAAACTACCGCAATCGACAGCAATAAAAGGCTTGCTACGACGCGGACTGTTTTCATGAATCATTCGCGCGGCATATTCCTTTCCGGTTCCGCTTTCTCCCATAATAAGCACCGACATGCGTGTAGGCGCTACCTTCAGAATATGATCGTACATCTGACGAGCCACCGCGCTTTTACCCATCACCATGCCATCTACATTCGCTTTGACAGCTTTTACGGGCTTTGCTTCTACCGGTTTCTTCAAAAGAGCCTGTTCTATCTTTTCTTTCAAAATGGCAGGATTCATTGGTTTTTCCAAAAAATCCTCAGCGCCGAGTTTCATTGCCGCCACTGCACTCTGAATTTCCCCATAGCTGGACATCACAATGACAGGTGTATCCATATTCAGGTCGCGCATCCAGTGCAAAAGCATGATGCCGTCACCATCAGGCAAACGCAAGTCACTCAGCACAAGATCGACCTTCTTATGTGTCAATTCTGCCTGTGCCGAAGCAATATCTGAGCATAATTCTGCCTCGAATCCATTCCGACCACACCATTTTTGTAACATTGTTCCAAAAGTGGCATCATCTTCGATCAATAAAATCGTTTGTTTCATACAGGGAGCAAAAATAAACAATTTAGCGGATATTTGTGCCCCTGAACACATAGGAATCCATCATAATTAAAAACACAGGTTTCGGTCTTTCTCTGAATCTAAACAAAAAAAATACCGGAACATTGTCCCGGTATTTTTGTAAATAATAAAACTATTATATTTGAACAACCAGATATTTAGATGCACTCCAGAATTTAGAAGGATTGGTAATCTCAATAGTGATTTTCTTATCGGCGCCAGTTACTAATTTATAGCTGTCAGCAGGATGAAGTGATAGAATTTTTACACTTTTGCTATTGGTCGGGATTGAAGAAAGACTTCTTAAATCAGCCTGTGTAAAGTTCTTTTGATCGAAATCGCTTGCTGAAAGTTTCTTCGATTTGAAGAGACCACCTCCGGTCACAATTTTGTTTTCTTTCAATTGTTTTGAAGTAGCTACAACATACCAAACTGAATGAAGATCGACATCCTGAGTCTTGATAGTTGTTTTTTGCTGTTCTATTGTGCTGCTTTGTTCTGCAATATTTTTCCCTTGTTCTGTAACTGTAGTCGTCAGCTCAGTAATTTTGATATTTTTCTGTTCCAGTTCAGCCTGTAATGATTGAAGCTGAGTAGTTTTGGCATCGAGTTCTGTCTGAAGACGTTTAATTGTTTCCTGCAATTGTGCGGTAGCTTTGCTGTTTTTTCCTACCAAACGTTGAAGTTCTGAAATTTTGGCTTTGTTCTTCTCCATCGTTTCTTTAATCGCTTTCATCTGAGCTGCTATCTGAGCTCTTTTGTTTGTTGAACCCTCAACTCCTTTGAGGTTAAGCTTCATATTGCTTTCGGTCTGATTGATTTCAGAAAAGCCGGTTTCAATATCATTCAAAAGCGTAAGTGTCTGATTGTAGCTGGAATCCATAATTTGTTTCTGGAGCGCCAGTGAATCACGCTGTGCAATAGCAGCTTTGTATTTCGAAGAATTTTCGACACAAGATACTGCTACAAAAGCAAGCACTGTAAGCATTACATAAAATCTGATTGTTCTCATTGTTGTAAATTTAATGGTTTATAATATATTAAAAACGTTACAAATATACTGACAAACATTTCAAAATGTTCTTATTATTCAATATTCCCAACCTCTCTTCTGTCCGTGTCCACGGCCATTATCGTGTCTGAAATTCTGCCTGTCATCGTTACCTCTCCAGTTGTGCTCTTCGCGCATTCGTCGGTCGTTAAATTCATCATACCTGCGTTCATTTCTTTCCTGACGTTGTGCCATCCGGTTATCTCTGTATTCGCCTCTGCCTCTGTAATAAGAATAAGGAGAATCTCCGTAATAATTTCTCATCACAATTTTCCGACCATCATAAAGATTATAATTACGGTATACTTCCGGAAGATGACGTTGGCGAACCCAGCATCCATTATAAGAGAATACAAACATAGCGGTTCTCAGATCGTAGTAAGCATCAACATCAGGAAGGTAATAATACCGCACATCCTCCTGTACACGAGGTCCCCATGAAGGAATGCTTCCCAGATTTATATTGATTGAAACCTGTGCCTGCATTGCACCTGCAAACAATAACATCACTCCAACGATTATCAATTTTAGTGATTTCATGATTTCTACTTTTTAAAAGTTGTGTACCTGGTTGTTTATATCAAATAACATCCAACAATTATGCCAAAATCATTACACCCTAATAAACAGATACTTGCAATTAATACGCATTGTGGAAAAGTGTGGAATTGCGGGGAACCGGGTGAGGAGAATCAACTATTTCACCCACTTATGGATACGATATGCAACTGAATCCTGAAACAGGAATCTCTTCTGCCATTGCTCTCCTCAAAAATATGCAAAGAACTCTGCTTATAAACATTGAAAGACGGTAACATCTTGCTATCTTTGAAGTCGCAAATATTTTCCATCTGCCGAAGATTCTTTCTGGTAACAGGCATGTATTTATTTTCCTTTTTATCGTACGCCATAATCCACACACATATTCAAATCCGTGATCGGACACGAATGAATCACAGAGTGCACGTTACATACCGATAAAATAAATATGTGACTACCCTGTGCCTGTTGCTTCCTGTCTAATACTTGTATACTTCAACAATGTGACAGTATTCGGTTTATATGTAAAAATGTTTCGATAGTTATATTACCTGTATCAAAAGTAGCAGCAGAGAACCTATATTGAAACCAAATGTATCAAAATTCAGGAACTACAAATAACTAAATATATAATTTTGCAATTGTCGGTTGCAGGCAGATAATGCACAACCGACCCTTTTTAATCTTCAATATGAAAAATGAATTCAACATTGCCGGTAAAGTGATCGTAATCACCGGCGGGACTGGCGTACTTGGCAGTTCTA
The DNA here is from genome assembly GCF_001618385.1 of Paludibacter jiangxiensis. NCBI lineage: Bacteria > Pseudomonadati > Bacteroidota > Bacteroidia > Bacteroidales > Paludibacteraceae > Paludibacter > Paludibacter jiangxiensis. The sequence goes on along the minus strand of NZ_BDCR01000004.1, from coordinate 155,226 downwards.
TCAGTAAACACCTGGCTGCCCAAGGGGCAAAAGTTGCTATTTTGGGACGTGATGCAGTAAAAGGCAAAGCCCTTGAAAATGAAATCAAAGCAGAAGGTCACGAAGCTCTGTTTTTAGTCTCTGATGTTCTCAACATTGATATCCTGCAACAAAATCATGACGAAATCAAAGCTAAATTCGGACCTGTAGACGTCCTTATCAATGCCGCCGGAGGCAATCGTGCAGGAGCCAACGTTCTTCCCGAACAATCATTTTTCGATCTTGACTTAGAGCAATTGCGTCAGGTTATCGATCTCAACCTTTATGGAACCATCTACCCTACCCGCGTTTTCACAAAAGAAATGGTAGATCGCAAAGAAGGAAACATCATCAACTTCACATCGGCAACCGTTGCCCGCCCGATGACACGTGTTATCGGCTATTCCGCTGCAAAAAGCGCTATTCAGAACTTTACAAAATGGCTGGCAGTGGAATATTCTCAGAAATACGGCGATAAAATCAGGGTCAATTCTATTTGCCCGGGTTTCTTCCTGACAGAACAAAACCGTACTTTATTGACCAACGAGGACGGATCATTAACTCCTCGTGGAAACAAAATCATCAATTCCACACCTTTTGGCCGCATGGGCGTTGCCGACGAGCTCAACGGAACCATTCAATGGTTGTGTAGCGATGCTTCTCGCTTCGTTAACGGGCAAAACATCATCGTTGACGGAGGCTTCGATGCCTATTCGGGAGTATAAATAGTAACGAGTAGTGAGTAACGAGTGTTGAGCAATCGGTTTCTCATTCTCGGATTTTCAAATTGACTAATTTTCAAATTGAACAAAATGATTTACGGTTTTGAACAGTCCATGCGTTGGTATGGGCCAAAAGATACGGTAACCCTGCAGGATATCCGCCAAAGCGGCTGCACAGCGGTTGTCTCCTCGCTACACCACATTCCCACAGGCGAAGTATGGAGCGTGGAAGAGATTCAGAAATACAAGAAAGTAATTGAAGATGCCGGACTGGCATGGCACGTAGTGGAAAGTGTGAATGTACACGAAGACATTAAACGTCGCACAGGCAACTATCTTCAATACATAGAGAACTATAAAACTACGTTACGCAACCTCGCTCAATGCGGTGTTGACGTAGTAACATACAACTTTATGCCGGTGCTCGACTGGGTTCGTACCGACCTGTCGTACACTCTTGCTGACGGTTCAAAAGCAATGTATTTTGATCGTTATGCATTCCTTGCGTTCGATGTGTTTGTATTGCAACGCCAGGGAGCACGCGAAGAACTGTCGGATGAAGATTTCGAGCAGGTAAAGAAACGCTACGAATCGATGACTGACGAAGATATGAACCGGATTCTGAGCGTGATTCTCTCCGGCATTCCCGGCGAAGGCAAAGCTTTCACGGTAGAATACGTATTGGAACAATTAGCAAAATATAAAGATTTTGATGCCAATAAAATGCGTGAACACCTGATTCTGTTCCTCAAAGAAGTGATTCCGGTAGCAGAAGAAGTTGGTGTCAAAATGGCCATTCACCCTGACGATCCTCCCTTCCCTATTCTCGGTCTGCCACGTATTGCCAGCCGTGAGGAAGATTATGCAGCTCTTGCTGAAGCAGTTCCTTCTACTGCAAACGGCATCTGTTTCTGCACCGGATCGCTGAGTGTACGCCGTGAGAATGATCTTGTAAAAATGAGCCAGCGTTTTGCCGACAGAATCCACTTCGTGCACCTGCGTAGTACCGAATGGATTGACGACAACCGCTTTTTCGAAGCCAACCATCTTGAAGGAAGTGTGAATATGTTTGGAGTAATGAGTTCGTTTATCGAAACCATGCAAAAACGCCAGATTTCCCTTCCCCTCCGTCCCGACCACGGGCACCAGATGCTTGACGACCTGGCTAAACCTCAGATCTTCTACGGATACTCTCTCCTTGGCCGTATGAAAGGTTTAGCAGAATTAAGAGGATTAGAGATGGGCATTGCCAAGTCTCTCTATCCCTCAAAATAAAACAATTACACCGTTCACAAACTCAAGGTTACCTTCTCCGTTTTGGAGAAGGTATGCCTTCGACATGCCAATTTTATACCATGAAGAAATTTCGACTTTTACCCCTAATTGCAGTATTTCAGGCTTTTACCCTTTCGGCAACAGCTTCCGATAGTTATGTAAAACACTCATTAGACAACGATTTCTGTATCGCCAGGCCGGGAACTACGGCGACATTGGTAGTCGATCCGCAAGACTTCAAGGGTGTAACACGTGTAGTTTCCGATCTTCAATCAGACATTCAGAAAGTAACTGGTACTCAACCGGAGCTTGTAAATTCCCTGCCAAAAAATCGGCCTTATGCAATCATTGTGGGTACAGTCGGCAAGAGCAAGTATATAACACAGCTCATCCGATCGAAAAAAATTAATGTAGACGCGATTAAAAATCAATGGGAAGCTTTTTCCATGCAAATTATCAGCAAGCCGTTTCCGGGTGTCGATCAGGCGTTGGTCATTGCCGGAAGCGATAAGCGGGGCACAATTTATGGCGTTTACGATCTCTCGCAACAAATAGGAGTATCTCCCTGGTACTGGTTTGCTGATGTAACTCCCCAAAAACAGAACATCCTTTCTATTTCCCGCAATTTTCACAAAGAAGATCGTCCTGCGGTGAAGTACCGTGGCATTTTCATCAACGACGAAGCTCCAGCACTAAGCACCTGGGTGAAGAACACTTACGGAACTCTAAAACCAAGTAAATATCCTTTTATTCCGAATGATATTCAGAACTGCAATCATCAATTTTACACGAAGGTATTTGAGCTGCTTTTGCGCCTGAAAGCCAATTATCTGTGGCCGGCAATGTGGTCAAATGACTTTAATGAAGACGACCCTGAAAATCCCCGACTTGCCGACGAATACGGAATTGTGATGGGGACATCGCATCAGGAACCCATGCTCCGTTCGCAACAGGAATGGGACAGGCGCTATTTTAAAACGCTGGGACATTGGAATTACACCAAATATCCGGATACGCTTGTAAACTTCTGGAGAGAAGGTATCCGTCGCAATAAAAACTACGAAAGCGTTATTACGATGGGACTCCGGGGTGCAAACGACACCGATATGGGTGGCGATTTGAAGAGCAATATTGCTATGGTAGAAGGGATTGTTGCTAAACAACAGAAAATACTGCGCGAAGAAATGAATCCGGATATCACGAAAACACCGCAAATGTGGTGTCTTTACAAAGAGATACAGGAGTATTATGAAAACGGCTTAAAAGTACCCGACAACATCACTTTGCTCTGGAGTGACGACAACTGGGGTAACATTCGCCGTTTACCATCGGCCGAAGAAAGAAAGCGTAGCGGAGGTGCGGGCATTTATTATCATGCTGATTATGTGGGAGGCCCCCGCAGCTACAAATGGATCAATACCATTCCGGTAACCAAGATATGGGATCAGATGAGTAAAGCTTACTCGTATGGTGCCGATCGGATTTGGATAATGAATGTTGGAGACATAAAACCTCTTGAAGTTCCGATAGACTTTTTCATGTCACTGGCATGGAGCCCACAAACCTGGAATAAAGACAACATTACGACTTATACGCAAAAATGGGCTGGTCTTCAATTTGGAGATCAATATGCACAAGCAATTGCAGATCTGATAGACAAATACACGAAATACAACGGTTGGATAAAACCCGAATTACTTTCTGCAACCACTTTCAGTCTGAGCAACTACAGGGAAGCAGAAACGGTTGTTTCCAAATGGAAAGCAATCTCCGACAAGGCAGATTCGATCTATGCAGTGCTCGATCCGTCTAAAAAAGATGCATTTTTCGAACTCGTACTCTATCCCGTAAAAGCCTCGTACACCCTGAACGATATGTATTTCAACCTTTCTAAAAACCATACATATGCAGCACTGGGTCGCCTATCGGCCAATGATTATGCTCTGAAAACAAAAGAGTTGTTCGTTCAGGATTCGTTGCTGACCGTAGCCTATCACACTCAGGTAGCAGACGGAAAATGGAATGGTATGATGAACCAACCTCATATTGGTTATCGGGGTTGGTCGGATCCGAAGCAAAATATAATGCCTCGATTGAATTATACCAAACCATCGGAAACAGCAGCTATTGGCATTGCTGTAGAAGGCTGTCTTTCGGCTTCCGAAGCACAAAAACCGGACACCTTGCCTCAGTTCAGCAACTATTCGAGAGAAAAACATTATCTCGAAATTTTCTCAAAACAAGCAGGTTCACATTCATTTACGATAAAACCTGAACAATCGTGGATTATTCCGGCGATAATGAGCGGTAAAGTCGATGGAGAACAGCGCATTGAAATAGATATTGACTGGAACAACGCTCCGAAAGGAGAAAATCAGTTTGGCAAGATTTCTATCAATACAGAAAATCAGACCTATAATGTTGTCGTGCCTCTTTTCAATCCCGCCTCTCCCGATAGAAAGTCATTGAAAGGATTTGTGGAATCGAACGGTTATGTTGCGATGGAGGCAGAACACTACACCAACAATCGTGCGGTAAATGGTGTGCTTTGGCAATTGGTTCCCGATTACGGACGCACCCTTTCAGCCATGATGCCGATGCCTATTACGGCTTCAAGCTTCACGGATTTAAAAAATGCGCCTTCTCTTGAATATGATTGCTATCTATTTTCGACAGGTGAAATTGAAATCAATACATTAATTGCACCAACACTTAACTGTTTGCCAGATGCAGATATGCGATTTGCAATAGCTGTTGACGATGAACAACCACAGGTAGTTCAGGTTCCGAAAATCAATATTGCCGGATCAAAAGACGATCCGGAATGGTCGAAATCCGTGATTAACAGTATTCGCGTCTGTAAAACATCGCATTCGATATCACAAGCTGGTTATCATAAAATTAAAATCATTATGATGGATCCTGTTGTAACCTTGCAACGAATCATCATAAATACAGGAGGCCTGAAACCAAGCTTCTTTTTCCCGCCGGAAAGTTACAGATAGACAAGCAACCTTAAAAGCCAATACCATCATGCAAATCAAACCACTGAAAAACACATTTTTAATTACTGTTCTACTAATTATTCCGGGGATATTTTCCGGTTGTTCAAAAGAAATTAGCGCCAGTCCAACGGAGCCGATATTGGAAGGTGAAATGCCGGTCACAATTAATACCAGCACACAGTTTCAAACGATAAGAGGTTTTGGAGGTGCTGCCATTCATAACTGGATTGCGGATCTCACCAGCACACAAATGACCAAAGCCTTTTCTACTACTGACGGCATTGGTTTAAGTGTTATGCGTGTACGCATTCCCAGCAGTAGTGACCAGTTTAGCGGAGAAGTGTCTCAAATCAATGCCGCCAAACAGTTTGGAGTCTCAATTATAGCCACAGCATGGTCAGCTCCCGCATCTATGAAAACCAGTAATAACGTAATTGGTGGTAAATTAAAAAAAGATTCATATTCCGCTTATGCTGCCTATTTACGAAGTTACAATACTGCTGTAGGCGGTGTCACTTCTATAAGTCCATGGAATGAACCCAATTATGTTGTGTCTTACGAAGGCATGAACAACAATGCGGCCGAAATAGGAAATTTTCTTTCTTTATATGCCGATTCTTGCGGCACGAAAGTGGTTGCTCCCGAAACATTCAATATGAGTAAGTCGATTAACGACTCTGTGCTGGCTATTGCGGGAGCAAAACTCACTACTATTTGTGGCCATATTTATGGAACAACTCCGTACAAATATTCTGTGGGGAAAGAAATATGGATGACAGAACATTATACCACCTCCACAGACTCGGGCAATGTTTGGAGTGGGGCTATTAATGTGGCAAAAGAGCTTCACAGCTGTATGACATCAGGTTACAGCATGTATGTATGGTGGTATATCCGAAGGTTTTACGGGCTGATAGATGAAAACAGCAACATTACAAAGCGGGGTTATGCCATGGCACACTTTGCAAGGTGGATACGTCCCGGTTATTATCGGGTATCCTGTACCGAAACTCCTCAAGATGGCGTATACTGCACTGCATTTTCAAACGGATCCAAACTAATAATTGTCGCTATTAATCAGAATGATTACGCGATTAATTACACTTTCAATTATTCCGGATTAAGTACACAAGGTTTCACGTGCTATAGCACAACAAAAACGGCCAGCCTGACTTCCAAAAATGCGGCCACATCAGGGAATGCTGTAATATTTCCGCTCCCGGCATCAAGCATAACAACATTGGTTTCCAATTAATTTTTCACAGACAAGCTCCAGATTAGATTTCAAAACTGATCTTCAAAATGAAACAATTTAAGATTATACCTCTATTATGTGTACTTGTCTGCTCAAACAGTTCACTGGTTTCTTCTGCGAGCGAAACGAAGACGGCCTCCCGCCAACGAATTTCAATCAACGACGGATGGCATTTCTTCAAATACGAATCCGGAGCAAAATCTGACAAGCTGATATACGATGTTAGGCCGGAAGTAACCGACAACAACGACAGTAAAGCTGCCGATTCACAACCGACAGAAGCCATCAAAACAGAATCAGCACAAAACGTTCTAAAATCGTGGATTTTACCAACCGGAAATCCATTTATCAAAGATCCCACAAAGCGCTACACCCATTCTGCCGGCAATCCCGGTGGCGATTTTCCTTTTGTACAAAGCAACTTTGACGACAAAGCATGGGAAACCGTCAACCTCCCTCACGACTGGGCAATCAAAGGCCCGTTTCAGACAGGATCAAATCCTCAAGTAGGTGGCGGAATGGGACGCCTGCCTGTAAACGGAGTGGCTTGGTACCGAAAAAAGATAGATATTTCTGCAGCTGATGCTGGTAAATCTATCTTTTTGGATATAGACGGAGCCATGTCGTATGCCATTGTGTGGTGCAATGGCAAGCTGGTAGGCGGATGGCCTTATGGTTACAATTCCTGGAGAGTTGACCTGACTCCTTATGTTTTACCGGGAAAAACAAATCAGTTAGCCATCCGGGTAGACAATCCGAATTACTCGGCACGCTGGTATCCCGGAGCAGGTCTCTATCGTAATGTTTGGCTTGTAAAAACTAATCCTGTGCATGTAAGTCAATACGGTACTTATATCACAACAAAGTACGTGACAACTTCCTCCGCCACTATCAATCTTGAAACATCAGTTGAAAACAAATCGAATAAATCTGCTAATATTGATGTAATTACACAATTTTACTCTATTGACGACAACGGAAAGAAATCAACGCAAGCAGTTGCCTCTTTGATTCTTTCTCAGACCAAAATTGCAGCCGGAGAATCGGACAAACTAGAGAATTCTGTGATTATCGACAATCCGAAATTATGGGGACCTTCTCCTACACAAAAGCCAAATCTCTACGTAGCTGTAACCACTTTATTATCGAACAAGAAAGTTATTGACACATACGAAACACGCTTCGGAATACGAAACATTGAGTACAACCCAGACAAAGGACTTTTGGTAAACGGCGAACACGTGTTAATCAAAGGTGTTAATCAGCATCACGATTTAGGCGCATTAGGATCGGCTTTCAATACACGAGCTGCCGAACGGCAACTCGAAATACTGAGAGAGATGGGCTGCAATGCCATTCGTTTTTCGCATAATCCACCTGCGCCCGAACTACTTGAATTAACAGACAAAATGGGATTTCTGGTAATCGACGAAATATTCGACTCCTGGGAACGCAAAAAAACTCCACACGACTTTCACCTTATCTTTCCTGATTGGGCAGAACAGGATGTCCGGGCATTCGTTCGCCGCGACAGAAATTGTCCTTCAATTATTATGTGGAGTTTTGGCAACGAAGTCGGAGAGCAATATACCGGAGAAGAAGGGGCACAAATTGCCGCACGTTTGCGCAGTTATATCAAAGAAGAAGACCCTACGCGTCCCACAACCGGAGCAATGAACTATGCAAAACCCGATATGCCATTACCCGCCGTCCTGGATGTCATAGGATTGAATTATCAGGGAGAAGGAATCCGGCAGGATCCTGTATTTGAAGGCACCGACCGTATCCGGACTGCTCCGCAATATGATCCTTATCACCTGAAGTTTCCGGATAAAATGATTTTAAGTACAGAAACAGCTTCGGCCGCGAGTAGCCGCGGGGTGTATCTCTTTCCGGTAAGTCCTAAAACGAGTGCCCCGATACGGGATGGAGAAGGCGGCGATTCGAAAATTTGTCAGGTAAGTTCTTACGAACTTCATGCTGTGGATTTTGGCTCTTCTGCCGATAAAGTATTCAATGCCCTCGATCATCACCCTTTCGTTGCAGGTGAATTTGTATGGAACGGCTTCGACTACCTCGGAGAACCCACACCCTATTACGAAGCTCGCAGCTCTTATACCGGTATTATTGATTTAGCCGGATTCAAAAAAGAGCGCTTTTATCTATATCAGGCACACTGGAGACCAGAATTACCTATGGCTCATATTCTCCCTCACTGGAACTGGCCTGACAGGATGGGACAAATTACTCCTGTTCACGTATTTACTTCGGGCGATGAAGCGGAACTGTTTCTCAACGGTACATCTCTCGGAAGAAAAGTAAAAGGAGTATATGAATATCGTCTGCGCTGGGATAGTGTGAGATACGAACCCGGCGAACTGAAAGTGATTGTCTACAAGAATGGAAACAAATGGGAAGAAGAAACAGTAAAAACAACAGCCTCACCATCGCAGCTTACCATTGAAACTGACAGGAGTGAAATTCAGGCTGATGGTAAAGATCTTTCCTTTATAACCGTAAAAATAGCCGACCGGAATGGACTTATAGTGCCTGTCGCTAACAATCAGATTGAATTTAGCATTGATGGTCCGGGAGAGATTTTAGCGACTGACAACGGCGATCCCACCAATATGATTCCGTTTCCATCACAAACAAAAGACGCATTCAATGGGCTTTGTCTGGTAATAGTCCGATCCAAAGCCGGTGCAAAAGGCAACATTACCCTCAAAGCAAAATCAGCTGGGCTAACATCAGCTCATCTTACCATCTCCAGTAAGTAAATTTCATTTTGCTGGTTCATTCTGATGCTTAATACATCCAGTTTTATCACACAACACGTTCCGTAGAGCTAGCTTCACGGTGTCTTCTTTCGCAATCCCAAGGCTTTTCATTTGTAAATATATGCAAACAAAGGCATTCTAATCCCCTTTTGCCAAATGTTAAAATGAAATATTGAGCTAAATCAATGACAAATTGATTGTTACGAATAGGCCGTGTTTCTTAATTGATATAACACATTCAGCTAAAATGTATCGAAAACAACAACAAATGACTCATATTTAAAACCAATGTAACGAAATTGCCAGAAGATGTTGCCATAGTTTCAACGTTTTTTTAATTCCAGAGTAGTTTTGCATAGTCAAAATTGTGTGTTCTTAGCTTTAGTTTAGATAAACGTGCTTTACATACAAACAATCCAATCAATTCTTTAATTCTTTTAATCATGAAACAAACTTCTAGTTGTCTCAGAGCACCCGGGATTTTATTCCTGCTGCTTTTGTTTTCAATCTCAGTGTTTGGGCAGACGATAACGGTCAAAGGGACTGTTAAGGATGCTTCAAGTGCTACTCTTCCGGGAGTCAATGTCAGAATTCAGGGTTCATCCACAGGAACCATTACTGATGTTGACGGTAAGTTCTCTATCCAGGTTCCTTCTAATGCTAAATTGGAATTCTCTTTCGTTGGATACACATCTCAGTTAATTAGTGTAAGCGGAAAAACGACAATAAATGTTACGTTGTCGGAAGATACGAAAGCTTTGAGTGAAGTAGTTGTAGTCGGTTACGGTACTCAACGCAAAGAAGCCGTTACAGGATCTGTAGCTTCTGTAAATGGCGACCAGTTACGCGATGTTCCTGCCGCAAACATATCACGAGCTTTGCAAGGTCGTGTTGCTGGGGTGGAAATGTCACAAACTGATTCAAAACCAGGATCCGGTATGCAGATTCGTATTCGTGGTACCCGCTCTTTGAATGCCACTAACGACCCTCTCGTTGTTCTTGACGGAATTCCTTTCTCCGGCTCAATCGGAGATATCGATCCTAATATCATCAAGAGTGTTGATATTTTGAAAGATGCATCAGCTACTGCCATCTATGGTTCGCGTGGTGCTAATGGAGTTATCCTGGTTACAACAATCAAAGGATCAAAAGGTCAAAGTGCACAATTAAGCTATAATGGATACTTTGGTGTGAAATCGGCAATTAAATTTCCGATGATGAATGGTGCAGAATTTGCAGCGATGAGAAAAATGACCACCTATGCAAACACCTTGGATGAATCGAACGATGTAAATACTGACTGGCAGGATTTGCTCTACAGAACAGGTGTTGTTCAAAATCACAACCTGAATCTTTCGGGTGGAACAGAAAAAGGTAATTATAATTTTGGAGCTTCTTATTTCCGCGACCAAGCTGTAATTCCATTACAGTACTATACCCGTTATGCAATTCACTCATCTCTTGATCAGGAAGTGGGTAAATTTATTAAAGTAGGATTCACTTCAAACAACATTTACTCTGAAAACCACGGTAATAACCTTGGCCCGGGTAGTGCGTTAAATGCTTCTCCAATAGCAAATCCTTACAACGCAGACGGTACATGGAAAACCAGAATTCAACAACAAACTTCTGGTGCTCAATGGGTTTATACAAGAAACTCTCTTGAATCACTTGGTGATCAATACATTGATTTAACCAGAGGATTCAGTTCTTACAATTCAGCTTATGGTGAAGTTAAAATTCCGGGTGTTGAAGGCTTAAAAGCACGTGTAAACCTTGGAGCTGATTACATTCAAAGCAATTATGGAAACTATACAGGAGTAGGAGTTTTCAGTGGCAGTGTCACGAACCCTTCAACCGCCTCTATTAGCAATTCACACAGACTGAAATGGACTGTTGAAAATCTTCTTACGTATGACAGAACCTTTAACAAATTGCACAGAGTAAATGCTGTTGCGATGTACTCTGCAGAGCAAGCTACTTATTGGTCTTCCAATGCCTCTGCAAAGAATATTCCTTCGGATGCATTCCAGTTCTACAACTTGGGTCAATCCAATAGTGCTGACATTACGGTTAACCCGAATTATCAAAATTACAACAAAAGCGGTTTAACATCTGCAATGGGTCGTGTAATGTATTCTTATAACGATCGTTATATGTTGAGCGCAACAGTTCGTACAGACGGTTCTTCCCGATTGGCTCCAGGACATCAATGGCACACATACCCTGCCGTATCTGCAGGATGGAATATTAAAGACGAATCGTTCATGCAACCCTTGACTTTCATTGATCGTTTGAAATTGCGTGCCGGTTATGGTGAAACATCAAACCAGTCAGTTGATCCCTATAAAACCTTAGGATTGTTATCTACAAGTCCTTACAATTTCGGTGATAATACATATGCAACAGGTTATTATGTTTCTCAATTACCAAATCCTAAATTAGGATGGGAATTTTCTAAAACATGGAATGTTGGTGTTGACTTTACTTTGTTGAAAAGTCGTTTGACAGGTACAATTGAATACTATATTCAAAATACCGATAACGTATTATTAAGTGTAAGCTTACCTCGTACTTCGGGCGCAAACAGCTACATGGCAAATATCGGAGCTACCCAAAACAAAGGTCTCGAAGTATCTCTGAACGGTGTTGTATTGGATAACGTAAACGGATGGACATGGGAAGTTGGCTTAAATGTTTATACAAACAAAAACAAGTTGACGAAACTGGCTTCTGGTGCTAGTCAGGACTTAGGTAATGGCTGGTTTGTAGGACACTCGATAAATGTAATTTACGATTATAAGAAAATCGGACTCTGGAATACAACTGATGCTGATTATAAATATCTGCAAACATTGCAACCTGGTGGTAATGCGGGTATGATCAAAGTATTATACACCGGCGGTTACAATGCTGATGGCACACCCAAAAGACAAATCGGACCGGACGACCGTCAGATCCTGAATTGTGATCCTGACTTCCAGGGTGGTTTTAACACAAGAGTTTCTTACAAAAATTTCGATTTGTCAATGGTAGGTTCTTTTGTAAGCGGAGGTATTTTGAACAGTACTCTTTACGGAGGTTCTGGCTATCTTAACAACATGAACACAAGAGCTGGAAACAATGTAAAAGTAGATTATTGGACTCCAACTAATACAGGAGCAAAATATCCTAAACCAGCAGGTTTACAAAGTGGTGACAACCCATATTATGCTAGTACTCTGGGGTATTTCAGTGCCTCTTATCTGAAAGTACGTACTATTTCATTGGGGTATAATTTCAATCAAAAATGGTTGCAATACGCAGGTATCTCCAAAATGCGCATATATGCAACTGTAGAAAACCCATTCGTATTGTTCTCTCCTTATCATAACGAATCAGGCATGGATCCAGAGCCAAACTCTTACGGAGATCAGAATGTGGCTGTTGCCGGTTCTCATCGGATGCTGATCGTAGGTACTAATACTCCTTCTACTCACAATTACTTAATAGGATTAAACGTAACCTTCTAAAAACAAAATCATGAAAAGAATTCATATAAAAACATGCGTAGGAGCAGCGCTCTTGTCCTTATTCCTTGTGGGATGCTCCGACTTATTAAAAGAAACACCCCGCAGTAGTTTTACTCCGGAGTATTTCAAAACTCAGGCTGGTGTAATGGGTGGTGTGACGTATATGTATTCGCATTTGCGTAGTATGTACGGACAAGGTTATTATTATAACTCTTGCGAAACCGGAACCGACGAAGCAACCTGGGGACAAAGTGCTGATGGCAACTTCAAAAACTTCGACCTCTCGGGCGTAGGATCAATGACATCTGATAACTACCCGATGGACATATTGTGGGGATCTGCTTTCCCAAACATTAATACTGCAAATGGTGTAATTGAGTATGGTACGGCATCTGGAGTATCTGATGCTTTAATTTCTGAAGCCAGATTTTTCCGTGCTTTTGATTATTTCCTGTTAGTGCAAACTTTTGGTGGCGTTCCTTTAGATCTGGGTGCGGGAGAATTGAAATTCAACACATCGACATCTCGTACATCTAAACGTAATACTGTACCTGAAGTTTATACTAAAGCAATTTTTCCTGACCTTTTGTTAGCAGTTAAAAATTTGCCTGATGCAAGTCGTGTAACAGGTAGTGTAACGAAAACAACGGCCCGTCTTTATTTGGCTAAGGCTTATCTGACATACGGCTGGTGGCTTCAGAATCCGAAAAACATTCCTACTTACCCAACTTGTAATCGTACCGATCCTGATGGACATGATGCTGCTTGGTATTTCCAAAAAGCTTATGACTACGCAGTAGAAGGAATTCAAAATGCAGGAGGAAACTTTGCTTTGCAATCAACATTCTATGATGTGAATGTGGCAACAAATGACAGAAACAAAGAAATTTTATTGTACGCTGACCATACCCAAACCAGTGAATTGTACAATGGTGCAAGTCTGACTTATGGTAGCGGTGGTGCTCCCGACAACTTTGCTGGCTGGATGCAGACTTGGAATTATACTGCTATAACAAGCTCTAAAACAGATTGGAGTTCGGCTTCTCTTGTTTCGTCTGTTCAACGTGAAGCTGCTCAGGCTTTAGGTCGCCCATGGGTACGTATGGCTCCTCCGATTGGGGTGGTTACAAATACCTTTGCGGACAAAACAAATGACTCTCGTTATGATGGAACTTTTGTTACTGTTTATCGTGGCAACTGGGCTAAAGGTGGTGTAACTAACGCAACTTTATACAATGCAAATGGAATGCAGATTTCAAATGGAGATGCTGTCCTTTCTTTCTTAGGTTCAGAACCTACACAAACAATTGACTATTCTAACTCTGTTTATAAAAGCAGCGTTGGTGCCGGTGTATTACCTGGTCGTGCTGACTTTGTTTTACCTCCGAGCGGAATCAGCAGACGTGTATATCCTGGCCTCTGGAAACTCGGTCCTTATCGTACCGACAATGCCGGTGGACTTGGCTCACCTAATGCAGGTAGCACACGTCCATTCAACATTGCAAAATTCTCTGAATTTTTCTTTATTGCTGCCGAAGCTGCTGTTAAAGGTGCTACAACTAAAGCTGTAACCGGAACATATGCTAATGATGGATCTGCTTATGGAATGATTAACATTCTTCGTGCACGTGCAGGAAAATGGAAATTCAGCAATGCAAACAATGCAACTTTAGTTGCTGATAACAGTGCTGCAATGGTAGCTGCAACACCTACTACCATTACAATTGATTACATTTTGGCTGAACGTTCTCGTGAATATTATGGCGAAGGTTATCGCTGGTTTGACTTGGTTCGCACACAAACATGGGCTGATTATGCTAAAACATATCAGATCTGCGGAATCAATTACGGAGACCACACACCTGTAACTTATACCCGTACAATTCCAGATAACTACTATCTGCGTCCTATTCCTCAGGGTCAGCTTGATGGAATGGAAATGACTGCTGACGAGAAAAAAGCATATCAAAATCCGGCTTACCAATAATTTGTACCGGATTCCTTAACAAGAAGACTCTTTCCTTTATGGAGAGAGTCTTCTTTTCTAACCTTCACGAATTTCTCTACGTGCAATTCAAATGCTCTTTTTTACTTTTTGTTAATCTTATCTGAGTCTGCATACCATTAAACTCTATAATTAAGATTTCTAAAATGATAATGTAACTGCATATTGCAGCAAAGAGACTCCTGTGTAAAAGGCTGGAGTTTGATAACGGCTGCAAAACATGTCTTGATTGCTATTGACAAACACACTTACAAAAACATTGTCAATTCAAACTGTAAGTGGTCAGCTTTTCTGACCCGTTAAAAGCAGGAGATCCCTACTCTATATAGTAAGGAAAAAACTCCATCAAAATTAAAATATTATGTTCGGCAACGTCCGGATTTATTACGGACAATCGAACAAGGAACTACTCACTCTGTGGGAGAATCCTATCTACCAATCTGAAATTGAAAGTTCACCCAACAACAATATATGCTGTTTTCTGTCCTTCTAAAATATAATTTCAAACAAGAGCTATGTTATTTACGATGGCAAACAGCAAATCCTAAATCAATATAAAATATCTCTGCAGTTACTTACTGTTTTACAAGAGACTTAAATCAAAGATATCGTTTGCTGATAAACATTGAGGCAAATCAAAATATTTTTCTCAGAAAAAAAATCAAATCTATGCGTTACTTAGTCGATCATCTATATACTGCCGATCCTTCGGCTCACGTATTTAACGGAAAAATTTATATCTATCCCTCTCACGACGTTGAATCGGGTATTCCTGAAAACGACAATGGCGATCATTTCGACATGCGCGATTATCACGTATTCTCTATGGACTCTATCGACGGAGAAGTGACCGACCATGGTGTTGTTTTGGATGTAAAAGACATCCCCTGGTCAGGACGCCAGCTTTGGGCTCCGGATGCCGCCTGCAAAAATGGGAAGTACTATCTCTATTTTCCCTTGAAGGACAAAAATGACATTTTCCGTATCGGCGTAGCAGTAAGCGATAAACCCGAAGGTCCTTTTGTTCCGCAAAGCGATCCGATTAAAGGCAGTTTCTCTATAGACCCGGCTGTTTTGCAAGATAATGACAATGATTATTACATCTATTTTGGTGGATTATGGGGAGGACAACTACAACGCTACCGCAACAACAAGGCCATTGAAAATCCGGCATTACCGAGCGATGATGAATCTGCTTTATTTGCCCGTGTTGCCAAACTGAGCGACAACATGCTGGAGTTTGCAGAAGAACCGCGCGATGTAGTCATTCTGGATGAAAACGGAGAGCCCCTGAAAGCCGGAGATAACAGCCGTCGCTATTTCGAAGGTCCCTGGATGCACAAGTACAACGGCAAATATTATTTCTCCTACTCTACCGGTGATACACATTTGCTGTGTTATGCCATAGGAGATAATCCTTACGGTCCGTTTACCTACAAAGGAGTTATACTCACTCCGGTTGTTGGATGGACAACTCACCATTCGATAGTTGAATTTCAGGGAAAATGGTACCTGTTCCACCACGACAGTGTGCCTTCCGGAGGCAAGACATGGTTGCGAAGTATTAAGGTAACCGAACTGGAATACAATGCTGACGGTACCATTAAAACAATAGAAGGACAATAATTATAGCTCACAAATATGCCAATAAAATCTGCAATGACAGATTGTATTTTGGAACTTGAAACTTTGAAATAGAAACTTTTTACATGATCCGATATTTATCTATATTATTTCTTTTTACCGTATCCATTTTATTTGCACAAGCAGAAGACGGTAGCAAACTTTGGCTTCGTTTCGGACAGGCCAAAGCATCGCCTATACGTTTTACCGGAATCAATGCAGACAAAACACTCTTTGCTGTAAAAGAATTTCAGAAAGCATGGAAAGAAATTTACGGCAAAGAACTATCCATCAACAACTCAGGGAAACAAACACTGATTATCGGCACTTCCCGAAGCAAAGCTCTGCTACCATTTGCTTTGAGCAAAAATCTGGAACAACTGGGTAACGAAGGATTTATAATAAAAACTTTCGATCTCCGTGGCAAACAACAGACTGTTATAACTGCAAAAAGCGAAGCGGGTTTGCTTTACGGTGTTTATCATTTGCTGCGACTTATCCAAACCAACGAGTTACCGGACAATCTGGATATCATCGAAAATCCGTCATATGCTGTCCGTATTCTGAACCACTGGGATAATCTGGATGGCAGTATTGAACGTGGATATGCCGGTCATTCTATCTGGAAATGGGAAGATATGCCAAAGAAAATCTCGCCCCGATATACCGAATATGCCCGGGCAAATGCTTCTATTGGAATCAACGGTAGTGTACTGGATAATGTCAATGCCTCGCCAAATATCCTTCGCAACGACTATCTTGAAAAGGTAAAGATTCTTGCCGGTATCTTCCGTCCATTCCATATCAAAGTATATCTATCTATTAATTTTTCAGCCCCTTCTGTTATTGGGGGGGTGCCCACAGCCGA
Organism: Paludibacter jiangxiensis; assembly: GCF_001618385.1. NCBI lineage: Bacteria > Pseudomonadati > Bacteroidota > Bacteroidia > Bacteroidales > Paludibacteraceae > Paludibacter > Paludibacter jiangxiensis. The sequence goes on along the minus strand of NZ_BDCR01000004.1, from coordinate 138,163 downwards.
TCCGCTCAACCCTGCTGTTATAAAATGGTGGGACAATAAGGTAAATGAGATTTACCGGCTAATTCCTGACTTCGGAGGCTTCCTGGTAAAAGCCAACTCCGAAGGGCTCCCCGGACCTCAGGATTTTGGGCGCACACATGCTGACGGTGCCAATATGCTGGCTGATGCGTTGAAACCTCACGGCGGAATTGTGATGTGGAGAGCTTTTGTATACAGTCCTGATAATGACGACCGTGCCAAACAAGCTTATAACGAATTTGTGCCACTTGATGGGAAATTCCGTGACAATGTGATTGTTCAGGTTAAAAACGGACCCATAGACTTTCAGCCCCGTGAGCCATTCAGCCCACTTTTCGGAGGTTTGAAACTGACAAAAATAATGCCCGAGTTTCAGATTACGCAGGAATATCTGGGACAGTCGAACCACATGGTATATCAGGCTCCTCTCTGGAAAGAATGTCTTGATAGCGACACCTATTGCCAGGGAAAAGGATCAACGGTTGCCCGCATTACGGATGGTACGCTCTATAAAAGAGAGCTATCGGCAATTGCAGGCGTTGCCAATATAGGAGAAGACACCAACTGGTGCGGTCACCATTTCGCGCAGGCAAACTGGTATGCTTTCGGACGACTGGCGTGGAATCATAACCTTACGTCGGAACAAATTGCCGGAGAATGGTTAAAAATGACCTTCAACAAGGATAGTGGCTTTGTCAGAGACGCAAAGAATATGATGATTGCATCCCGCGAAGCAGTAGTGAATTACATGATGCCATTAGGTCTGCACCATCTTTTTGCATGGGAACATCACTACGGTCCAGAACCCTGGTGCGACTTTCCAAATGCCCGCCCCGACTGGTTACCGAAATATTATCATCAGGCAAACGAAGACGGACTAGGATTCGACCGTTCGTCTCGTGGTACCAATTATGTGGAGCAGTATTGTTCTCCCCTTCGTGAAATGTTCGACAAACCCGAAACCTGCCCCGAAAAATATCTTCTTTGGTTCCATCATGTTCCATGGAACTACAAAATGAAAGACGGGAAGACACTCTGGGATGAACTGTGTTATCTATATGATTCGGGAGTGAAAGATGTCAGAACATTCGAAGCTACCTGGAACAATCTGAAGACTTACGTTGACAAAGAACGTTTTGAGGCTGTCAAAGCCAAACTGGCCATTCAGGAGAAAGATGCCATTTGGTGGAAAGATGCCTGCTTGTTATACTTTCAGGAATTCTCAAAACAACCGATACCTCCATACATCGAAGCTCCGGTTCACAAGCTCGATGACCTGAAAAAAATCAAGCTAAATATGGCCAGCCATAATTAAAATACACAATATTCACCTCTCAGAACTGTGGGAGGTGAATATTTTGTTTTTAATCCTCCCATATACAACAAAATCTGTGTAATTTTACACAGATTTTGTCAACCACCTACTTATGAAAAGCAGCATACTCATTTTTCCATTGATCATAATCAGTGTATTGTTCTTTTTGCCATTTTCTCAAATACAAGCGCAAATATCCCGTTTATACACTTCTTCCAATTCTGGTCTGCCTAACAGTCAGATAAACCAGATCTATCAGGACAAAAAAGGGTTTGTATGGATCGCCACGGAAGACGGATTGAGCTATTTCGATGGGATGAAGTTCTCTATTTTTCTTCACAAATCGGGTGACCCCAAGTCCATCAAAAGCAATTATGTTCAAACTCTTTTTGAGGACGACTGTAACAACTTTTGGATAGGAACTGTAAGCGGATTACAGTTATACCACAGAAATTTCAATAGCTTCCAAAATTTCCCTCTCTATGAGGCGAAAACAAATATTTTGCTAAAGCCACACATCACGGCTATCCTAAACAGCGACAAAGACAATATTGTGGTTTGCACGGCAGGACACAGTTTTTATCGTATCAACAAGCATACCCTCAAAGTAACTCAAATAGAGAACACTATCAAAAACCAACCAAGTTCATTTATTCGATCTGCTTTTCAGGATTCTCATAACAACATGTGGATCGGCACAGAAACCGAAGGATGCATTTTGTACCGTACTCAAAAAGGCAGATACGTTCCCGTTAAACAATGGTTGAAAGGGAAATATATTACCTCTATTGCAGAAGATAAATCAACTGGCAAAATACTACTTGGCTGCTATAACAGAGGCATGTTTGTATACGATGAGACCACCGGCAATGTGAGAGAAGCCACAACTCCGGATGCCCGCAATTGTGCGGTACGATCAATGCTATACGATTCTAAAGGACGCATTTGGGTGGGAACCAACGATAGGGGCTTAATGCTTTTTGACGCTAAAAACGAACGTTTTGAAACTGTTCCCCGCGAAAACAACGACCGTTCCAACAGCACCTGGCATGTGAGCGCACTAATGGAAGACAACCAGGGGAATATCTGGGCCGGTTTATACCAGAAAGGAATTTATTTCATTCCCAACTTCGTAAATAAATTTGAATATTATGGATTCAGCTCGCAAACACAAGAGGAAAACAGCAACTGTGTCCATTCCATATTGATAGATAAAGATGGAGGCATGTGGGTCGGAACCGATGGAAGTGGTTTGTTTTATAAAGCAAAAGGTCAAAGCAATACTATTAATTTCACCAAATCCAATTCGTCGCTTCCTGACAATTCCATTACTTCATTATATCAGGATAAAAAAGGAACCATTTGGATTGGCACCAGTCTTAACGGGTTATGCATATGCAACGGAGGCCGGAGTATACAACGTTATCCGAAGCAAAATCAGATTGGAAGTAACAAAATCATGTGTCTGTATGGAGATGCTTCAGGGAATATCTGGGTAGGCACATACGACGGAGGCTTAAACCGAATAGATGCGGCAACCGGTGCTATTTCACTATATAAAAACACAATAGGAAACAGTACTCAAACGGAACTGAGCAACAACTGGATCAACACCATGACATCGGACCGGAATGGCAATCTCATTGTTGGAACGCTCAAAGGTTTGAACGTGATTGATAAATCAGGAAGGCTACACTATTACAACGATATAAAGGGACTTCCCGACAACATAAAAATTTACTCGCTTTGCGAAGATTCCAACGGTTTGTTATGGATTGGATCCAATAGCAGCCTGCTTTCCTTTGACCGCAAATCGGGTCGTGTGCAAACCTATACCATGGCCAACGGACTACCCAATAACTTCATCAATGCTATTGTGGAAGATAGCAATAAAAACCTTTGGATAACCACCAATCACGGTCTTGCAAAGTTCTCGCTACAAAACAAAACATTCATCAAGTTTTACTCTTACGACGGCTTACAGAGTGACGAATTCAGACGGAGAGCTTTTTTCAAAGCTGCCGACGGAAAACTTTATTTCGGTGGTATCAATGGTGTCACCGCCTTTTACCCGAAAAACATTTGCCACTCCCGCAAGGTTCCGAATGTATATATCACCAACTTCTATGTATTCAACAAATCGGTGAACGTAGGTCAGGAATCGAGCAAAATGGTTGAGTTAGACAAAGCTGTGTCGTATGCAAAAGAGATTAAACTGCGCCAAAGCGACAACGTTTTCTCAATTGAGTTTGTAGCGCTGGAATTTACCCATCCTCAAAGTATTACTTATAAATACAAAATGGAAGGGTTCGACAAAGAATGGAAAGAAACAGGAGCCGACAATCGTCTGGTTACATATACCAACCTACCCCATGGAACCTATACATTTAAGGTTCAGGCTTGCAGTTCCGATTTACAGGGCTCTTACAATGAAACCGAACTAACCATTGTCATACTGCCTCCCTGGTGGCAGTCCGTGTGGGCATACATGCTGTATTTCATCATTTTAGGTTTCATAATTTATCGAATGTACGAAAAATTGCAACAAAAAATGCGTGACAAGCAAATGCAGGTAGAACGCGAACATTCTGAACACATAAAAGAAGCCAAACTTCAATTCTTCACCAATATTTCGCACGAAATCAGGACTCCCATCACCCTCATTATGAGTCCTCTTGATAAGTTGAGAATGGAGGAAAAGGATAGTCAGAAGAAAGATCTCTATAATCTGATGTATCGTAACAGTTCTCGTATTTTACGACTAATCAACCAGTTAATGGATATGCGTAAAATAGACAACAACCAGATGCAGATGCATTTTCAGGAAACAGATATTGTCTTCTTCCTGAAAGATATCATGATGTCGTTTGACTATCTGGCAAAAAACAAACAGATTGATTTCCGGCTTGAGAGCGAATATGAACATCTGACGGCGTGGGTCGACCAAAGTAATTTTGATAAGATCATTTTCAATGTTTTATCGAATGCCTTTAAGTTTACGCCCGAAGGAGGAAAAATCACTGTTAACCTCATGACCGGAGAGGACCGGAATGCTACCAACGAATTACAGTATTATTTCGAAATCAAGATTCACGATTCGGGCCCCGGCATTAAGCAGGAAGCTATTAACAAAATATACGACCGCTTTTATCAGGCCAACAGTCAGGCTGAATATCTCGGATCCGGAATTGGTCTTCACCTTACCAAACAGCTGGTAGATTTGCATCACGGTACAATTTCGGCTCAAAACGAAGAAGTTGGATGTTCGTTTATCATCCGGATACCTCTCACGTACGATCATCTCACGGAAGCAGAACTCCAGACCAGCAGACAAGGGGATATGTATCCGCAACCGGCTAAAATGTCGCGCAATGAAGAGAACTTCACTATTCTGGAAGGTGCAGAAGACACCGAAACACAGAAGAAGATTAAAAGTAAGCCGACGGTTGTGATTGTGGATGACGACAAGGACATACTTTCCTATCTGCGGATTGAACTGTCGGATCAATACAATGTGGAAAGTTTCGACAGCAGTAAAGCCGCCTGGAACGCTATTACCAGTATTTTACCCGACGTGGTGATCAGCGACATTGTGATGCCGGAAATGGATGGTAACGAGTTGTGCCGCAAGATAAAGAGCAATACCAACACCAACCATATTCCTATTATCATGCTGTCGTCCAGAACCAAAGACGAGAACATTATCGAAGGATTGGACAGTGGCGCAGATACTTATCTTACCAAGCCGTTCAATATCGACATTTTGAAACGGAACATAGCTCAATTGATCGGAGCACGGCAAACTATTAAAAAGAAGTACAGTCAGCCCATTGACTACGACTATGAACACCTGAAAATAAACTCAGCAGACAAACGACTACTCGAAAAAACGATCGAGGTGATACGGAAGAATATCGAAGATTCTGATTTCAGTGTGGAAAAGCTGAGCGAAGAGGTTGGTTTGAGCCGCGTACACCTGAACCGGAAACTAAAGGAACTGATAAACACTTCGCCCAGCGAAATGATACGTTCCATCCGTTTGAAACAGGCCGCCTTCCTGTTGCTCAACAACGAGGTGAATATTTCGGAAGTGGCTTATAAAGTAGGATTTTCAAGTCACTCCTACTTCACCAATAGCTTCCATGACTTCTTCGGCATGAAACCCTCGGAGTTCATTGAGAAATACAAGAACGACCCGAATAACCCAATTTTGAAGGACATTATCGGATAACTATCCGGTTCGCCGTAACATAAAAACAGAATAGAGGCTAGGCCTACGTCGAACCCCAAAGTAAGGTGTACGGACTTGCAATAAGACAAAAGAGCGATGGCATAATAAGCTGTCGCTTTTTTGTTTAAAAGAAAAATAACTAAATTTGGCAGGATATGGAAAGCAGGGCCCCCGTTGACAACGATGTAGACGGAGTCAACGCCGAAACGGAGAACAATAGTTCTTGTAATACAAATAATCCACCCGATAAAAATAAGATGCTCTATGAAGTATACTTTATTATTGATATTTTGCCTTACTCTATTTGAATGCACAAACAACAAACACAATAGGATCAATAAGTCCCCCGATAGTATCTTGAAGGTTCCCTCTTTTAAAGAAAAAGGGTCTGAACATACACATTGGGTTACAGACACTACAAATCTATCAAGTGATACGATATTTAGCATTAGGAATCAATTATTTATGGTTTCAATTAAAACATTATCACCAGATGAGAATAGTTATGTGTCTTACTTGATAGATAAAGACACATTCAAGATAAAAGACAAAAGATTTTTAGTTGTAATAAAAAACAATAGAAGTTTGATTTATTCTAATATTATTAGTAGGCGTAACTTTAAGAATAAGTTTTCAAAAACCGACTATCTTTCATTTAGTTTAATGAATCTTTGGTTTGATTCTGCAGATAATAAAGCAATTAAACTTAAGGCCAGTTTATGTGTTCCTGATACAGACAATTGTCGACTTTTTACAATAATAATAGATAGCAAAGGACAAGTTCAAATTACAGAAGAGGAATCCCCGATGCCACACGATTAGCGGAGCGTATCGTGTGGTCAAACCATACGATGGAGCAAAACTAAATAATAACAGCCGACTGGCAAAACAAAGCAGGGAAAGGCACGGCCACACGAGAGGACTCGTGCGGCAAGGGGCTTATCTCGGTAGTAGTTGTATGAATTTATCGGATTGCAAATCCTTATACCCGATTCCGTCGTCGGATTGCAAATCCGACGGGCCGGGAAGAATCTAATCTATTTTCCATGAAACAAATAATTTTAATCTCATTGGTAACTATTCTGGCATTTGGAAAACTACAAGCCAAGGAGAATAGCATTGTCACGTTAACGGTACATGACAACCCAAATTCAACTTATCGTCTCGCCATAGCTGAACCGCTGGATGGATGTTATAATAGCAAGGCTTCAACATATAGTCAAATTATTAAAGATGGAAGTGAGGTAACTTTCGTTCCTAAACAAAAGTCACCTTCTATTATCACTGTAGATGTTGGCAAACATTTGTTCAAGATTATTATAGTGCCGAATAATAAGATACACGTTGACATATATCCGCAAATTCCCAGCAATGATGGAGTTGTTTTTTCCGGAGATAATGCAGCAGGACAAAAATGGCTGAACGAAAATGTTGCAGCTGCAACAAGCATGAATATTCAAGCAATATTTAAAGCAAACAAGAAAAATTATCCTTTGATCTATAGAAATATATTTAGTTATGCTGATGCATCTCAACATTATATTGATTCGCTAAAAAAAGCAACTTCAATATCCGACTCGTTTGCGACAATGTTGGAAAGAAACAAATTGGCTGAGATTTACTTCTTTGCCATTAATGAATATAATGCACTTCTTTTTAGAGTGAGAAACAGCGATTTTACAGATGCTGATAGTATAGCTATTCGAGACAGTCAGAACAAAATCTTTGAGAACTTCGCCCCTTATTCTCATGATCTTTTCACATACTGTTGGGGAAAACTCTATTTTCAAGGTTATTTTTATGTTGTTTATCATAATACATCCTCTTCGGATAAAAGATATTTGCCTGTTTTTGGCTCTTACGGAACATATGGTATTCTTCCGGAAGATATTCTTAGACAGATGTTAGGAGAGACTATTGTTTCTCAATACATATACAACTTGAATGAGTTTGATAAAGAAAAAGCCACTGCCTATTTCAGAGAGAAATATCCTGACAGTGAATATTTGCCGGTTATTGACCGGTTGGCTGCAAAAGCAAAAGAATCCTCAAAAACCACAGATAAAAATGTGAATATAGAGAATCCGTCAGTTACTAAAAACCAAAAACCACTTAAGGGAACATTGACTGCAATGCCGTTTGACAAAGCCATCCATATCGATACCTCCGCTGTTACCAAGAATTTGAAATCACTCAAAGAACTTCACGAAACCTATTTTAAAGGCAAAAAAATATTCATCGACCTTTGGGCAACATGGTGCCGCCCATGTAGAGAAGAGTTTGCTTATAAAGACAGAGTAGATTCATTATTAGAATTGCATCATATTCTCCCTGTATTTTTATCCATTGATATCCCCGATTTTAAGCAACGGTGGATACATGATGTAATAGCATTGAAATTAAGCGGTCATCATTTTATGGTAAATGAAATATTGAAGGAAGATATCCGTAAGACCATTTATGATGCCAAACCAATGATAGATATACCTCAATATATCTATATGGATGAAGATGGAAATATTATTAATAAGGATGCTCCACGTCCGAGTAATATAAGAAAATTGGAAAAATTATTGTCGTCTCAATAGAACTACTTAAAATTTAAGCAATTGAAAAAGGTATTTTAATGAAGATTAGATTTCCACTTTATCCCCCGCTGCCGCACGATTAGCGGAGCGTATCGTGTGGTCAAACCATACGATGGAGCAAAACTTAACAATAACAGCCGGGCGGCAAAACAAAGCAGGGCACGGCCATACGAGAGGACTCGTGCGGCAGCTGGGGCTTATCTCGGTTGTAGTTGTATGAATTTATCGGATTGCAAATCCTTATTCCCGATTCCGTCGTCGGATTGCAAATCCGACGGGACGGGTATCGCCTAAACTTGAACTAACACCAGGCAAACTTGGAACAAGAGGAGCTGAAATAACAATTCAAAAACAACAAAATATGAACACATTTAAAATTAAAAAACTGATTTTGGTGAGGATGTGTAGAATATGGATAGTGTTATTATTATTATTTTCCCTAAATATATTGTCCTCTAAATCTCAAACAGGGACAGGCTCCTCATTTGAAATTCAAAATTGGAATGCTAATGAAAAAATTCAGCTTCCTGATTCTCTTTCAAACATATCCACCGAAGGTGTAGTTGTTATGAAACTGTATTTTTTAACAAAAAATTTTAGACCACTTAGACTAGGAATAATTCGCTTTAGACTCATAGATAAAGCTTCAAAAAAAGTCATATTTTATTTTAACAAACCATTTGTAAGACAATATGACTCAAAACACTACCCTCCAATCATACAGAGATATTATCCATTTCTAATGGAATATGTAAAGTCATTGAAAATTATCAAAACAGATTCATCATATAGAAAAGCTAAATCTTATATTGTTTTAAGCAGAAAATGGTAGGATCTCCTGCCCCCCCCTAATGGCGTAAGCATGGCAGATTGCCTAGTTCAAGATATCGCTTCTCTCAAGCTTGAACTGGAAATAGAATCAGTCCCGTTAATACGGGACGAGACATTTACAACTAAATAGAAAAAAAGGAAAATGGCAGACTTACTGGTCTGCCATTTTTTATCCAGGGTGCTACATTTTTGTAAAAGGAGATGTAGCCTGTCTACATTTTTGTCTGAATCGAACACCCTACTCCACCAGCAACACTCCTCATGAATTTGATTTACTGATCATTAAAGGAATGGCACAGTTTATGCATCTGTACAAATATTGCTAATAGGTAGATAATTTCAGCATAAAAATCAGATTTGTAAATTGCAATAAGCCTTACTATGTTCAAACTCAAAGACAATACGCTTGACCTCTTTCAGGAAGGAGCAAAATACCTCGCAACGCTATCGAAAACGCTGGAACGCAAAAGTCGGTTCGACAACGATTTGCTCTACAGCATCGCCGCGATGTGTTGCGAAAAACTCTTTGTCGCTCTACTATCGCATTACGATGAAATAGCTGAGCATCACATGCCGGTAGCCCTCTACAAACAGGCAGCAGAAGTAGAATCAGACCTCACACCTGAAATGCAGGATACCTGCCGTTTAATCAACCGTTTTGAATCCATCTGTTCGCTTGACGGATTCGGATACAAAACGCCTAACGATGACGAACTCCGGCGCATAATACTCGGCTTGCAAGATATCCATGCGCTGGTAAAATCCCGAGTAATGGATAATGGGTAATGATTAATTGTTAGTTGTCAATGGTTAATGGTTAATGGCATAAACTGATTTTTGCTGGTATTATCGTGCATTCATCACCTCATGCCCTGACCCTGATTTTATTCTTTGCTGGCAATCAAAAAAATACCGCCATTTTTTGTTACCTTTGTGCCGTTTTTGTCAGATAGACTAATTAAAGATAACACAATGAGTAACAAAATATTGGGCATGGGAAATGCCCTCGTAGACATACTAACCATCCTCGAATCGGACGAGTTGCTTCATCAGTTGGAATTGCCCAAGGGCAGCATGCAGCTGATCGACCGCGACACAATGAACCGAATCAGCGGGCACACGGAAGAATACAACAAAAATATGGTAGCCGGAGGTTCGGCCTCAAATACTCTTAATGCGGTGGCTCGCTTAGGATTACCTGCCGGATTTGTAGGCAAAATAGGTCCCGACGAAGTAGGTGAATTTTATCAGGCCGATGCCCGTGCCAACGGTATCAATCCCATGCTTTTCGCGTCCGAAAATGAGTCAGGGCGCTGCCTTGTAATGATCTCGAATGATGGAGAACGCACTCTCTGCACGTATCTCGGAGCTAGTGCCGAACTGGAAGCCAAAGATATCGTTCCCTCCCTGTTTGAGGGTTACCGCATTTTCCACATAGAAGGTTATCTGGTTCAGAATTACGATTTGATCCGTACAGCCATCCATACGGCAAAGGCTGCCGGTCTCACCGTTTCCCTCGACCTTGCCAGCTTCAACGTAGTGGAAGCCAATATCGATTTCCTGAAAGAGATTATTCCCGGCAACGTTGACATCGTGTTTGCCAACGAAGAAGAAGCCAAAGCGCTTACCGGCAAAGAACCGGAAGAGGCTCTGCAGGAACTGGGAGCTATGTGCCCGGTAGCTGTAGTAAAAATCGGAAAAGCCGGTTCGCTCATCAAACACGGCAGCGATGTGATTCGTGTGCAGGGTTTTGAGGCTAACTGTGTAGACACCACAGGCGCAGGCGACATTTATGCGGCAGGATTTTTGTATGGCTTTGCCAAAGATCTTCCTCTCGAAATGAGCGGTCTCATCGGTTCGTATCTGGCTGCCCGTGTTGTGGAAGAAATTGGTCCGAAAATACAGCACGAACGCTGGAGCGACATTCATAAATGGATTGAACAGCTGTTAAATGTCGAATAAGCCGGCCACTCCCCGCGAGTGGAGCAAACCAACGATTTACACGGCCATTATACTATCCATGGTATTCTGGTCGTTTTCGTACGTATGGACCAACATTGCCCTGCGATCGTTCACCGTCATTACGCTGCTCGAATCCCGTTTACTGGTAGCCACTGTCGTGATGTTTCTGTTCGGCATATTTACCCGTCAGCTCCAACTACCCCGACGAGAAGACATTAAATGGTTCCTGCTGCTTGCCTTTTTCGAGCCTTTCCTCTATTTTATCGGCGAAACCTACGGGTTGAAACGGATCAGTCCGACCATCGCTTCGGTGATGATTGCCACCATTCCGCTTTTTGCTCCGTTTTCGGCATATTTCATCCTGAAAGAGAAGATCAGCAAAGCCAATATAGCAGGTATTATTGTATCATTTGCCGGCATCGTGTCCATTGTCACTGTGGGTAGCGACAAAGCCACTGCTACCGACACTGCGGGCGTTTTACTCATTGCTTTGGCCGTAGCATCGGCTATATTCTATGCCACAGTACTGAAAAAACTCTCGGCTCATTACAACGGCATTACTCTGGTTACCTACCAAAATATTATCGGCTTCTTCTATTTCCTACCTCTGTTTCTGGGAATAGAAGCTCCTCATCTACACGAAATAGTGTGGCGCACCGATTCCATTGTCTGCATGTTGCTTTTGGCACTTTTTGCCTCGTTCATTGCTTTTGTCCTGTTTGCAGAAGCGGTGCGACGCATTGGAGTTGCCCGTAGCAACGTATTTTGCAACCTGCTACCGGTACTCACCGCCATTTTCTCGGCACTCATTCTGCACGAAGTATTGCCCGCTCAACAAATTATTGGAATGGTAGTAGTTATTGCCGGACTGTTCGTCAGCCAGATAAACAAGAAAGTGAGAAAGTGAGGCAGCAAGTAAGTGAGACGATGATATGAAGAAAAGCATTGTAGCATTGGCATTTGGCACTTTATGTCTGGGCATGTCCGAGTTTGCCATGATGGGAATATTACCCGATGTAGCTCACGACCTACTCATCAGTATCGACACGGCCGGTCACCTGATTTCTGCCTATGCCCTTGGGGTTTGCGCAGGAGCTCCCATGCTCATTCTGGCGCGCAAATTTCAACTAAAACACATACTATTGGCGCTGATTGCCCTTATCCTGCTCGGAAATCTGGGCGCCGCTGTTGCACCAAACTACTCCCTGCTTTTGTTAGCCCGCTTCATTTCAGGTATTCCGCACGGAGCATATTTCGGCGTGGGCACCATCGTCTCCGACAAGCTGGCCGACAAAGGAAAAGGATCACAAGCTATTGCTCTGATGGTATCAGGCATGACCATCGCCAACCTCTTCGGAGTTCCGCTGTGTACCTGGCTAAGCGTGGCGCTGTCATGGCGCATTACCTTTCTGCTCATCGGATGCTGGAGCATTATCACCCTGCTATTCATTGCAAAATGGGTTCCGCGTGTACCCGGCCTGCCCGATTCGGGATTCAGAGGCCAGTTTCGTTTTCTGAAATCACCTGCACCCTGGCTACTGATAGGAGCTGTTCTGTTGGGCAACGGAGGCGTTTTTGCATGGTACAGTTACATCAATCCCCTACTGAGAGACGTATCAGGTTTCGATCCGCACGTCATTACGTTTCTGATGGTGCTTGCAGGGTTAGGGATGGTAGTAGGCAATCTTACCGGAGGCGTTTTGTCCGACCGCTATAATCCTGCCAAAGTTGCCTCACTGACTCAGATATCCATAGGCATCACTTTGCTGCTTATCTTTTTCCTGTCGCCCATATCGTGGTTATCGGTACTACTGATGATGTTATGCACCACCGGACTATTCGCACTTTCGAGTCCGCAGCAGATACTAATCATCCGCTATTCGAAAGGAGGAGAAATGCTGGGTGCTGCCTGTGTGCAAATTGCTTTCAACCTCGGGAATGCCATCGGAGCCTATTGCGGAGGCCTCACCTTACACGCCGGACTCGATTGCCGCTATCCGTCTCTGGTAGGCGTACCTTTTGCCCTTACCGGATGCCTGCTGCTTTACATTTTCTACAAACGCTATAGTTTCGCCCACTACGGACGCTAAATTAACATTAGCCCACGTTCCATCATATCAGGCGATTTGCTGGCAATGATGAGAAAACTCTGGGATTACACATTTAAGAATTAGACAAGGGGCTTCCGCCCCTGTAACCCCGACTTCCTTTTTGTTTTGACACAAAAAGGAAGCAAAAATGTCAAGACTATGTCCGCTTCGCTCAAAAAACCGGCGTTCGTCAAGCTAAATTGTCCAAACTCGCCCCCTCCTTTCGTCAGGAGCTTCAAACAATGGACAATTTTACGCTTGCCTCTCTTGTTTTTTGGCTCTCCGGACAAGGCCGATCCTAATCTGACGTAGCATTCTTTGCCAAAATCTCAAATAAGGAATCCCTGTGAGATAACTATTCCTGCTTTCTAATATCCTTTTCTCCCTATCCGACAAACTAAAATAGTACAGACGCATTGCATGCGTCTCATTCATTTGATAGAAGTTCTGAATTGCGAATCATAAAAACATTCAGTAAGCCTCAAAACACCCCTAATTCCGGCTTCTGAATTCGTTGGGAGATACTCCTGTACTCTTCTTAAACATCCGGGTAAAATGCTGCGGGTACTTAAAACCCAGTTCGTAGGCAATTTCACTTACCGAACGGCTTGTATCGAATATTTTCTCTTTGGCGAGATCCATCACCTTTAGCTGAATATGTTCCTGTGGCGATTTGCCGGTCTCTTTTTTAATCAGATCGCCCAGATAATTTGCCGAAAGATTGAGTTTGTCTGCACAATAACTTACCGTTGGAAGCCCCAGAAGCTGAGGCGTATCGGACAGAAAATAGTCGCCCAATAGTTTCTCAAAGCGCGCCAACACATCCTTATTGACATTGCTGCGGGTGATAAACTGCCGGTCATAAAACCGTACGCAGTAATTCAGCAAGAGTTCAATATTGGTCACGATCAGCGTTTTGCTGTGTTTGTCGATAGCATGACGAAGTTCGAAGTCAATCTTATGCAGGCAATCCAGTACAATTTGCCGTTCCTGCTCCGAAAGATGAAGGGCCTCGTACACCTCGTACGAAAAGAAGGTGTAATCCTTGATATGCTGACCGAGAGAAGTACCGTGAATCAGATCGGGATGAAATACCAGAGCCCACCCTTTCGGTTGAATAATCTCTCCGCTGTTCTCCACCTCCATCACCTGACCCGGCGCAACAAACACCAGCGTACCTTCCTGATAGTCGTAATAGTTACGGCCATACTTGATATCTCCGCATTTGACGTCTTTCAAAAACATGGTATACAGTCCCATATAACGTCGCATCTGACATATCTGCTTCGCTTTCGAAAAATCAATCACGGCTACCAGCGGATGGAACGTTTCCACTCCAAGCATTTCGTTATATTTTGAAATATCTTCTATTCTTGTTAACTCATCCATAGTAATTTGCATTAAATTTGATGCAAAGATAACGCCCTTATTGCAATAAAAAATTTCCGCTGATCATTATCAGTAAAAATGGTATAAACATCAGTAATACGTATAAACGACTGGTCGTTTTCTACCCGTAATTTTGCATCGTCGAAAATATGAAATGAATTGTAGAACCAAACAAATAACAGAAAACTTATGAATGACTTTAATTATTACAACCCAACCCGCATTGAATTCGGAAAAGGGAAAGAGGCAAATATCGGAAAATACATTGCCGAATATGGTGTATCGAAAGTATTAATCGTGTATGGCTCAGACCGCATTAAAAAGAGCGGACTGTTTTATACTGTTTCCCAATCGTTAACCGAAAATGGCATCAACTTTGAAGAACTGGGCGGCGTACAGAGTAATCCGCTGCTTAGCAAAGTGTATGAGGGTATTGAAATAGCCAAAAGTAAAGGTCTGGAAGCCGTGCTGGCTGTTGGTGGAGGCTCGGTGCTCGACTCTTCCAAAGCCATTGCAGCCGGGGCAAAATACGACGGCGATGTATGGGATTTCTTCCTTCATAAGGCAGAACCGCAAAAGGCTTTAAAGATTTTCGACATTATGACTCTAGCCGCTACCGGTAGCGAAATGAACAACTATGCGGTAGTTACCAACGACCAAACCAAACAAAAACTCAGTCTGGCCGGGCCGGAAACCTTCCCGACGGTTTCGGTTATAAATCCCGAACTACAGGCTACCGTTTCCAATGACTATCTGGCATATTCGGCATCCGATATTTTTGCACACAGTCTGGATATGTACCTCTCGGCAACATATCTCCCTGCATACATGGCCGGATACGTTGAAAATATACTAAAAACGGTAATGCGTACTACCGAGATTTTACTGGCTGACGCAGGCAACTACGAAGCGCGTGCCGAATTTGCATGGGCGGCTACCCAGGCTTTAAACTTTACAACCTTTTGTGGTGTTGCAGGCAACCGTTTTGATACCCACTTTTTGGAACACACGCTGTCCGCTGAATACAACATTGCGCATGGTGCAGGTTTGTCGATTATTATGCCTGCCTGGATGAAATGGCAAAAGAATAACCTTCCCGAACGTTTCGAACAATTTGCCCGAAATATGTTCAATGTAGAAGGTGCAGATGCCGGCATCGAAGCACTGACGCAATGGTATTCGAAAATCGGGACTCCGGTTACTTTGAAAGAGGGCAATATTCCCGAAAGCGACATTCCGATGCTGGTTGAGAAATTATCGGAGGTAGCCGGGCTATGGGGAGCAACATCGCTTTATACCAAAGAGATGATACGCACTGTATTGGAAAATGCAAAGTAATTTACAGGAATGAACAAAAACGAAATCTTTCCCAAAGGACAAAAAGCTCCTGCTTATTTCACCGGCGATGCCTGGGTGGAGATGCTGATTACAGACGTTGCAACTTATGATCTATTGAGTTATAACGTAACCTTTGCTCCCGGTTCCCGTAACTATTGGCACGAACATTCCGAAGGTCAATTGCTATTATGCACTTCTGGAGAAGGTTATTATCAGGAGAAAGGAAAGCCTGCTCAACTACTGAAAGCCGGTGATGTGGTAGAAATTAAACGCAATGTGCTGCATTGGCACGGAGCAACAGCTACCAGCGAATTTGTGCATGTGGGGATTACTCCCAAAGCAAGCAATAATCAGGTTACCTGGCACGAACCGGTAAGTGATGAAGAGTATAGGAATGCAATAAAACAGGAAAAAAATGAAGAAAGTATTGGTATTATCGGGAAGTCCGCGTAAAGGAGGCAATTCTGACTTATTGTGCGATCGTTTGATGAAAGGAGCACAATCGGCAGGTCATCAGACTGAGAAAATTTATGTAAAGGACAAAAACATCCATTATTGTACCGGTTGCGGTGCGTGTTACGACAAGCGGGTTTGTTCCCAAAAGGACGACATGACCGAAGTGCTGGCAAAGATGATTGATGCCGATGTGATTGTAATGGCGACTCCGGTCTATTTTTATTCGTTGAACGGACAGATTAAAACCCTGATCGATCGCTGTTGCGCACGCTATACAGAAATCAGCAACAAAGAGTTTTGCTTTATCATGACAGCTGCCGATGGTAACAAAAGCTCGTTGGAAAGGACACTGGAATCGTTCCGGGGCTTTACCGATTGTCTGGATGGTGCTACGGAAAAGGGCGTGATTTATGGTACCGGCGTCTGGCAAAAAGGAGAGGTTAAGGGCAAAACTGTCATGGATGAGGCTTACCGCATGGGAGCATCGTTATAAAACGAACTTATCTGATTATAAGACAGGCAAATCAGGAGTTGAAAATAGTCCGTTAGGACTTATATAATTCTAACAAAAATCAGGATAGGCAATTGTATTTGAACAAACAACACAAATTATGCAAACCAGAATATTAGGAAAAAACGGGCCCGAAGTCTCTGCATTAGGATTAGGGTGCATGGGTATGAGCTTCGGTTACGGAGTTGTGGCCGATAAAAAAGAGATGATTACTCTGATACGCAAGGCTGTGGAAAGCGGCGTGACTTTTTTCGATACAGCCGAAGTGTATGGTCCTTTTACCAACGAAGAGTTGGTTGGTGAAGCCCTGGAGCCCTTCAAAAACAAAGTGGTCATTGCCACTAAATTCGGCTTCAATTTGGGTGCTATTGCCGGAGGACTCAATAGCCGGCCCGAACATATCCGAGAAGTGTGTGAGGCCTCTCTCAAACGCCTGCGGGTGGAAGCTATCGATCTGTTTTATCAACACAGGGTAGATCCTGAAGTGCCTATAGAAGACGTGGCCGGTACGGTCGGCGATTTGATTAAAGAGGGCAAGGTCAAATATTTTGGATTGTCGGAAGCCGGAGTAAAAACGATTCGCCGGGCTCATGCCGTTCAACCTGTAACCGCTTTGCAAAGCGAATATTCCCTGTTTTGGCGTGAACCCGAAGCTGAAATAATGCCTGTACTAGAGGAACTGGGTATTGGCTTCGTTCCGTTCAGTCCATTGGGCAGAGGGTTTCTGACCGGAAAAATTAAGGCAGACACCACTTTTGAAGCAAACGATTTCCGCAACACGGCCCCTCGCTTTTCTGCCGAAAACCGTGCAGCCAATATGGCATTGGTTGATCTGGTGAGCAATATCGCAGTTGAAAAACAAGCTACTCCGGCTCAAATCGCTTTGGCCTGGATTTTGGCTCAGAAACCGTGGATTGTTCCTATTCCCGGAACGACTAAATTGCATCGTTTCAACGAAAATATCGGAGCTGTTGATGTGGAATTAACCGCTGATGATTTGCAACGGATTGAAGAAGCTGCCTCTAAAATTAACCTGCAGGGCGATCGGTATGCCCCTGCCAATGCAAAAATGATTGACAGATAGCGTCTTGACAGAACAATAGCCCAAGAGGCCAAAGTATGCCGGTAGTGTATTTGAAACAAAATACATTACCGGCATCTGTTATATTTCCATCCTCGATGTTTGTACCCGAAGACTTTAATACCAGGGTTGTCGATTCTTCTGAAATTTCAATGCACAATTTGTCCTGAATTAATAGATGGAAATGCGGAGTAAATCTTATCTTTGGCCGAAATTTGCACAAAAAGCAGAATTGAGTAAAGCCAACCAAGAATGAGAAATTTATTAGCCAGTATTTTAATATGCAGTTCGTTTGTGTCCGTTTCGGCACTTGAAAAAGATACAACCAGTGTTTCAAAGCATTACACAATAGATGAAGTAGTAGTAACTGGCACCAAAAACGAAACCGACAAGCGCTATCTACCCATGAGCGTTTCGGTGGTAAACCGGGAGCAAATTAGTCAGCGGTACGAGCAATCATTGCTCCCCATACTAACCGAACAGGTTCCGGGATTGTTTACCACCAGCCGGGGCATCATGGGTTACGGCGTCTCGACCGGAGCTGCCGGCGGAATGAGTCTGCGCGGTATCGGGGGAAGCCCCACCACCGAACTGTTGGTTCTTATCGACGGGCATCCGCAATACATGGGCTTAATGGGGCATCCGCTGGCAGATGCTTACCAGTCGTTACTTGCCGACAAGGTGGAAGTGGTACGCGGGCCGGCTTCGGTGTTGTACGGATCAAATGCAATGGGTGGTGTCATCAATATTGTTACCCGCAAGACGCAGGAAGATGGTGTAAAAAACAGCATCCAAATGGGTTACGGCTCGTTCAACACACTCATAACAGAAGCATCCAACGTTGTCAAAAAAGGACGTTTCAACAGTGTTGCTTCCTTTTCATACAATCGCAGTGATGGACACCGTGCTAACATGGAATTTGAGCAATTAAGCGGTTTCGCTAAGATGGGATATGATTTCAGCAACCAATGGAAACTGTATGCCGATGTGAATATTACTCATTTCAATGCGTCCAATCCGGGCTCTGTTACCAAACCTATTCTGGACAACGATTCCCACATAACCCGCGGCATGTCGTCGCTTTCCCTTGAAAACAATTACGGCAACACTTCCGGCGCATTCATGTTTTATTACAACTGGGGTAATCACAAAATAAATGACGGTTATTATGCCGGGAATACTCCCCCAACCTACCTTTTTCATTCCACCGATCGCTTGTTCGGTATCAATTGGTATCAGAGCGCAAGTTTCTTTACAGGCAACCGGATAACAGTAGGCGTTGACTATCAGAATGTCGGCGGAAAGGCCTGGAATCAGTTTACTACCAGCAGCACTAACATTGCCGATAAAGTTGAAGAAGAAGTGGCCGGATATGCCGACGTTCGCCAAACGCTCGGTTCGCTGATTACACTGGATGCCGGTTTACGGGTCGATCATTTTTCGGTCACCGGCACAGAGTTGGTACCACAGGCCGGCGTGTCGTTGCATCTGCCACAAACTGCCGAACTGAAAGCATTGGTAAGTAAAGGATTCCGCAACCCGACCATGCGCGAATTGTATATGTTCCCTCCTCAAAATCCGAATTTATTGCCCGAAAAAATGATGAATTACGAGGTTTCCTGGTCACAGCGACTGCTCAGCAATGCGTTGTCGTATGGCATTAACCTGTTTTATATCAACGGCGATAATATGATTCAGACGGTGTTTCAGAACGGCCGTCCGATTAATATCAACACCGGAAAAGTGGAAAACCGTGGTATCGAATTGAACGGCAGTTACCGAATCAATGCTTCATGGATGCTTTCGGCTAACTACAGCTGGCTGCACATGAAATATCCGGTGGTGGCTGCTCCCGAACACAAGCTTTTTGCCGGGGTGGATTTTACCCGTGGTAAGTGGATGGTATCGACCGGAGTGCAATATATCAACGGACTCTACACCTCCGTTAGCCCTGTGAGTCAGGAGAATTTCGTTCTGTGGAATCTTCGTGGAAGTTACCAACTGAGCCGTCAGTTCAGCCTGTTTGTTCGCGGCGAAAACCTGTTGGCACAACACTATGAAATCAACGCCGGTTTCACTATGCCAAAAGCAACTACCATGGGAGGCTTTAATCTGAAATTTTAGTTTGAATCGTCGTAATCCGGCTGATTTCCTAAAGCGAAACAACCTTTATATTTTCACATGTAAGCGAACGGAAAATACATTGACCGGTCCGCTACGGTCTTTGTTATATCCGGGATTGACAAGCAACTGATAAGCTGCCGTAAGGTAAAGCATGTCTTTTTTCATTTCGGCCGAATAATAGAGTTCGGCCAGTTGTTCGGGTGCATAATGTAAGGTTCCGTCGCCTAGAATAAAGCCATTGCCACCCGCCTTAAGGAAGTCGCGGTGATCTTTTGAGAGTCCCGAAATGACATAAGCCAGTCCGATATTGTCATTACTGCGCTTCCAACGTTGTCCTGTCAGTACAAAGCCGCCGCTCAACGTGCGGTCAATTTCCGTAAAAGCCCAAGTTTCATGATGTCCGTCGTTCCATCCGGCACGTAGAAAACAGCCCAAATCGCCGGTGATATTTTGTTCGGCGTTGATTCCGAAACCGTATTTGGTATGTCCATAAACACGGGTCGAGGCGATGTCGGACGGATTGGCAAGGCTCTGACTGTAACTCCCCATATTGGCGGTGGAGAAATAACCCAATAGACGAATTGCTCCCTCCTGACCGGCTATCGTATGCTTATGCGTGTACTCAAGGCTGTGCGAAAGAGCTTTGCCTATATTCCAGTTCAGTCCTTCACCGTTGGGAGCTTTTGGAAGCAACGAAGCGGCATAACGCAATTCATGTGTGGGAGAAACATATTCCAGTATAACACTTTCGGTATAGCCATGCGTATTGGCCGGATAGTCCCATGCTCCGTTGTCCATCAGCGACCATGCCATAAACTGCGAGCGTGGATCGTGACTGAACTTATTACCATCAAAAAAGTCAGCAATGGCAGATTTCCCGATAGAAATAGAAACATAACGTTCCGGAATCCATCCTCCAAGTTGATTCATATCGCTGTTTTGATAGCTTCTTTTGTCAGTGAGTGCAATGAGTTGTCTGACGTAAAGGCGGGCCAGCGATATTTGAGGTGCCGGATTCCCAATGCGGTAGGTTTCACCATTCAATGCATCAGCAACTCCCACGGCTCCGCTTAATCCTGATCCGCCACTCAATTCGGGGTTGAAATAGGCAGATGCACCATCCCATAAACGTAGTCCTAAAAAGAGCGTGGATGTTAGCGAAGTCTGAGCATCTTCACGGGGCGACAGACTGTTGATGCCGGAATATGCAGCATGGAAAGCCGGTTTCATTTGTCGAATCACTGTCGACTGAAAATGAACCGACAGGCGTTCGGCTTTCAGTGAGTCGGCCGTTTGGGCAAGTAGAGAGAAACTTGAAAACAGGAATATAGAGATAAGTAGTTTTTTAATCATACGCATGTTGTTTATTGAATAAATGAGTAACGGCTTTTGAATTAAGATTGTTGATTCATCACAAAGTTACACCGGGAAAAGAGCTCTGAGATATTATTGCCTCTTTCTTGTATCGTAATTTCCAAGGTTGACTGGAAGATTCACTTTCGGTCAACCTTGGAAATACAGCAGCCGGTTTTATTCGGCTTCGTCCTTCACATCGTCCCACAGCTTTTTGTGGTGGAACTTATCGATATTCCGGTAAGCCAACGAAAAAATAAGCGGGAAAACAAGCAACGAAAAGAACATGGCACACAGAATACCTCCGATCACTACGCGCGCCAGCGGTTGTGCACTTTCGGATCCGATACCGTGCGACAGCGCCGCCGGGAGTAACCCGATGGCTGCCATCAGCGCTGTCATCACCACAGGACGGATCATTTGGCGAACCCCTTCGCGAACAGCAGGCTGAAGAATCTTTTTCTCTTTCTTTCGAGCATGGATATTCTCCTTGAAAGCACTTATCAGTAATACCCCGCTCAGGATGCAGATACCGAAAAGCGCGATAAAACCGATACCTGCCGAAATGCTGAAGCTGGTATGTGTGGCAAATAGCACCGCAATACCGCCCACAATGGCAAAAGGCACATTAAGGAACACCAATCCGGCATCCTTCATGTTGCCAAACATGATGAAAAGGAGCAGGAAAATGAGAATCAGGCTGACCGGAACCACCTGAGCAAGACGTTTGACGGCACGTTGCTGATTCTCAAAATCTCCCTGCCAAACCATGTCATATCCTTTTTTAAGATGCACGGCCCGATCCACTTTGGCACGGGCTTCCTGCACGGCACTTCCCATATCGCGGTCACGAACAGAGAATTTGACAGCAGAATAACGGCGGTTGTCATCGCGGAAGATAAGACATGGACCGGTTTTCATGGTAATAGAAGCAATCTCTTTCACAGGCACCTTCGATCCGCTCGACGTAGGAACCATCAGGTTACCAATATCGTCCAAAGAGGTGCGGTATTGCTCGGGGAAACGGATGCGAATATCGAATTTTCGGATACCTTCATACAGTGTCGAGGCCACCTTTCCCCCAATTGCCATCTCGATAACTGCATTGGCATCGGCAGTAGAAACCCCATAGAATGCCATTTTTTGCTGATCGAGTTCAATATCGAGTTCCGGTTGCCCAATATTGCGAATAACACCCAAATCGGAGATGCCGCGCACGGTCTTCAGCATGTTGCATACCTCTTTCGACTTATCTTCCATGTAGTTAAGAGAGTCGCCAAAAATTTTCACACAAATAGAGCCTTTTACCCCCGAAACCGCCTCCTCTACGTTGTCGGTAATCGGTTGCGAAAAGTTGAAATCCACACCCGGAATTCCAGAAAGCTTACGGTTCATCTCGTCAATCAGCTCCTCTTTACTCATGCGAGGGTTCCACTCCTTCTCGGGATAAAGCTGAATGTCGAATTCATTATTATAAAACCCGGCCACATCAGTTCCGTCATCGGGTCGTCCCGTTTGCGCCACAATACTTTGCACTTGCGGAAACGTCATCACAATACTGCGAATCTGCTTCGAGACTTCGATGGATTTGTCGAGCGAAACGGAATACGGCAGCTGTGCCCGCAGCCAGATGGCGCCTTCGTTCATTTCGGGAATGAATTCCGAACCCAGAAATTTGAACGATCCCAGTCCGACGACAATAATGACAGCGGCCGTAATCAGCGACACTTTCTTGTGACGATAGGTATAATCGAAACCGGCCATCAGTTTGCGGGTAATATAGTCCACAATCGGGTTGTGCTTCTCCTGAACATTCTTTTTCAGCAACAATTTAATCAGCACCGGTACCAGCGTCAAAGTGGTGATTAATGCTCCGAGCAGGGCAAATCCCAGTGTGTAGGCCAAGGGCGAAAACATCTTACCCTCCACCTTCTGAAAGGCGAAAATGGGCAACAAGCCGGTGATGATAATCAGTTTGGAAAAGAAAATAGCTTTTGCCAGGCGGATACTGTTGTTTTTAATAAGACCGGTCTTTACCAGTTTGTTGAAACGCTCCATCCCTACCTCCTTTGCCTGCCGGTCGAGTACCACAAAGAGCCCCTCGACCATCACCACCGCTCCGTCGATGATAATACCAAAGTCGACCGCACCCAGCGAAAGCAGATTGGCACTCATGCCCATCAAATTGAGACAGATAAAGGCAAACAGCAATGCAAGCGGAATGATGATAGAAACAATGAGCGTGGTGCGCCAGTTGAACATAAAGAGCGATACCAGCAACGTAACTAACAAAATACCCTCTATCAGGTTGTGTAGTACGGTGCCGGTGGCGAAGTTGATAAGCGTTTCGCGGTTGTAGAACGGAACAATTTTAGTGTCGTGCGGCAATACATGTTTATTTATCTCTTCCACCTTGTCCTTCACGGCGTTGATGACCTGTGTCGGATTTTCACCCTTGCGCATCACCACAATGGCTTCCACCACGTCATCTTCTTTGCTCACCGTTCGTTTGCCCGATGCGTCAGTATGAGAATCGGCACGACTCACCAATCCCAGCCGCGGAAGATGGGATATTTCCACATCGGCCACGTCTTTCACCAGCACCGGAATACCGTTAATATTTTGGACAACAACATTTTTAATCTCGTTAATATCGTTCAGTAAACCAATACCCCGCACCACGTAAGCCTGATTGTTTTTGGTGATGACATCGCCTCCGATATTGATATTACTCTTGCTGAGTGCCGAATACAGATCAAGAGGCGTGATGCCGAGCGTACTTAGTTTGCCCGGATCCACCTTAATCTCGTAGGTTTTCACCATGCCGCCGAAACTAACCACATCGGCTACGCCGGGTACCGCACGAAGTTGCCGATCGACAATCCAGTCCTGCAGTGTTTTCAGTTCCCGCGGATCACGGAAAGTACTGCGCAGTGTGTAACGAAATACCTCTCCTGTAGGCCCGGTGGGCGGCTGTACGGATGGCTGTACGCCTTCTGGTAAATTTGCATTGGCCAGCAAATTGTTTACCTGAATACGGGCATCCTTGTCAGGCACGCCATCGTCGAAAACCAGTTTGATATAGGAGAGGCCGAAAATACTGCTCGAACGCAGACTCACCTTCTTTTGCACCGGGTTCATGGCGATTTCGATGGGAATGGTAACAAATTTTTCCACCTCTTCCGCGCTACGTCCCGACCATTGGGTAATGATCGTTATTTCGGTATTGGTGACGTCAGGGAATGCCTCGATAGGCATATTCCTGAAAACAATAATTCCCGAAATAAGCAATAACAATGTCGCTCCGAAAATGAAATATTGATTTTTGAGCGAGAAGGTTATGATGTTTTTTATCAGTTTATTCATGTTTATCAATGTGCTAATTTGAAGATGTGCCAATTTGACAATTAACGACTGAAACTGGTTCTCTTCTTTATATTTTGTCTACTGATACCGGTTTGCGATTAGCTATTCAGCGCTTCGTAAATCAAAATAGCTTGCGAGGCAATTACCTTTTCGCCAGGCTGGATGTTGCCGGAAATGAAGGTTTTGTTGCCAATTGTGTTGAGAACACTCACCTGTACGATGCGTATATCGGACGGACTTTTGTAGACCAGCACATAGTTCTGGCTCTGATCGAAGACCACGGCTCCCGACGAAACGCACATCGCCGCATGATGTCCGTTATCTTTCAGCTCCACTTTGGCAAACATTTCCGGTTTCAGCAGGTAGCCGGGATTGGGCAACACAATGCGCACCTTCATCACCTTATTGACCGGATCGAGTACGTTCATAATCTTATCGACTTTGCCTTTGAATGCCTTACCGGGATAAGCCAGAGTGGTCACATTCACATTGTCGTTGAGGTGTACCAAACCGATGTTCGATTCGTAAACATTGGCAATCACCCAAACATTCTTCAGGTCGGCAATAGTAAAAAGATTGGTGGCGTTATCGGCACGGATGGACATGTTGTCGGTGACAAATTTCTCGACTACAAAGCCGCTTACCGGCGAACGCACGATATAGTCACCGTTAGTATTGCCTCCGTTAATGTGCAACACGCGCTTCACCCGGCTCAGTTCCGACAGCGCCTGTTCGTAAACGGCCTGAGCTGCCAACAGATCTTTCTGCGACGCTAACCCGCTATTATACATATCACGCGTGGCATCCAAATTCTTTTTGGCAACACTCAGGTTGGTTTGTGCATTGACAAACTCATTACTGAAGCCTGCCATTTCGGAGCTCTTTATCACTCCCAACACCTGACCGGCACTCACGTAGTCGCCAAGCATCACTTTGACATGTTGAATAGTTCCGCTCACCATCGGATAGATTTTGGCCACCTTATCTTCGTTAAATCCAACCTTGCCGGTCAACGTAACGGTGTTGGTAAGAGGAGCCGTATTCACAACATCGAATTGCAGGGTTTTTACCAGTGAATCGGGCAGTACATATTTCGACTGTTGAGTTGTGCTGTTGCTGTTGCTCTGGCACGAGGTGAAAAATGCCGATAATAGCAGCACTGAAACGATTGATTTGAAAAGGTATCTATTTATTTGTTTCATTTCGGTAGTAATTTCTTTAAACAAAAATTTATTTAGCCTTAAAAACGGATATGATGTTGTCTGATTAATAATCAAAAAGCGTATCATTTTTTATGATGACTACTCTAAACATCATTTTACCATTCAGATATTAAGATGATTAAGTCTCCTTAATACTTCTTAACGCCTTAATGGTTGAGTTTATTTAGTTATTCTATTTCAACGGAAACAGATCTGTTCCGGTATAAAAATTAAGATCTTCGAAGGCACTCAGGCGATTGAATTTCAAGGTTTCGGTCTGCACTTTATTTTCCTTGTACGAATCGTAGAAATCGAGAAAGTCGAGCATACTCATGTTGCGCGACCGGTAGTTTTTCAATACCTCATCCGACAACCGGTCAAAATCCCGGTCGAACGACGGATCGCGTTTTTGCAGCAGTGCGCTGTTCTCCATTGCCCGTTGCAGTGCATTGAAAATTTGCTCGTCCACACCGGCTTTCGCGGCCAGATAACCAGCCTCGTTTTGTTTCACGGCCGCTCGCGCCGATTTGATATTTCCCTGATTGCGGTTCAAAAACGGGAGGTCGATACTGAATCCAACGGTTGCCAGGTTATGGATATAACTTCCTTGCTGATCGTAGTTCATTTGTAATGTCAGGTCAGGCACGGCCATTGCCTTTTGCAATTGCAGATTGAGGGTGCTGACCTTCGTATTCAGTCCGGCAATCTTCAGGTCGGGGCGTTCCGTGTAGGCCGTATCGATCAGTTTCGCAATGGGGTATTGCTGCGCATTCAGAGTGTTAATACTTTGCTCGTTCACGTTGGGCACAACTACAACAGAGGGCGTTTGCAGCAAAAGCCGCATCTCGCTTTCCAATCCTTCAATCTGCTGCTGCAAGTCGTTGTATTCATTTTGCAGGCTGTAGAGCTGTGCTTTGATACGCACCACCTCTTTTTCGGAAACATAGCCCTTCCCCTTTTGCCGGTCGAAAGCATCCGCCATACGCTGCAAACCTTCTATTTCGGTTTGATACACTTTGGCAGATTGCATCAGGTAGTGAATGTTGAAAAAATCGCTTCGCAAGGTATGTTTCAGTGTCCGTAGTAAATCATAAAACTGGTATTCGGACAGTTCCGCATTCGATTGTGCGATTTTCAGTTGTTTGTTATGCTTGTTGGCCAGCATAATAACCTGCGACAACCCCATGGAGATTTCGCCCTCCTTTCCCGTTGGAAAATATTTGTGGGTAGCTGTCTGATAAAGCGGGGTCCCGAAGCTAAACGTCGGATTGGGAAAAAGCTTTGCCTGTAACACCAGTGCCTTCTGAGCGTCGATGTTGTAACGCTGCGCCAGCAAGGTGAAATTTTTGCGGACAAAGATATTTTCGGCGCTGTCCAGCCGCATCGTTATCGTATCGGTTCGCAGGCTGGTGATGCCTTGTGCCCGGCTGTTGTAAGGATACAGCAAGCTCAGGCAAGTCGTTAAAACTATTACAATTTTTCTCATAGTCAATCTCAAATGAATGATTAATGGGTATTACTTTACATTGCCACATAGCCTTGTTATATAGCAAATTGAATACACTTTTTGAATGTATAAGCACGTATCAAGTCTCTTTTCGGTCAGGAAAAGAGCGACGGCACAAAAGATGTATAACGAGATGGTTCCCGATCGGAAGATCAGGCAAAGATGCATTGCGGAGGCTTGGGACTTACCTCGCTGTAGTAAAGCGTTACTGCCTTATCGTTGGTGATGAAATAAGACAAGCGGTTGTCGGCCAACTCTTTCACAGCCGATTTGGGCGTAGTGGTATAAAAGAGTTTCACATCCCAGTGCATGCTGTTCTGCTGCATTTTGGAGGTGCTGTTGTTGTTGGCTTTGTCGTGAAGGGTATGTTTGGAGAAGCCGAGCATGTTCTCCACCACAAATTCGAGCATGGAGTCGGTGTAATCCTGGTCATCCATAGCAGAGTGGCTGTTGGTCTGTGTGTAGAAATCGACCGAATCGACACTGAGATTGACCACTTGCAGGGCAATCAGCAGGATGATAAACGTACCGGCAATATTTTTTACAGATGCTCTCATATTCACGGTGCAAAGATAGCAACACTTTTACAATAAGTATGTGTTAAATTTTAACAATTCAAGAACAACAAACTATTAAGGCATTAAGTGGGAAAAGCGCTCAATACTTTAATGGCATAATGAACTCTGATTTTGAAGACATTCAATCCATTCACCTATTATCTCTAACGTACATATATTTTTCTTTTTTGTTAAAAATAAATATTAAGTTTGCAATGCAAATATAATCTGACGAGAACGCCCCGATACCATCAACCCTAAATGCTATGGCAACATCAGAAAAATTATACCAACAAGCAGAAGAACTGTATGATAAGAAACAATACCAGGAGGTAATCGATCTATTGACCGATGAGGTATTGGAGCAGCATAAAGAGGCAGAATTGTATAATATTCGAGGTATGGCATTGGATGATCAAGAAAAGTATGATGGAGCCATTGCAGATTACAGCAAGACCATAGCCATAAACCCAAATCTTGCCGCTG
This sequence comes from Paludibacter jiangxiensis, assembly GCF_001618385.1. Lineage (NCBI taxonomy): Bacteria > Pseudomonadati > Bacteroidota > Bacteroidia > Bacteroidales > Paludibacteraceae > Paludibacter > Paludibacter jiangxiensis. The sequence goes on along the minus strand of NZ_BDCR01000004.1, from coordinate 109,758 downwards.
CTTATAATAACCGAGGTCTTTCATTGTACAATAAAGGCGAATATGAAAAGGCTATTGCCGATTATGATAAAGCGATACAATTAAATTCTGAATATGCCGATGCTTATTATAACCAAGGGCTCGCAAAAAGAGAAAGTGGGCGGGAGTTAGAAACGTGCATAAGAGACTTTGAAACATATTTAGATATTACACCAGAAAAAAATGACATATGGGCAAAGCGAGCCAAAGATTTTATAATTGAACTTCGTGAAAAAATCAAGGATAAAGAGGTAGCGGCCATTGAAGAGTTGACTTCGAGAATTAAGAAGCTGTTGCTGACTACCGAGGGAGGCATTGCCCATTATACAGGATTGTCAGTTCTTAGAAAATTGATTTTGGATGAAGATAATCTATTTCGGATTTCGGAAGGCAGTTTTCTGAATGACACTTCGGAGGGTACCGAGCTTTTTAATTATTTGCAATACCAATCTTTTAATTGTAAACCGGATGGTTTGATTGCAGCACCATTTGCACCAAAACCTTTTATCGGTAGCTTTGTGGCGGAAGAGAAGTATGATGATCTGAACCTGTGGCGTTTCTATGGCAAAGAAGATGGAGTGGAGGCCCAAGGATGTGCCATCACTTTAAAGATGAAAGATTTTATCGAGGAGATTAATTTGTTGTTGACAAAGGGGCAAACAGAAAACAATAGAAAGATTGAAGACGATATTAATTTCTACCGGGTAGCCTATTGGGATCACGATACCACGAACCCTAATTTCCACATTCCAGGTGCAGAGAAAGTAGTCGAAGATGAACTGAATACCCTGATGCAAGAGCTAAAAGAGAAGGTAACCCAATACAAGGGAGAAGATCGTCCGGTTCTGGAAAAATACCTAAACAGCATTGCTTTTTTGTTTAAAAGCGATGCCTACAAAAACGAAAATGAAATACGGTTAGTCATCAAAGGAATAGAGTTTGAGAAAAAATGTGCCCGTGAATCCAATCCTCCCAAGGTGTATATAGAATTGGTGAATATCCGCAATTTGGTAAAACAAATCACCTTAGGCCCCAAAGTATCCAAACCCGACGAATGGGCCTCTGCCATTTATTATAGCTACGACACAGATTCTGAGAACCGTCCAGAAAAGATATTGATTTCCCGATTGCCTTATAAGTAAATAAAGTTTGACTTAATCTGATAGTCATCAAAATGACGCTCAACTTTTGGGGAAATCCGTTTCCTGTGGCTGTATATTAATAAAAAAACAAAGGACTTACGACTCACATCGTAAGTCCTTTGTTTTTGAACATCTACCTCAACAAATCTCAAACCCATGCCCCTCTGATTATGTGTACAACTCCCTCTATTTCTCTCCGTTTACTTTGTTTTCAACAGTAAAATAAATACTTTTTTGAAAGGCTGCCTTAAGTCGTAATAGTACGTAAAAGTAGAACCCTGTTTTTATCAATCGCTGTAATCCTATTTATATTTGTGATTCTACTCAAGAAAAACAATGTAATTATGGAATATGATATAGCAATCATCGGCGGGGGACCTGCCGGTTACAATGCAGCCGAAAGAGCGGCCACAAACGGTCTGAAAACAGTCCTATTCGAGAAAAACGCCATTGGTGGAGTATGTCTTAACGAAGGATGTATTCCTTCCAAAACCTTACTCTATTCTGCCAAATTATCAGATAATGCAAAAGGATCATCCAAATATGGAATCAATCTGGAAGGAACTCCTTCGTTTGCGCTGGATAAAATCATTGGCCGTAAAAACAAAGTAGTGAAGAAACTAACGGCCGGAGTCAGAATGAAACTGATTGCCGCCGGCGTTTCAATCATCGAAGGTGAAGCCTCTGTCGAAAGCGCAAAAGAGATGATCTGCATCGTGTGCAACAACGAACGATACAATGTACGCTATCTTTTACTTTGTAACGGCTCTGATGTGATGATACCACCTATTAAAGGACTTTCAACGATCGATTACTGGACGTCGAAAGAAGCCCTGGACAATACGACAACTCCTCAGTCGCTTGCCATTATAGGCGGCGGCGTAATCGGGATGGAATTTGCCTCCTTTTTTAATAGCATGGGAGTAAAAGTACATGTTATTGAGATGATGCCGGAGATATTGGGCGCAATGGACAAAGAAACTTCAGCCATGCTCCGGACAGAATACACAAAGAAAGGAATCTCGTTTTATCTCAACACTAAAGTTACAGAAGTAAGTAAAACCGGCATCACTATAGAACAACAGGGAAAGGCAAACACGCTCGAGGCAGACAAAATATTGGTTTGCGTTGGACGGAAAGCCGTACTGAACATGCCCGGTCTGGAAAAATTGAATATCGAATTGCGATCCAATGGCGTGAACGTGAATGAATATATGCAGACATCGAATCCCAATGTATATGCCTGCGGAGACATTACCGGATTTTCCATGTTGGCTCACACGGCCATGCGGGAATCCGATGTCGCAATTAACCACATTTTAGGGATTAAAGACCGAATGTCATACGATGCCATCCCCGCAGTGGTTTATACCAATCCCGAAATAGCTGGAATAGGCAAAACGGAGGAAGAACTGATAGCCGGAAATGTAAGATACAGCGTATTGAAACTACCGATGGCCTATTCCGGCCGGTTTGTTGCCGAAAACGAAGCAGGCAACGGACTTTGCAAATTGATAATCAACGAACAGGAACAAATCATTGGTTGCCATCTCATGGGCAATCCTGTATCAGAACTAATCGTTGTGGCGGGCATTGCCTTAGAACGAAAATTTACCGTAGACGAGTTTAAACAAATTGTTTTCCCCCACCCTACGGTTGGCGAAATTATACACGAAAGTCTGTTTCTATAGTCAAATAGCCCCTTTATGATATGTATAAACAACCCTTATACAGACCCTTATTTTAATATAGCCGCGGAAAAGTATTTGCTGCGGCACAGTTCAGCCGATGTTTTTATGATGTGGCAAAACGAACCGTCTGTCATCATTGGAAAACATCAAAATGTGCAAACAGAAGTGAATCTGGATTTTGCAGATCAGCATCGGATAAAAATAGGACGAAGAATTTCGGGAGGAGGAGCCGTATATAATGATTTGGGGAATGTGAATCTCACATTTATTGAAAGCAATAAGAAACCCGATTTCAATAAATATCCCCAACTGATTATCGACTTTCTGGCAACAATTGGTGTACATGCACAGCCCGACAAACGTTTGGGTTTGACTATAAATGGATTGAAGATTTCGGGGAGTGCCCAGTATATTTATAAAGACAGGACACTGTTTCATGCCTCGTTATTGTTTTCGACAGACTTGTTCGTACTGGAAAAAGTATTGGACAGTCCCGAAACCGATCCGAGAATCTATCTAAGATCGGTAAAAAGCCCGGTAACCAATATTAGTGAGCATCTATCGGTGTCGATGAAGACAGAGCAATTCAAACAACTGATCATGAAGCATTTTTCGGGGGAAAACTATTTGTTGAACAATCAAGATATTACAGAAATTGAACGATTAAAAATGAACAACAATGACAACATTCGATATTAAAATGCCCAAACTGGGCGAAAGCATTACAGAGGGAACGATCGTGGCATGGTCTGTCAAAGTAGGTGATGCCGTTAAGGAAGACGACATCCTATTTGAGGTTACTACCGCTAAAGTAAATGCCGAAATACCCTCACCTGTGGAAGGAACTGTATTGAAAATCCTTTTTAGCGAAGGCGATACGGTTTCTGTAGGTACTGTTGTTATGGTAATGCAGATAGAAGGAGAAAGTACCGGGGAACAAGACACATCATCCGATACTTCGTCGGCTGCTATTGAAACCGCTCCCGTCGAGACAAAAGAAGAAAAATGGTATTCGCCCGTTGTCCTTCGGTTGGCAAACGAGGCAAATATACCTATGGACGAGCTGGATAAGATTCAGGGTAGCGGGTATTTAGGACGTTTGAGTAAAAAAGATATTCAGCGTTATATCACACAAAAGAAAGATGGAGTGACTGCTCCCGCTGTTACAGTAGCGAAAAAACCTGAACCTGTTGTGGAAGACAGGGTACAACCACAGGTTGTAAGTAGCAACGAAGACCAGATAGTGGAAATGGACGCAGTACGGCGCATCATTGCCGACCATATGGTACTGTCCAAAAAGACCTCGCCACATGTTACGACCTTCGTGGAGGTGGATGTGACCAAGCTGGTGGAATGGCGTAAGCGCAACAAGGACTCATTCCTGAAACACGAAGGCATTAGCCTGACCTATATGCCTGCAATAGTAGAGGCTGCTACGAAAGCGTTGATCGCTTATCCGCAAGTCAACGCATCGGTTGAAGGGTATCGTATGATTCTGAAAAAACATATCAATATCGGCATTGCAGTGGCACTCGATGATGGTAATCTGGTGGTTCCCGTTGTGCACGATGCCGACAAACTGAGTATCAGCGGCCTGGCTCATACAATGGACTCGCTTGCTGCGAATGCCCGTGCAAACAAACTGAAAATCGATGATATTCAGGGAGGAACCTTTACCATTACCAATTTCGGAACATTCAAAAATATTGCAGGAACGCCGATTATTAACCAGCCGCAGGTAGCTATTCTTGGCATCGGTTATATTGTGAAAAAACCGGCGGTACTCGAAACTGCCGATGGCGATGTGATAGCCATACGGCACAAAATGATTTTATCGCTCTCATATGATCACCGGATTGTGAACGGTGCTTTGGGTGGCAAATTCTTACTCCATATTGCCGAATATCTTGAAAACTGGGACTCAAAGTGACGGATCACGAAACTATTATGTTGTTTTACAACCCCGAATAGATTCCGATAGCTATCGGAAAATAATTCAGCAACACGAAGTTTCATGATTCCTTAAACGAAAAAATTATTATCGTATGAAAACATTGGATATATATAACACAGATAAAGACACACTTCAAAAATGGTATCACCTGCTGACACTGGGACGGGCTATTGACGAAAAAGCTCCGATGTATCAGCGTCAATCGCTCGGGTGGTCATTTCATGCTCCTTACGCAGGGCATGATGGAATTCAGTTGGCCATCGGACAGACATTTGTCCGTGGTCAGGATTTTTTATTCCCGTATTATCGCGATATGCTGACCGCGTTATCAGCCGGAATGACTGCGGAAGAGATTATTTTGAACGGTATTTCCAAAGCGACGGATCTCACGAGTGGCGGCAGGCATATGTCCAACCATTTTTCGAAAATAGAATGGCATATCGAGAATATTTCTTCTGCCGTAGGCACGCAAGCCATGCATGCAGTAGGTGTCGCCCGCGCTATGGCTTATTATAACCATACGGGAGTGGCAATCACGTCTATTGGCGAAGCAACCGTCTCGGAAGGGTATGTCTATGAAGCAATTAATGGCGCGAGCACCGAGAAACTGCCGGTCATTTTTGTTATACAGGATAATGGCTACGGTATATCGGTACCCAAAAAAGATCAAACTGCGAACCGAAAAGTAGCCGAGAATTTTTCCGGATTCAAAAATCTGAAAATCATTTATTGCAATGGCAAGGACGTGTTCGATTCGATGAATGCCATGACCGAAGCCCGCGCACATGCCATCGAGACGGGTTGCCCTGTGATTGTGCATGCCAATTGTGTACGTATCGGCTCTCATTCCAATTCGGACAACCAGTCACTATACCGGGATGAATATGAGTTGTCGTATGTAAAAGCTGCCGATCCGCTTCTTAAATTTCGCCGCATGTTGTTGCGTTATAATCGTTTCACGGAAGAAGAGCTGTTGGCAATAGAAGCCGAAGTAAAGAAAGAACTCAGCATTGCTAATCGCAATGCCATTATGGCTCCCGATCCCGATCCGGCTACAGTACTGGATTTCGTATTGCCCGAACCCTATCTTCCGGCAAAATATACTGACGGAACACACAACGAAACCGGAGAAAAGACGAATCTGGTGACGGCCATCAACGAAACATTAAAGAGCGAATTCCGCTATAATCCCGACACCTTCCTTTGGGGTCAGGATGTGGCCAACAAGGATAAGGGAGGCGTCTTTAACGTGACAAAAGGTTTACAGCAGGAGTTTGGTAGCAAACGCGTATTCAATGCGCCTATTGCAGAAGACTTTATTGTGGGATCAGCGAATGGTATGTGCCGCTTCGACCCCAAAATTCATATCGTAATAGAGGGAGCCGAATTTGCAGATTATTTCTGGCCGGCAGTAGAGCAGTATGTTGAATGTACCCATGAATATTGGCGAAGCAACGGACAATTTACGCCAAATATTACGTTGCGCCTTGCTTCCGGAGGATATATAGGCGGAGGATTGTATCATTCACAAAATGTTGAAGGAGCGTTGTCGACTTTGCCCGGAGCACGAATTGTCTACCCTTCTTTTGCCGACGATGCCGCGGGTTTGTTGCGCACGGCAATACGATCAAAAGGATTTACCCTATTTCTGGAACCCAAGGCATTGTATAATGCGGTGGACGCCGCTACTGTCGTTCCCGATGATTTTGAAGTTCCCTTTGGTAAAGCACGGATTCGCAGGACAGGCGATGATGCGACCCTGATTACATACGGAAATACAACCCATCTTTGCCTGAAAGTAGCAGAACGTCTTTCTAAAGAAAACATAGGAAATATTGAAGTGATTGATATCCGTTCGCTTATCCCTCTCGACAAAGAGACGTTGTTTGAATCGGTAAAAAAAACAGGCAAGGTGATTGTCGTGCATGAAGACAAGGTATTTTCCGGTTTCGGGGCTGAACTTGCTGCCACGATCGGAACCGAGATGTTCCGTTATCTTGACGCGCCCATCCAACGGGTCGGCTCTACCTTTACGCCGGTTGGCTTTCATCCGGTTTTTGAGCAGGCCATTCTACCAAACGAAGAACGTATTTATAAGGCGGCAAAAGAATTGCTGGAATATTAAACCGTAAAAAATAATATAAGTATCTGATATTTTGCCTAATGGCTTGAAAAGCCCCATTTTCATAACCGCAGGTCTGTGACCTGCGTGTTGGCAGAGCTTCTACCCACACGACCTGAAAGGTCGGACTATACTAAAAGTAATGCCTTTGACTACGTCGATTTTCAATTCAGACGATATAAAACTCAATTAAGTGACATATCAGATACTCATAAAAATTAATATAGTATGAAAAAGATAGGCTTGTTTTATGGAGCAGGTATAGCGACTGCTGCTATTATTGCAAAAATACAGGAGGCATTTGGCGATTCGCAAATTGACCGGATTCCCGTCGAAACCGCACGAGGAGTCGATTTTGAGGCGTATGATAACCTTATTATGGGCGTTTCTACCTGGTTTGACGGTGAATTGCCCGCTCATTGGGATGAAATCGTTCCGGAATTGAAGACATTGAATCTCCACAAGAAAAAAGTGGCAATTTTTGGACTGGGCGATCAGCAAAATTATCCCGACAATTTTGTTGATGCCATCGGTTTATTGGCAAAAGTGGTTGAAGTCCAGGGAGCCGAGTTGGCAGGGCAGACCTCGTCTGAGGGTTATCACTTCCAGCAATCACAGGCAATCAGAGATAACAACTTCTTAGGATTGGCACTTGATGTGGATAACCAGTCGGACAAGACCGATGATCGAATACGAAATTGGGTAGAACAATTGAAAAAAGAGTTCGTTTAGAGCAAATATTGCACAAAAAAAGGACTTGCGATTTATCTCGTAAGTCCTTCGTTTTAAGGGGTGGGCCCAACAGGGCTTGAACCTGTGACCCCCTATCCCGATAGCTATCGGGGGAGTCAGGTGCTACTAACCAACTTTTGAAGAAGTTCCGGATACTTGCATAGATTACGGATGTATACGGAAGACTTCATGGCTTTGATTTTTCTTTCCATCCGAATGGCATGCGGATAGCCATTGGCGGGGATAAACAGAAAGAGTTCCCAATCATTTGCCAATGCCGTAAACCTATTCTTGTCGTACATCGCTTGGTTATGATGTTCTATTCTTGTAGAAAGGTCATCCTGAGTGGCTCCGACATAGAATCGGTTAAGTTTTTTACTGAAAATAACATAGCATCCACACATAGGGTATGAAATAAAAAAGGACTTGCGATTTATCTCGTAAGTCCTTCGTTTTAAGGGGTGGGCCCAACAGGGCTTGAACCTGTGACCCCCTGATTATGAGTCAGGTGCTACTAACCAACTGAGCTATAGGCCCATGTTTTGCGAAAGTTTTGTTACCTTTGCAAAGCGGATGCAAAGATATTCTTTTTCGTGGATTTCCGCAATAGGTAATAGTAAAAATTTTAAGGGAATGATCGACTTTTCAAGCATCAAAGCACTCTTTTTTGATTTCGGCGGAGTGCTGATTAATCTGGATAAACAACTTTGTCTCGACAATTTATATAAAATCACCGGCTGCGATTTTTCCGAAATGGTGAGCAACTACCGGCAATCGGGCATCTTTCTGCGTTTCGAAAAAGGGTTGGCTACCGAACAAGAATTCTATGATGAGATCCGGGCGGCTTCCAAATATCCGGTTACCGATGAGCAAATTCGTGATGCCTGGGCCTCGTTTCTATTGAATGTGCCGGAAGAAAAAAAGCATTTATTACTTGCTTTACGGAAACATTTTAAGGTCTTTATGCTGAGTAACACCAATGTGGTTCATGTCAATTACAGTATGAACAGGAATTTCGATATTGACGGGCATTCCAGATATGATTATTTCGACAAGTGCTATTTTTCCAACGAAATTCACATGGCCAAACCCGACCCTGAAATTTTTGAATACATACTCAAAGATTCGGGATTCAAGCCGGAAGAATGCCTGTTTTTGGACGATGGAGAGAAGAACATTGAGGTTGCATCTGAAATGGGATTCCAAACATATCTGGTGCAACCCCGCGAAGATTTGAGACCGCTTTTCGAAACCGTACTGAATACGGTTAAGACCGTATAAATCGAGACTGTCGACTAATTTCTATTTACTAACAACACCATGGCACAACACAACGAACTGGGCAAGGAAGGCGAAGAAGCCTCGGCCAATTATTTGATAAAACATGGCTATACTATTCGCCATCGCAACTGGTTTGCCGAAAAACTGGAACTGGACATTGTGGCCGAAAAGGATGGCTGGTTGGTGGTTGTTGAAGTCAAATCTCGCTCAACGGAGACATTCGAGCATCCGGCTGATGCAATTACCGCTGCCAAGATTCGTCGGATCGTAATGGCTACCGATGCTTATATTCAACAGTATGCCATCGACACGCCGACTCGCTTTGATGTGATAGCCGCACTACCCTCTCCCAACGGTTATCGCATCGAACATATTGAAGATGCTTTTATAGCTCCTGTAAATTAAGAGGCTACCGCTTCTCTTTATCCCATTCGGCAGCAATTTTATCAAACTTATCGCTGCATCCGTAGTGTCCCGTCAGAAGCAGTTCCACCCTGCGAAGTAACGTTACATTGGAGATGGACTTGACGGCCTGAGCGGTGTTCATATTGAAGAAGTCGTTGAACGGAACTATTTTCCCATGTTTGAGACCTAACGCATCGCCGGTAAACAACCACCGGTTATTGACAAGGTAACACATCGAACCGGGTGTATGTCCGGGTGTGAGAATGCCTCTGACACTGGTAGTACCAACCACAAATGTTTCGCCATCATTTATCAGCTTGTACTGTTTTCGGTCAATGCTGTTGTGCATTCCTGCCGCTCTGGCAGTCTTACCATTAATCATCTGTTCTTCTTCTTTCGAAAAACGCAGTTCGGCATTCCTGAAGAGTTTCAACGCAGCTGTATGATCTGCATCTGAGTGAGTCAGCAAAACTGTCGTAACTCTGGAAGGATCTATCTGTAATTGTTTCAGACCTTTTTCAATAGCCACTGCATCATTTCCGGCATCAATGGCAATATAATTATCGCCATCTTTCACCAGATACATATTGACAAAAGAGTCGTTGATGGAATACAGTCCGCTTGCCAGTTCCTGAGTAGGACAAGGGCTCATTTTTTGTGTTTCAGACCTGAACTTAAAGAAATATATCAACCCAAGTACGATAACAAGGAGCAAAAATGCGCCTGTGATATATGCCAGTTTTTTTACCAATTTGTTCATACTAAATCCTTTCTTCATGTAATGAAAGTTGCACTATCGTGTACCGACAGCTCTACAAAGTTCATAAAAATATCGGCAGATTGAACCACAAAAAACACTAAAACCGCGCCTGTTTTTCAACATGACGCGGTTTGTATATCGGGGCAGTTTAATTGTCCATTGCTTTACATTCTTTCCGGCACTTCGATTCCCAACAGACTCATGCCGGTCTTGATGACCTTGGCAATGTTGCGGGAGAGAGTAAGACGGAAAGCGCGGAGCTGTTCGTTCTCCTCTTTCAGAATAGAATGATCGTGATAGAACTGGTTGTATTCCTTTGCCAGATCATAAACGTAGTTGGCAACCACAGCAGGAGAATATTCATCTCCGGCTTCTTTCACAACATTGGGGAAGTCGGCCAGCATCTGCACCAGACTAATCTCTTTTTCCGAAAGATTCAACGCTGCATCAGCATCTACTACAGCTGCAAGTTGCATGTCGGCTGCCTTGCGCAGTACCGATTTGATGCGGGCATGAGTATATTGAATAAACGGTCCGGTATTGCCATTGAAGTCTATCGACTCTTTCGGATTGAAGGTCATGTTTTTGCGCGGATCCACCTTCAGGATAAAGTATTTCAAAGCACCAAGTCCCACCATGCGGGCGATGTTTTCGGCTTCCTCTTCGGTACAACCGTCCAGTTTGCCCAGCTCCTGCGAAGTTTCGCGGGCGGTACCCACCATCTCTTCTATCAGGTCGTCGGCATCCACCACAGTACCTTCGCGGCTCTTCATCTTCCCTTCGGGCAATTCTACCATTCCGTAAGAGAAGTGTACGAGGTCTTTGCCCCATTTGAAGCCCAGTTTGTCGAGCAAAATAGAGAGCACCTGAAAGTGGTAATTTTGTTCGTTACCCACTACATAGACCATTTTATCGATAGGAAAATCGTCAAAACGAAGCTTGGCGGTACCGATATCCTGTGTCATGTAAACGGAAGTTCCGTCGGCACGAAGCAGCAGTTTTTCGTCCAGACCGTCATTGGTAAGATCAGCCCAAACCGAACCATCCTCGCGGCGATAGAATACGCCTTTTGCAAGTCCTTCTTCCACCTTCGATTTTCCTTCGAGGTAAGTCTGCGATTCATAGTATATCTTGTCGAAATCAACGCCCATTTTCTTGTAGGTTTCATCAAAACCCGAGTAAACCCAACCATTCATCGTTTTCCAGAGATTGCGCACCTCTTCGTCGCCGGCTTCCCATTTACGGAGCATTTCCTGCGCTTCCACAATCATAGGAGCATTGCGCTTGGCATCTTCTTCGCTCTGTCCCTGCCCCATCAGTTCTTTGATCTGGGCTTTGTATTCCTGGTCGAATTTTACGTAGTAATCGCCTACCAAGTGATCTCCTTTTTTACCCGATGATGCAGGTGTTTCGCCGTTGCCGAACTTCTGCCATGCCAGCATCGACTTGCAGATATGAATACCGCGGTCGTTCACAATGTTGGTCTTGACCAGTTTTTGTCCGTTGGCCTTTACAATTTCGCCGAGACTGAAACCGAGCAGGTTATTACGGATATGGCCGAGGTGAAGGGGTTTATTGGTGTTTGGCGATGAATATTCGATCATCACCAAAGGAGATTCTTCTGTGGCGTTTGCCCTACCGAAAGTATCGTTGGCATTGATAGCCGCCAGCGTCTGCAACCAGTAATTCTGAGCAATACTGAGATTGAGAAAGCCTTTGATTACATTGAAAGAGGTAATAAGCGGCTCGTTAGCTTTGAGGTATTCGCCTATTTCGTTAGCTGCCTGCTCCGGGCCTTTGCGTGCTGCCTTGGCAAACGGAAAAACAACTACCGTGAGGTCTCCCTCAAACTCTTTTTTTGTTTTCTGTAACTGAACCGTTTTTGCATCGGTGTCGGCTCCGTACAATTCTTTTACGGCTGTGATAACCGCCTGTGTGATTTTTGCTTCAATGCTCATTTTCGGATATTTTTTCGGGTTGCAAAGGTACGAAAAACAATTAACATTGAGTAATCGATCGTGGTTTTAGACTGGGATTACGCATTTATGGATTTGACAAAGAATGAACTCTTAATTTGTAAAATGCTACGTCAGATTAGGAACGGCATTGGCCGGAGAGTCAACCAACGGTCAGCACAAGCTAAAAAACAAGAGAGGCAAGCGTAAAATTATTCATTATTTGAAGCTCCTGACGAAAGGAAGGAGCAAGTTTGGACAATTTAGCTTAACGAACGCCATTTTTTTTAGCGAAGCTGGCATCTCCTTGAAAAGTCCGTTTAAGTGAGAGCCGGAGCAAAATAGAATGCTTAAGCCCCTTATATAATTATCCGGTTTGCTCCTAAGATTGAACCTGCCAAATTCATTCTATGAGAAAAATTTTTCAAGGAGCGTCAGCTTCGTTGTCTTGGTAGAATTATCATTGAAAATGAGATAAAGGGACGTAGTCCTGCCGTCTGAGTTATATCATCTTGTAATATAAAAAGACAAAGAAATCAGAGCTACGCCCCTCAAGGTATCGGCATTACAATTTTCTACCAAGAATGCAGGGCTACGCCCCTTTGGTATAAAACCTGATCATCATAATTATTGAAAGCATTTTCCTATGCTTTTCGGTTCATTTTTTACCTTGGAGAATATCTTTTGAACCTTTCAGTTCCGATCGCCGACCTCTAATGATATATTTCGGGCCTCCGAAGATATCGCGTCGACCTAAAAGCATATTAAACATATCCTTTCAGGTCTGAAGAATATGCTTCGAGGGTATATTTTAGACCTCAGAGGATATCAGCCGAACCTAAAAACATATCACATATACCTTTTCTGGTCAAACACTTTACCTATAAAGGTATCTGCCGAACCCAAAAGGAGGAAGGCCGAACCTCCGAGGGTATATTTCCCCCGTTTTGCCTAAATTCTCTATCTTTGCAGCATGAACAACGGATTTATCATAGCGGGAACCAATAGCGGGAGCGGTAAAACCACCGTTACCATCGGCCTGATGCGACTGCTCTGCCGACAGGGGATGCGGGTGGCTCCCTTCAAAACCGGTCCCGACTATATCGATCCGGCTTTTCACAGCGTGGCTACAGCTACCTCGTCGCATAATCTGGACACTTATCTGCTGGGCGAAGATACTGCCCGCTACCTTTTTGCCAAATATAGCCAAAACAGCGATATTGCGGTAGTGGAAGGAGTAATGGGTATGTTCGACGGCATTGGCGAAGATGGAGGCGGAAGCACGGCCGAACTGGCACGGGCGCTTGACTTACCGGTAATTCTGGTGGTGAGCTGCAAAGCCCTTTACCAGAGCGTGGCGGCCATTATAAACGGTTTTGCCCGTTTCGACGAACGGGTGCAGGTGGCCGGTGTAATTCTTAACCACGTTTACAGCGACGAACAGTTCTCTTTTTTGCAGCGCTATATCGAAAATCATTGCGGCGTGGCCTGCCTGGGCTACCTGCCTCCCGACGGCGGCATCGGACTCGAAAGCCGTCATCTGGGACTGATACAGGCCGGAGAGGTGGAGACGTTGATCGAGAAAACCGACCGTATTGCCGACCTGATGGCACAACATATAGACATGACCCGTTTACTCGAGGTAACCCGTACCGACAGACAAACGTTTACGGCCTGCAAGCCCGCTGGTTTCGATATTCCCTTGCAGGGGTTAAAGCTGGGAGTAGCCTTCGATAAAGCCTTCAGTTTTTACTACCGTGCCAACCTCGATCTGCTGGAAGAGAACGGTGCCGAATTGCACTCTTTCAGTCCCTTGGCCGAGGTTGAATTACCGAAGGAAATCAATGCGCTCTATCTGGGCGGCGGTTATCCCGAAGTGTTTGCCCGCGAACTGAGCGAAAACCACACGATGCTGCAAAGTATCCGCGATGCCGCCGAAAACGGGATGCCAATCTATGGAGAGTGCGGCGGACTGATGTACCTTACCGAAGGGATTAGTCCCACGGAAGGAGAGTTTTACCCCATGTGCGGGGTGTTCGATTGTCACACTGAGATGACTACCCGTTTGCAGCACTTCGGCTATTGCAGAGTCGGCTGGGACGATGTGCAGACACTGGCACACGAGTTTCACCATTCACAACTGATTCCTGCTTCCGAAACGCCCAATTATAATTTCAGTTTCGATATCGAAAAACCCGAAAATCATCGTCGCTGGCAGGGCGGACTCTCCTACAAGAACGTACTCGCAGGCTATCCACATATTCATTTCTATTCGGACGCGTCGTTCTTCAGAAAGCTCGCCGGATGGTGGAAAAACCAGTAATCAGTACACCGCAGACAGTAGTATTGACGCTATATAAGAGTTACAAGGGAATGATCTGAATCTGTTCAATTCACCATCTATTTACCGAATCCTTTGTTCGAGAGAATATAAATAATTTACACCGATGAATTTACGACTACAACTTGATACAACGAATATCAACTGGGATTTGGTGGTTCATATCCTTCAGAGTGCAGGTATGGCATATCGCACTCCCGAAGTGCATGAACGGGCATTTAATCGTAGCCATACCGTGGTATTTGTGTTTGATGACGAAAACCTCGTGGGTTTTGGAAGAGCTTTATCGGATGGCGAATACCAAGCGGCGATTTATGATGTTGCCGTGCTTCCCGATTATCAGGGGAAAGGAATCGGTAAAATAATACTTCAAACCATTTTAGAGCATATCCCCAATTGCAATGCTATTTTATACGCTGCTCCCGGCAAGGAAAAATTCTATGAGAAAGAAAATTTCAGGAGAATGAAAACGGGAATGGCTCTGTTTGTGAACGGAGAAAGCATGAAAACGAAAGGATTTACAGAATAGTCTGAGTCATTCATCCTTGCTCCATCACTTTCCTGATGTTATTACGTACAAGCATTCCACTGTAGTTCCGGAATCTTGAACTCTTGGAATCCTGGAATCTCCACATCCTCAAATCTCCACATTTTCTACAAATGCCTCCAGTTCGGGAAAGAAGCCGGCGAAGCGTTCTTCCAGTTCGGTGTGATTTTGGCGGAGGAAAGCGATAGTCTCTTCAGGACGAAGCGCCGGAATCTTATAATTGGACATGATTGTAAACGACTCGTTCAAACCCTCATATGTGGCATAACGCATCAGACGGTTAGTGGAGATAAAATGCCAGATAAATCTTTTTACACGCGAAGGCAGGTACGGATAGTAACGCAACATGGCATAGTAAAAATTGACCGACACACACCGTAGCGATTTCCCGTTGGAGTAGTGACGAAAGCCGGAAGCGAGCAAGTGATCGAAGAAAACATCGGCAATAATTCCGGAATAGCGCCCAAATTCGGGTCGAAGCATAGCCACTGTGTCGAGCACCAGCGGATGGCTGTCGGTAAAGCTGTCGATTTGCCGGTGAAGCAAAATTCCCTGGCGTATTTTTTCCGGATAATCTTCGTAACGATTCCCTTTTACAAAATCACCTATAAAGTTGCCAACCTGACACTGACGATCATCGCCCGAAAGATATATATGCGCAAGATAGTTCATTCAATAGTAAATAGTAACCGGCGACACAACTGACTGCCGGAAAAACCGACACAAAGATAACGAGCATTTTCGGTAACATGATATAATCATCGCACTGACATACCTTCGATTTTGCAGAATTAAAGAACCGTTACAAATTAAAAGAACAAGGCTCATTTCAATATCTATTTTCCACAAAAAGCACCTAATAAACCAACATATATAATTATTAAAGCACTTTTACTATTATTTTGAATATTAAAAAAGACAATAATAATCATTTTGTCAGCCAAACACCCATAATATGGCGCTTATCGTTATCTTTTATTGAAATAACGACATCCCAACAACACAATAAATATCATTATGATACTATATTGTTCTTTTTCTTTCATTATTTCATTATTTGTGGCTTTTTTATAACTTTTTGCTTTATAATTTGAGGAATATCTTCTATTTTTGCAGCGTCTTAGAAAGTACTATTGTCTTTTACTTTTTCCCGGCTTGCTTATCACACAACACATAGCAGGATTATCACTCCGGGTAAAATAAATTTCCCCTTGTACCTTAAAAATTTACACGTCTAAGTAGTATGAAAAAAATCGAAGCAATTGTCCGCAAATCCAAATTTGAAGACGTAAAACAAGCCTTGTACGATGCCGGAATCGAATGGTTTTCCTATTGGGACATCACCGGTTTGGGAAAATCCACAGAAGAACAAGTCGTTAGAGGCCAGGTCTTCCAGTCAAAATACATCCAGCGCCGCATGTTGTCGGTTGTCGTCC
Organism: Paludibacter jiangxiensis; assembly: GCF_001618385.1. Taxonomy (NCBI): domain Bacteria; kingdom Pseudomonadati; phylum Bacteroidota; class Bacteroidia; order Bacteroidales; family Paludibacteraceae; genus Paludibacter; species Paludibacter jiangxiensis. The sequence goes on along the minus strand of NZ_BDCR01000004.1, from coordinate 93,374 downwards.
GCGATGTGAACCTCGAAAAAACAATCAACGCCATCATCAATTCGGCCCGCACAGGCGATGCCGGCGACGGTAAAATATTCGTTTCCGACATTGAAGGAACCTATCGTATCCGTACCGGCGAAAACGGTCCCGAAGCATTATACAATAAAGAAGAATAATGCCCCCCCCGGGAAATTCCCGCATTTTCACCCAATTCCGGTAACGCCATGTCGTTATTCCCTAAAACAGTAAATTAGTTTTATTCAACAATGAGAAAATCTATTCTGATTGCGGTAGGACTCCTTATCGCATGCACTTTCCCTGCACTAGCACAGGCAACAGCAGCTGTTACCAATGTTCCTGCTCCTAAAGTAGATACGGGTGATACCGCCTGGGTTATCATGTCTGCCGCGCTGATTCTTTTAATGACCATTCCCGGTCTGGCGTTGTTTTACGGAGGCCTTGTCCGTCGTAAAAATATACTGAATGTGATGATGCAGTGCTTTATCATTACCGCCATTGTCAGCATCGAGTGGATCGTATGTGGCTACAGCCTTTCCTTCAGCAGTTCAAAAGGCGCATTGGCTCCGTTTATCGGAGGCCTCGACTGGTCATTCCTCAACGGCATAGGCATAGGCGACCTGAGCCCCTACTTCATCTCGCACGCGCAGGCAACCGGCAAAATAGTCAACGGAGCGCCCGAAATGACCGGCACTATTCCTCACATTGTTTACATCATGTACCAGTGCATGTTTGCCGTTATCACCCCGGCCGTTGTCATCGGAGCATTTGCAGAACGCATCAATTTCAAGGGATTTCTCGTATTTACGTTATTATGGTCAATCTTCGTTTACAATCCTATTGCTCACTGGGCATGGTCGGCTGACGGCTGGCTTGCCAAACTGGGCCTGATGGACTTCTCGGGCGGTACCGTTGTGGAAATCAACTCGGGTATCACGGCCATCGTCACCGTTTTATTGCTGGGACGCCGCCGCGACTATCAGGGACACGCCATTCCCCCTCACAATATTCCTTTCGTGGCTATCGGTGCAGCTCTGCTCTGGTTCGGATGGATCGGCTTCAACGCCGGTAGCGGACTGAGCGCCGACTTCCTGGCCGGCAACGCATTCCTTACCACGCACATGGCAACCGCCGTTGCAGCAGCCGTATGGGCCGTGCTCGACTGGGTTGTAGGTAAAAAACCGACCGTGGTAGGCATCTGTACCGGCGCCGTTGCCGGTTTGGTAGCCATCACACCTGCCAATGGTTTTGTAGACGTGAAAGGCGCTATGGTCATCGGACTGGTTGCTGCCATTATCTGCTTCCTGATGGTTGCTTTTGTCAAGGTGAAACTTGGCTACGACGACTCGCTCGACGTATTCGGTATCCACGGAATTGCAGGTATTGTAGGAACGTTGTTCACCGGATTGTTTGCCACTCCGGCAGTGACCAAATATTTTGCCACCGCAGGCAACCACCCCGGCGCCGGCCTCTTCTACGGCAACGCGCATCAATTTCTGGTACAACTTATGGGCGTAGGCGCCACCATCGCCTTCTCTGCTACCGGAACCTTCATACTATTCAAGCTGGTACAGCTTACCATCGGCATCCGTGCTACCGATAAGGAAGAAGCACTCGGTCTCGATGAATCGTACCACGCAGAAACAGGCTATACCTACTTCGATTGATAGAACCAGAACCAGTTTTGCTTTTGTTAAAAGCGCTTGTGGCAACTGCTGCAGGCGCTTTTTTGTTGCTCTTATCGATCTTTTTTGGCACCATCGAAATGAAAGGCGATTGCCATCTTTAACTGAAACCAATGACATGAAGTTTTGGGTGATGCGAGCTCCGACTCGCATTGAGCAATCACAGCGACCTGCAAATAAATCCTTTACCTTTTTGCACCAAAAGAAGCAAACCTTATCCGTAAAAATAATATTAACAAAAAACTTCGTCTTTCGAAAACTAATTTGTAGTTTTGAAGCGGAAATAGTTAAACTGCATTGCCTGCCATTTCTAATAAAACACTAAGCAAATAGTTACCGAAACCAGGGCATTCTAGTGGGAAACAACGGAGATTTATACACACGTAACCACCAAGGGCTTCGACCAGATTAGAAATCCGTTAGACAGTTTGGACATATAGCCCGGGTTATTTGAAGATAAGAATGATAGAGATTGATTTGCAAGACAAATCGACAACCGAGATATACAAACAAAAGTTAATAATTTTGTAAGAGAAACTACCATAATAAATACGAATTTATTATTTCGCTAATAAACAACAATTTACAAAAACACAAAAGACTCACAAGGCGGATGTAAGGGAAATTCTGTTTCCCTTACAGAAATGTTACCAGTAATTTTGAAAAAAATAAAAACAACATCAAATCTAACATGGAAATATTAAGTATCGATATTGTAAATATGGAAGACTATGGTAAGACATCTAAAGGACTAGTCTACAAAATCCATGTGAAGATAACTGATGTAGAATCGAGAGCTAAAGAGATAATTCAATCTATTTCAAACAAAAGTTGGATTAATAATTTAGGAGTAGTTGAGCAAATGTCATATGCAGCTCGTGCAGAAAAAACAATTGTAAAATTAGTTACTCAGATTTTTGAGAAAGTTGACGATACTGTAACCGAGGAGTTTGGTGAATATCTTGTTTCTGAATCAGCAAGGGATTCATTGATAAATCATATGGATCATAAGTTTATTCCATTGGCTGAAATTTGGAAAGAAAAAATAACAGGTAATCCAGGATTTGACTTTCATACAGAAAGTTCAGCTAATCTAATAACTTTTGGTGAGGCAAAATATAGTAGTAATTCGAATCCACATACAATCGCAATAAATCAAATAGTTGGCTTCATTGATGATAAAAAAGACATTATGGATTTCGTTCATTTAAAAAATTTTGCATCAGATGAAGCAATGCAAAAAGCAATAAATGGTGAAAAAGCTTATGTAGCTGCTTTTTCAATAAACGGACAACAATATGAACGAATTTTTAGAACTGCAATAGAGTCAGATTGCTTTGAAAAGTTATTAGAATATCCAGAGTTATACTTAATTGGTGTTGAAATATGAAAATTACCGAATACATTAATCATCCTGAAATAGATAACGTAATTAAGGATATTATTGACAATTTACATTCAACCGGACCAACTAATTCTCAAGAATTTGAAAAATTGTCTTATATAAAGAAATTCCATCCTCAAACCTTTAGCATGTATGAAAGCAAACTGATGCATTTAATAGGTTTGTTCTATAAAACGACAAAACCGTCTAATATTATCGAGGAAGTTTATTCTATTTTTGCTGATACCATTCAAGCTGAAACAGGTCACAGATTTACACCTGTTCAAGCAAGTGCTTTTCAAAAAATCACAAATAAGAATTATTTTTCATTCTCTGCCCCGACAAGCTCAGGAAAGTCTTATTTATTTAGAGAATTGATTTTAAAAGCAGAAACTGATATTATTATTGTTGTTCCATCTAGAGCATTAATTTCTGAATACTTGTTTAGAGTAAGGGAACTTTTAAAAGGGGATAATTCTGTATTAGTTTTACAATTCATTGAAAATGTAAATATCAATAGAACTAGTAGGCGGATATATATTATCACACCAGAGCGAGGGGAAGATTTATTTAGCATTATTCATAGTTTAAATATTGGCTTATTTTTATTTGATGAAGCTCAAATTTCAGAAGAAAGAATTAGAGGAATGAGATTTGATTCATTTGTAAGGAGGGTTGATAAATTACTACCAAATGCGAAGAAAGTTTTCACTCACCCATTTGTTCAAAACCCTGAGGCGCAATTAAAAAAACATGGTTTTGTAAATAACTCTGATTTTGCGAGATACAATCATAATTCAGTAGGTAAGATTTTTTTGTCAGAAAAAAACAACACATTTAAGTATTTTTCTCCATATGCTGAGAACATAGATAATGAACAAGTTTTCGTTGAAGTAGAATTGATTGAAAATATTCTAAAGAATAATGGAACTCTACTAGTTTATATTTCAAAATCAAAAATATATGATGGAAGTTATATTCTTGATTTTGCAAAATACATTGAACTTTGTCCCAAAATTGAAAATATTGAAGCGATTGAGATAATAAATGAACTTAGGGATTTCATTGGGGCATCAGAGCGCGCAGGTGAAAAGCACTCTTATATGATTGATATGATGGAAATTGGGATTGTTGTTCATCATGGTTCAATGCCTTTATTTGCGAGGCTATTAATTGAGAAATTTGTCAACAAGAGTTATGCAAAAATATGTTTTGCAACTTCTACTTTAACCCAAGGAATTAATATGCCTTTTGATGTTGTTTGGATTAATAATTTTAGATTTGACGGTGATGAAAATAAAAAAAATTTAGATTTAAAAAATCTAATTGGCCGTGCAGGTCGAAGTACACTTGTTCCAAATTCATTTGATTATGGATATGTTGTCATTGAATCAAAAAATGTAGCTCGTTTTTGCAATCGAATGAGAAATAATACATCTCTCAAAGAAACCTCAATGCTTGATTCGAGTATAGATGACTTACCTGAAGATTTAAAAGATATTTCCGAAGCAATTAAAAATGATTCGTTTAACAATGACTTACATTTAACAGAGAGTCAAATAGAGCGACTATCGAATGCAGACATAAATTCTTTTATTGAATTTATTCTTGAAAGTTTCTTAAAAGATAATATCCCAATCACTGGTAAAGATTATTACAATTTGGATGATGATAGCAGAAACAAGGTGAAAAATGCTTTTAAACAGATCTACATAAGTCATTTAAGAAAAAACAACTTAACAAGAGGAGAGGCTAGTGTTTTGAGTGTTTCTATTCCAATCTTACTTTGGAAGATACAAGGTAAATCATTTAAAGAAATTGTTTCACTTCGTCATGCTTTCTTGACAAATAAAGATGAGCAGAGAAGAATTCTATCAAGATTAAGAAAGAATGAAATTTCATCTGAAGATGCATCACAATTAAGAAAATCAATAACTATAAGACATTCAACTATTGCAACTCCTCTTCCTGACCCAAGTGCAACAACTGCCGGAATTTTCCCTAGAAACACATCAATAATAGATTTTGATTACGATATCTTAGTTTATGATACATATGACTATCTTGATAAAGTTATCTCATTATCTTTATCAGACCCCTTAGCAGCAGCATTCCAGTTGTATTATAATCAAACACTCGACCAAAGAGCGTTGACATTAAGGAATTACATTAAATATGGTACAAATGACGAGTTAGAAATATGGTTACTAAGATATGGATTTGGTTTTGAGGAAATTGATTGGTTAAAACAATATATTGAATATGTAGATGAAAATGAAATTATATTCTCGCAGCAAATAACAAATTTAAGTCCAACAAAATTTGAACTAATCGAAAGATATGTATAAAAAAACTACTGGTAACACCCGCCTATAGGCATTGGCTGGCTGACGTGCATTCAGGCAGTTTTGCTCCCGCATTCACTTTGTCGCTGTGCGACAGTGAACGCTCCCGCAAACCGCCAAATGCCCATAGCCTCGGTCGTTGGCTGTAATTTTGAAGTAGATCTTCATTACTGATGAAGACATGATATTTAAACATTGATTTTGAAATTGTAATTCATGAGATTAAATTCTAAAACGAGATTCATAATTAAGCTTTTAATCATTGGGCTGGTTCTTATTGTTTTGTATTTATTCTTTTGGGGAAGACTAAATTTTATGTGTCCATGGTTGATTGGATTTGATAAAATTGAGACAGAGAGCTCAGTTATATATTATCATAAAGGAGAAGTAGATTTGAGAAAATTTCCAAAAGTTGATAGTTTAATTGTCAAGGTTGAAAATTTTCATAACCTCAAATTTCAAAGAAAAGTCCAAATTGTAATTAGCTCAAACATTAAAGAGCATCGTAGATTTAATGGGCATGATGTGAAGTTTGTTACTCAGCCTTTTTGGGGTAGAGTTTATATTTTGTATTCTCGTGAATATTTTGAAACAAAAGCAGGAGCATTATGTTCGTACTTACAACATGAACTTTCACATTCTATTATAAATCAAAATATAACAAACTCTAAGCTGACAGGTTATCCACTTTGGTTTTTGGAAGGTATTGCGACATATTCTTCGCAGATGTTAGGCCATGATGGTTATCCGCCACTCGATACTGTCAGGCAACGGATACTAAGAGGGTACGTTATTAATCCTGTTGATTGGGGGACATTTGGAATGGCAGCAAAAGGAAAAACTGTGAACACATATCCTTTAAATGATTTATATAAATATGCGTACTCAGAGTTTGCTTTTATTGTTGATGATTTGATAGAAAAATATGGGAAACCTAAATTAATTAGTCTATTACATTTATCCTTAAATGATCAGAAATTCGACATTGCATTCAGATCGATTTACAAGATTGAATTCAAGGATTATTTTCGCACTTTAATTAATGTTGAAAAACTACCGCCAACACGCGGTCATTAAACATAGCGGTTTCAGTGCAATTTGCAAGTTCAGTTCTCCCGTGCAAGCGCGAATCTCCCGACCCGTGCAATTTATGGAAGTAACATATATACCGTAAACGAGCTTGACATTTCTGATATCCGGATTAAAAAAACAGACAAAAAAATATGTTTTGAAGCTTTGCAAGGGCACAGGTCGGGAGACCCGCGCCAGCAGAAAAAAAAACTTATATAAGTGATATGAAAACAAGGATGTTAACTATTTTATTAGTGCTAACTTTTGGTTGCAATACTGAAGCTCAAAGTCTATTTGATGATTTTAATTCTCCAAAGAAAGAAGAAAACACAACGGATTTTTACAAATCAAAATCAGATAGTATTTTGTTCAATATGGGATTTTATAAGATTAAAAATAACGACTCGATTTATCATTTAATTAAAAATAAAAAAATTGAATCATTGGTGGATTATTCAACTTGCAATCATTCGACTATAAATTCAATAAAATATAAACTTAAAGAAACACTTGATGGTGTAGATCAGTTATTATTAAATTCCAGCGATAGTATCTTGCATACGTATCTTAGCAGAAATCACTCATATAGGTATTTCTCGACTGACCTTAAAGATAAAAAAATAAAATCTTCAAGTATGATTGCAAAAGACACATATTATCTTTTCCCTCAACCATGGTTTGGCGTTCAAACGGAAGACTCATTAAAGGTTAGAAATCAATTCACGATAAAGTTAGTGTCTTTTAGCGATAGGGGTGATTACATGAAAATCATTTGCGAAAATGACCTTCTTCCCCAAAGCACCCTAATCTATGAATATATACAAACAGTATTCACGTCTATCGATTCATTATCAGTATTAGTTTGGTTTCCTAACACAGACATTGCTTATGGGGTTCCCACAAAGAAGATAAGTGATATTCTGAAAAAGGCAATTACAAAAAACACATTAAAATTCAAAGAAGACTTTAAATCTTTTCCTGATACAACTTTAACTGCGTGCATATCATATAAAGCTCACATTTCAAAAGAAGGTCAGCAGTCAAAAGAGAGGCCAATCTTGGAACTTTTCTTTACAACAAAAAATTGCAACAATACATTAATTATATCAAATGGGTATCAATATGCAGGCTATGAATTTACAAACATCAATAAACTACGAAGATTATTCAACAAAATGTTTTTAAAGAAACAATAAGCAACTTTTGTGTAATTTCAATGTTAAGTTAATGAAAATTCCATAAGACACAAATATGTATGAAAAAGCTATTAAACAACATTTTTCTGGTATTAATCGGCATTGTTTTGGTCGGAAAAATATCAAACTGGTTTCTGCATTATAGTGACGAAACTAATCACATTATGAATGTAGGAATGTTTACTTTACTCGGAATATCATATTTGGTTGGCGCTTTTGTTTGGAACAAAAAACTGATTAAAGTAGTTTTTATAATTTGTGGGATATACCTAATCGGAATGAATTTCGTTGGCGATTTCGGATTGAAATCAATAATTGGAATTGTCTGCATTTTTACACCAATGTTGATTTCAGATTTCTTTCCAAAAGAAACAGATGAAAAAGAATTAACAAAAGAACAGTAGTGTATTTGGGAACAAATAAGTTTGTTCCCTGACACTCCGGATATGATGCAAGCGGTGGATGTTGTTATCGGATTAGAAAACCTAATACCATAGAAAGGAAGTATGAGACAGATTTTAAAGTTGATTATTGCCCTCCTGATTTTAGACATAAATCTGGCTTTTGGACAAGAAATCAACCAAAAACCAGTAGAACCTAAGTTTGAAAGAAAAACAAATTCTCTCGATACTGATATGGAGTCTTATTTTCACAAAAGAGACAGCATTTTCCAACTGAACTTAGGGAAAAAATATCCTGCTTTTACAGCCATTAGTATAGATGGGCAAACAATAGCAGAAAAAGGATTAATCGGGAAAGTCACCATTATCAATTTTTGGTTTAAGTATTGCGCACCTTGCATTGCTGAAATGAATGAACTTTGTAACCTCCATAAGAAATTCATGAAAAATCCTGCATTTCAGTTTATCTCATTTACAAGCGACTCTCCTGAAGAAGCTAAAGAATCTGTTGATACACTGAAATTATCCTTCCCTGTCTATCCAATGAGTGTAGTTGAATGTTGCAGACTGAATTTCAGTCAAGGGTATCCCACTACAATTATTGTTGATAAAGCAGGGAAAATTATATTCCTGAAAAGTGGCGGAAGTTTAGAACCTGAAAACATAGCTCAAGACATTCGGAGGCTTGAGCAAATAATAGAAAAAGAGTTAAATACCAAATAGAAAAACACCGTTTCGGGGCACATGCGATTGTCACCACTATGATTGAAGCTGATTTAGCTGATAACACAGATTTTAATTTACTTGAAACCGATGGCAAGATGTTATTGGGTGCTGGAACACGGCCTCCAAAAGAGTAAAAAAAAAGTACAGAAACCCGCCTCCCCCATGAATTAAATACCAACGGATTCAATCCTTTTGCATGGACAAGATAAGTAACAATAAGAAGCTGCTTATCATTGTTCTTTATTGTTGTATTTGCCTGTATTATAGCATAAAACAATATTTTATTTGTAGTTTTGCAAATAGATATATTCGTTTTATTTCAAAAATACCAAATTTAAAACTGTAAAGATCTACCATGAACATCAAACGAAAAACATTGTTATTAGCTGTAAGCTCAGTAATTCTGGCAGGATTAGGATTACAAGGAAGTTACGCTCAGTCGACGGCTGCAAAGAGCAGTACCGCGCAAAGCGATACCGCACGAAGCATCTCAGGATACTTCACGCCGGCTACAACCGCAAAAAAGACTCCGGATGCAAAAGGCTTCATCCAACGTTGGTTACTTTTAGACCCAATCAACAAACCCAACCGCGGCAACACTGTATTTACCGACAGTTACCTCCGCAAAGCATTCTCAACCGAGTATTTCCCCAACCAGTTTACAATGCTTCCCAAAGATGGAGAGACTGTAAAAGCAGGCGAACAGGAGTTGAAATGGCATGCTTTGGATAGTAAAAACTACAATGTCAAATTGTTCCGTTTTGCCTATGGCTTAAGAAAACAAATTTACGGAGTTCTGTTTTGGACGGTAACCGTGGTTAACTGTCCGCGCGAAATGAAAAACGTAAGAATGGCTGTTGGTTCCAATTCTGCATCTATGTGGTGGCTCAACGGTAAGGAAGCCCTGTTGCTTTCGGGAGACAGACGCATGGTTGTGGACGATTGCGTATCGACCCGCCTGACGCTGAACAAAGGCAAAAACATCATTCGCGGAGCTGTAATCAATGGCCCCGGAATGAGCGATTTCTGTGTCCGCTTCCTCGATGAAAAAGGAGCACCGATCAAAGACATAACCATTAGTTGCGAATAAAAACGACCTTAAAACAATCATATACACATGAACTTCAGAACAAAATTAATGGGCGTAGCAGCCCTGTTATCGGTATTGTTAGTCGGAACAGCGAAAGCACAAATCGGGAAACCATTTATACACGACCCTTCAAGTGTAGTGGAGTGTGATGGAAAGTATTATACCTTTGGTACAGGTAGCGGCGGATTAGTATCCGAAGACGGCTGGACATGGAATAGCGGCGGTGTACGGCCCGGTGGCGGTGTCGCTCCCGATATTATTAAAATCGGAGACCGGTATTATGTGTCGTATGCCAGAGGTGCGAGGAAACAACATGCAAGCGATGTGCTTGTGATGTGGACAAAAACACTCGATCCGAAATCGCCTGACTTCGGATACAAAGACGAAACGCTGGTTGCATCAAGTAACGGCGACGATGATTGTGAAGCAATCGACCCTGCGTTTCTCCTCGATCCGACCGATGGTCGTTTATGGTTAACATACGGTACTTATTTCGGTTATATTCGGTTAGTGGAGCTCGATCCGAAAACCGGAAAGCGCGTTGCCGGCAATAAAGAACTCAATATCGCTATCGATTGCGAAGCTACGGCTTTGATGTATCGCGATGGCTGGTACTATCTGCTGGGTACTCATGGAACCTGCTGCGACGGTGCAAACTCAACCTACAATATCGTGGTGGGTCGATCCAAAAAAGTAACTGGCCCTTACCTCGACAATATGGGGCGCGACATGCTGGAAGGTGGTGGTAAAATGGTGCTGGCTGCCGGCGAACGTGTTAACGGTCCGGGGCACTTCGGACGTACCATCGTTGATGACGGCGTGGAGAAAATGTCGTGCCACTACGAAGCCGATCTGGATCAGGGCGGCCGTAGCGTATTAGGCATTCGCCCATTGTTGTGGAAAAACGGATGGCCTGTTGGCGGAGATAACTTCAAAGAAGGCACTTACGAAATTGAGTCGGAACGCAGAGGATACGCCTTGGAACTGGTGGTCGATTTTACACGTATGCCGGGCGGTATGCGCGCATTCGGACGTAACACCGACGAACCGGTAAAACCTGTTGCTTCGCAGCAGTTAGCTGATGTAATCAACACATGGCCGACCGGAAACATTGATGTAAGAATCGGAGACTACATGTTCCGCCCTCATCAAAAATGGACAATCACGGCCGTTCCCGACGCAGGTGGATATTTGGGTGGTCCGTATTATAAAATTGTAATTGCAGGCACCGACCGTGCTTTGGCTGCAACTGCTGATGCCGAAGTGATCACTGTTCCGTCGTTTACAGGTGCTCCCGAACAATTGTGGCGCATCGATCAGCAGACAGATGGTACATACCGCATTATGCCGAAGGTAGTTCCCAATTCGAAAGAGAAACTAGCTTTGGTATCTTCGGGCGACAGTACGCCAACATTGGGCAAGTTTGATATGAAGAGCGACAATTCCAAATGGAATTTTAAGGCGCATTAAGCAACCTTGGCAAGGAATAAATTATTTATGAATTTAAGGCGCAATTCTTTCAAATTGCGCCTTTTTTTTGTGTGCAGGCCGATTTCTATCGGTATTGGAACATTTCTGAATTTAAACCCTGACTACATAAATATGTCAAATTGATTCTGGTTGTTAATGCCAGCCCTCGTTACGATAACCTTATTTTCGAATACAGATGAAGAGACTAACACATTTCTCAATTGTTGTACTACTACTGACGGCATTCAGCCATGCTTCGGCTCAGGATTTGAAACTCAATGATCTTGAGTATTTCGAGAAGCAGGGAGTCAATCTTCTTGTGTACAGCAACCTTTTCACAGGTGGCTTTAACGATGAAAAGAACGCGGGCATCGAACTGATTCACCATGGTGTCAGAACGGCGCAAGGCGGTGCCGTACGGCTCTCCAATACTCCCGAGCAGTGGGATCTGGTGCCTTCGGTGTCAAACCGCAAGGTTGACCGCGCATCCAACTCTATCGAGGTCACGTTACGGTATAAAGATTTTGATTTCGATTCACGCGTGGTCGCCACGGCCAAAGGTAAAAGTGTCGAAATATCTGTTTACCTCGATAAACCGGTTCCGAAATTTCTCGAAGGGAAAGCCGGCTTTAACCTGGAATTTCTTCCCTCCCAATATTGGTCGAAGACCTATCTGATGGATGGACGCTTCAACCGTTTCCCCCGATATGCTGTTAGCAGTACCATTGCGAAACCAAACAGTGAAAAAATCAAGCAATACAAAGGATATGTAACTGCTGACGACAGAGGTACAGGCAAATTTGTTGATCCGCTCCCTCTCGAAACCGGTCACACCCTGCTGCTTGCGCCCGATGAACCGAGTCGCTTGGTGAAAATCACCTCGCCGGATGCCAATCTGATGCTCTTCGACGGTCGCATGTTGGCACAAAACGGCTGGTTTGTAGTTCGCAGCCTGCTTCCGGCGGGAAAAACAGGCAAGGTATTGACCTGGACCGTTGAACCCAATGCCATTAAGGATTGGGTACGCGAACCCAATATCGGTATCTCTCAGGTAGGTTACATCCCTTCGCAACCGAAAGTATCTGTTATTGAACTCGACAAGAATGACAAACCGCTTGTAAAAGCATCGTTGTATAAAATTGACGAAACCGGCAATGCTTCCGAAGTATTCAGCAGCAATGTGGTATCATGGGGCGATTATTACAAATATCACTATGCGAAATTCGATTTCTCTTCGGTTAAAACACCCGGGATCTACTATATTCAGTATGGCAATACCAAAACCAATAATTTTTTAATTGACAACAGCGTTTACGACAAGATAATCGATGCTACCAGCGATGTGTGGATTCCGATACATATGGATCATATGTATGTAAAAGAGGGTTACAGGGTATGGCACGGCGAACCCTTTAAAGATGGTTATCTGCAGGCTCCGCCCAACACCGACCATTTCGACCTGCACTCTCAGGGGCCTACCACCGACACAAAATACAAAGCTCTGGAGCTGATTCCCGGATTAAACGTAGGCGGCTTTTTCGATGCAGGCGATTTTGATATAGAGACAGAATCGAACATCAGCGTCGTGGAAAATTTTGTGCAGACATGGGACTATTTCAAACCCTCGCGCGATGAGACGTTCGTGGATGAGAAGCATCGCTATGTCGACCTTCACCGTCCCGATGGAACGCCCGACGTGTTGCAGTTTATCGAGCACGGAACGCTGAATCTGGTAGCTCAGGCAGAGAAAATAGGCCACATGGCACAAACGCTCTCTAACTCAGTGCTGGATAATTACCATCACCTTGGAGATGCAGCCTCTATAACAGACGGACTTCCCTATAATCCAAATCTCGGTCCTTACGAAATAGCCCCCGATGGCCGCTCAAGTGGAGTAAAGGATGATATGTGGGCCTTTACAAGCCGTAATCCGCGCCTCGATCTTCAGGCCGCAACGATGTTTGCTGCTGCAAGCCGTGCTTTGAAGGGATATAACGACGATCTTGCTGCAAGAGCATTGCAACAGTCGAAACGGTTGCAGAAAGAGGCAACGGAATTGCTTGCCAAACAGCCTAAAGATAATATGCGCAGAGGTTTCGGATCGGCAGATGTCGCCACGAATCTTCAGTTGTATATTGCAACCGGTGAGAAACAGTACATCGATAAATTTCAGGAATTGTTATGGACTGCTCTTGACCGCAACGTAACGTTCGGACTGCTCACGGCATTGGACGCTATTCCGCACATGGACGCATCCTACAAAGAAAAACTCCGCCCCTATGTGGTAAAATACAACGAATACATCAAAGGACTTGAAAAGCAAAATCCTTACGGAGTACCCATCGGACTGGGTAACTGGGCCGGCAACGGACTCCTGTTGAATTTTGGCACCACTGTCTGCTTTGCCAATAAGTATTTCCCCGACATTGTGGATATCAGCAATATTTACAAGGTATCCAACTGGTTGTTTGGGTGCCACCCGTACCACAACTATTCGTTTGTGGCAACTGTGGGCGCCACGCGTCCCAAAGCGGTTTTTTACGGCAATAACCGCGCCGATTTTTCCGCTATTCCGGGCAATGTAGCTCCGGGTGTATTATTCAGAAACCCCGACCACTTTGAAAACTACGACGACTGGCCATTTTTGTGGGGAGAAAACGAGGGTACCATTGCCGGAAATACCAATTATTTGATTTTTGGATCGGTATTTAAGAATCTGGCAAAATAAGCATTCATTTTTTGCGTCATCTCAATGATAACAACAAAAGAGCAAAAACATGCTTCGTCCGAAAAACCCGCCTGTTTTTGACGATACATTCCAGCGCAAAAACAGCAAAACAGACTAAAAAAATAACATCAGGTATAGAAATTCACATAAACCAACCATGAACAGACAACTCAGATCCCCCACACGGGGAAACACTTCCGGGACAATTTGAAAAAATCGACAACTGTAGTTCTGAGGGGAAAGATATCCGAAAGGTTTGTATAATCAATGACAGCAACATTGCTCTAAAGTCAAACATCAAAATATTATCATACAAATTCTTACAAAAACACATTTCGCTTAACTTTTTGTACAAATTAACGATAGCGGAAATTGAATACATCAGGGCATTTCCCATTCAAAAACAGAGTGTCAATTTCACAATATGTCGCCATCCATATTGCTACTAATCAATTTTTTTACTGCCTCAAAAGGTAAAATTCCTGCCTTACGAAGCAAAAAAATTTGTAGTTTTGTGATACAAGTAAATTCATATTTTTAAGAACACCAAATGTAAAACTGTAAAGATCTACCATGAACATTAAACGAAAAACATTACTATTAGCTGTAAGCTCAGTAATTCTGGCAGGACTAGGATTGCAAGGGAGTTACGCTCAGTCAAAGACTACAAAGAGAAGTACTGCACAGAGCAGCACCGTGCAGATCAGTACCGCGAGCGATACCGCAAGAAGCATCTCAGGATACTTCACGCCGGCCACAGCCGCAAAAAAGAGTCCGGATGCAAAAGGCTTCATCCAACGTTGGTTACTTTTAGACCCAATCAACAAACCCAACCGCGGTAACACTGTATTTACCGACAGTTACCTCCGCAAAGCATTCTCAACCGAGTATTTCCCCAACCAGTTCACAATGCTTCCCAAAGATGGAGAGACTGTAAAAGCAGGCGAACAGGAGTTAAAATGGCATGCTTTGGATAGCAAAAACTACAACGTCAAATTGTTCCGCTTTGCCTATGGCTTAAGAAAACAAATTTACGGAGTTCTGTTTTGGACGGTAACTGTGGTTAATTGTCCTCGCGAAATGAAAAACGTAAGAATGGCCGTAGGATCCAATTCGGCATCTATGTGGTGGCTCAACGGCAAGGAAGCTTTGTTGCTCTCGGGTGACAGACGCATGGTTGTGGACGATTGCGTATCGACCCGCCTGACGCTGAACAAAGGCAAAAACATCATTCGTGGAGCTGTAATCAATGGCCCCGGAATGAGCGATTTCTGCGTTCGCTTCCTGGATGAAAAAGGAGCACCGATCAAAGACATAACCATTAGTTGCGAATAAAAACGACCTTAAAACAATCATATACACATGAACTTCAGAACAAAATTAATGGGCGTAGCAGCCCTGTTATCGGTAATGTTAGCCGGAACAGCGAAAGCACAAATCGGGAAACCATTTATACATGACCCCTCCACAATTGCGGAGTGCGACGGAAAATATTATACTTTTGGTACAGGTGGCGGCGGATTAATCTCCGAAGACGGCTGGACATGGAACGGTGGTGCCGTACGCCCCGGTGGCGGTGCAGCTCCTGATGTAATCAAAATCGGTGATCGTTACCTCGTTGTGTATGGATCTACCGGTGGCGGACTGGGTGGCGGACACGATGGTAGAATCAATACCATGTGGAATAAAACGCTTGATCCGAAATCTCCTGATTTTAAATTTACAGAGCCAATCGTCGTTGCATCATCTGCAAACATGGAAGATTGCGACGCTATCGACCCGGGACTTCTTCTTGATCCCACTACCGGTCGTTTGTGGATGTCATACGGTACCTATTTCGGCTTTATTCGCTTAGTGGAACTCGACCCTAAAACCGGGAAACGTGTGGAAGGTAACAAAGCCATCAATATTGCCATTGACTGCGAAGCTACCGATTTGATGTACCGCGATGGATGGTATTATCTGCTGGGTACCCATGGAACCTGCTGCGATGGAGCTAACTCAACCTACAA
Source organism: Paludibacter jiangxiensis (assembly GCF_001618385.1). Taxonomy (NCBI): domain Bacteria; kingdom Pseudomonadati; phylum Bacteroidota; class Bacteroidia; order Bacteroidales; family Paludibacteraceae; genus Paludibacter; species Paludibacter jiangxiensis. Next base: position 77,266 of record NZ_BDCR01000004.1, on the reverse strand, counting down.
TATCGTTGTCGGTCGTTCCAGAAAAGTTACAGGTCCTTACCTCGACAACATGGGACGCGACATGCTGGAAGGCGGCGGTAAGATGGTCGTTGCTGCCGGTGGACGCGTCACAGGGCCCGGTCACTTCGGTCGTTGGATTTTGGGTGACGGTGTAGAAAAAATGTCATGCCACTACGAAGCCGATTTGGATCAGAGCGGCCGTAGCGTATTAGGCATTCGCCCATTGTTGTGGAAAAACGGATGGCCTGTTGCAGGAGAGAACTTCAAAGAAGGTACCTACGAAATTGAATCGGAACGCAGAGGATATGCATTGGAACTGGTGGTTGACTTCACAAGAATGCCGGGCGGTATGCGCGGTTTCGGACGCAACAACGACGAACCGATTAAACCCGTTGCTTCACAGCAGTTATCTGATGTTATCAACACATGGCCGACAGGAAACATTGATGTAAGAATCGGCGATTATATGTTCCGTCCTCATCAAAAATGGACAATCACAGCAGTACCCGATGGTGGTGGAAACCCCGGAGGCCCTTACTACAAAATAGTAATTGAAGGAACTGAACGTGCTTTAGCTGCAACTGCCGATGCCGAATTGGTAACAGTACCGAAATTTACAGGAGCTCCCGAACAATTGTGGCGCATCGACCAACTGACCGATGGTACTTACAGAATTATGCCGAAAGTGGTTCCTAATTCCAAAGAACAATTGGCACTGATATCTTCGGGCGACAGTACACCCACACTTGGCAAATTTGACATGAACAGTGACAATTCCAAATGGAACTTTAAAGCTCACTAAACAGACTATTTATCAACGAACACATTTGAAAGACGCAGGTTGTATGATCTGCGTCTTTCTTTATTTCTACAGGTTCCGCACAGCATCCCTGAATTTTTCATTCTTCCAGTATTTCCGAAACAGCTCATCCTTTTTAGGATCTGGAAATTCATTGCCCTGCGCCATATTCTTCTTATACTGAAATGCCTGAAACAGGTAATAAATCGTCTCTGTGAGATCATCTGCCATTGCATATACCCCTGCTAGATTGTAGTAAAACATTGGAAAATAAGGGTCGGTACGGATACCGTAATTAAGCGTGGAGACGGCCTTACCCAATTGTTTGGAAAAACCGTATGCCAGTCCCAGATTGGAAATCAGCCAATACAACTGATCTTTGCTCAATAGCTGATCCCTTTTATTTTCATCCAGAGCCATCTGAAGAATTTTTGCGGCAAGATTATAATTTCCATTATTAAAATAATCAACCCCATCTATAAAATGTTCGAGAGAAACATGCGAGTAAGGAGCTATCAATTTAATGCTGCTCAGAACTTTATTAAGGTTCTCAACATCTGTATCTTTATAATTTGATTTTATCACCTGAACAGTAACACAGAAGTTGTTATAAAACAGATAAACAATAATATTGCGTTGATTTACAACATTTCCATAAATAGAAGAAACAAAAAAATCAGCGAAAGCACAATTTCCCGACTCATATCTGACAGAATCCGGAATGACTGCCTGTTTTACATAAAAGAGCCTTTTGAGTTGAATCCAGCTGCTATCTCTCAAAGCCTTCGAACTATTCAGGCGCAACGAATTTTCCTCTATTCCAACTGACACATCCATGGCCAACGAATCATTGTATGCCGAAATATAACGGCCTTCTATCTTTGTATTCACATCCGAACTTTGCAAGACAAACCCGGGAAGGTTCATCTGCAAAGCCCAATGAAGACTGGGCAGTGACACCTTCAGCGTATCCAATCCGATAGCAAAAGCAGAAACGGATACCGACCAAACCAACACTATGAGTATCAGATATTTTTTCATGTGTGATGCACGTATTGTTTTTTTTTCAAATATAACCATTTTTGCGGTTATCAAAAGAATAAATACCTTCATTCAGTAGGGATTACGCATTTAAGACTTAGATAAGGGGCTTCCGCCCCTGCGACCCCGACTTTCCTTTTTGTCTTGCCACAAAAAGGAAGCAAAAAAGTCAAGGCTATGCCCGCTTCGCTCAAAAAACCGGCGCTCGTCAAGCTAAATTGTCCAAACTTGCTCCTTCCTTGCGTCAGGAGCTTCAAACAATGGACAATTTTACGCTTGCCTCTCTTGTTTTTTGGCTCACCGAACAAGGCCGTTCCTAATCTGACGTAGCATTCTTTACAAATCCAGCATCTTTTTTGTGCCAAATTCTTTAATACGTCATCCCTGTCCCATTCTGGACAAACATAATCTTTCTGTCCAGAGTCATCGAGGTTCCGGCAAAACTACCGTATCTTTGCATCCCAATTCTGAAGTCCTGTTTATGAAGAGATCGATCGAACTGCTATCGCCTGCAAAAAGTGCCGAAACCGGCATTGAAGCTATCAATCACGGTGCTGATGCCGTATACATAGGAGCCCCGAAATTCGGTGCCCGTTCCGCTGCCGGTAACTCCATTGCCGATATTGAATCACTTACTACCTATGCCCATCGCTTCGGAGCAAGGGTGTACGTAGCGCTCAACACCATTTTGCGTGACGAGGAACTGGCCGAAGCCGAACAGATGGTCTGGCAACTTTATCGAGCTGGTGCCGATGCGTTGATCGTGCAGGACATGGGGCTTTTGAAAATGAATCTGCCACCTATCGAACTTCATGCCAGCACACAGACAAACAACCGCACCGCGGAGAAAGTAAAGTTTCTGGAAGAAGCGGGCTTTGCTCAAATCGTTTTGGCACGTGAACTTTCGCTGGATCAGATACGGAATATTGCCGCAAATACCAAAGCCCGCATTGAATGTTTCGTGCATGGCGCTTTGTGCGTGAGCTACAGCGGACAGTGCTATGCCAGTCAGGCTACACGCGGCCGCAGCGCCAACCGCGGCGAATGCGCGCAACTCTGTCGTCTTCCCTACTCGATCGTCGATGCGTCGGGCAAACCGCTAACACCCGAAGGACACCTTCTTTCGCTGAAAGATCTCGATCTGTCGGCTCACCTCGGAGCCATGATGGATGCGGGAGTCTCTTCGTTCAAAATCGAAGGTCGCCTCAAAGAAACCGACTACGTAAAAAATATCACGGCCTACTACCGTCAACGATTGGATGCTCTGCTCGAAGGTTCGGACAAATACACCAGAGCTTCGTTGGGCAAGACAACACATTTCTTTACGCCCGATCCTCAACGGACATTCCAGCGCAGTGCCACCACTTATTTCCTGCAAGAACGTAACACAGGGCTGGTACAAACCACCACCCCAAAATCAATAGGGCAACCCATCGGCATTGTAAAAAGAGTAGAACGAAATTCGTTTACAGTAAAAAGTCTTGTGCCGCTGGCAAATGGCGACGGCCTGTGCTTCCTCTCTACCGACGGACTGTTTACCGGTATCCGTGTGAACCGCGTGGAGGGCGACAAAGTAACGCCGCTCAAGATGCCGTTTCTGAAAACCGGTACGATGCTCTACCGCAATTTTGATCAGGAGTTCGACAAAATGCTGGCAAAGAAATCGGCCGAACGTAAAATACAGATCGACATTACCTTCAGAGATACGGCAAACGGCATTTCCATCGAAGCCGACGCGGAAAGGAACCGCATTCAATTCTATTTAGAGTGCGACAAAGAGCTCTCCACCAAAGGATTTTCGGAAGTAAAGGAAAATATCCGGGTTCAGTTTGCCAAGCTGGGCAATACTGATTTTGAGCTGCAAAGCATCCGCACCGAATTTTCGTCACCCTGGTTTTTTCCCGCATCGAAAGTGAGCGAATGGCGCAGACAGATGATTGCCAAACTCGAACAGATAATCCGCATCAACCAGCGTCCCACGCTTCGTCAGGCAACAAAAAAAGAACCGGTTTATCCAGAAACGCAGCTCACTTATCTGGGCAACGTTTCCAACGCCAAAGCTCGGTCGTTTTATCTCGATCACGGAGTGGAAACGGTAGACGCAGCACTCGAAACCGGAGGTAAATTGCAATCGGGCCAGCCGGTGATGATTACAAAGTACTGTCTGAAATACGAAATGGGATGGTGTCCGTCTAAACAACACCCGAAGCAGGCTCCCCGCGAACCGTTTTACCTGCAAGGCAAAAACGACCGCTTTTTACTGAAATTCGACTGTAAGAATTGCGAAATGCAGCTGTTGATACCGTAAGATTCGTCGATAGAAATCCATTTTATATCGATAAAAACAAGCCCTTTCTATAATATAATTGTAGCAGGCATATGTCGTGTCGTAGTTTTGTGATCGAAAACTATAAACCACGACATTATGTTTCCAACAAAAATTATTCTGGGCTTGTTGATCGGCATCGGCTGCTCGCTACAGCTTTCTGCTCAACAAAAACCCGCTCAGTGGGATCTGAAAAGTTGCATCGACTATGCGTTGAAAAACAACATTCAGATTCAGAAATCGAAAATCGGGGTTTCGGATGCCAAAGTGGATCTTCTGACCGCAAAAGCAGCGCAACTTCCTTCGCTCGATGCTTCCGTTTCCCAAACGTTCACCAATAGCAGGATAGCCGGTCTCAGCGGTTCGTACCACAATAACAGTAACGTGGCCGGCCGGTACTCCGTCAGTTCGTCGATGACGCTGTGGAATGGTGGCAGAATCTCCAAAAATATCGAACAACAGGGCTTGCAGGTGCAATTGCAGGAACTATCGTCTTCGTCTACCGAAAACGACATTACAACAGCCATCACACAAGCTTATCTCAACGTATTGTATGCCAACGAAGCCGTAAAAATCGGAAAGCAAACCGTAGAATCGTCGGAAGCTCAGCTTAAACGCGCCAAACAGTTGCTGGATGCCGGCTCTACTGCCATGAACGATTATGCTCAGGTGGAAACGCAGTTGAGTAGCGACAAATATTCACTCACGTCTTCTCAAAACACGCTCGATCAGGCCAAACTGACGTTAAAACAGTTGTTGGAACTGGATATAAATGAGGAACTGAATATTGCTTTCCCCGACATCAAAGACGAAGAAGTATTACAGCCTGTTGCCGACAAAAGCCAGATTTACAATACTGCCCTTTCAAGCCGTCCCGAAATTAAGAGTGGCCAGATGAATATCAAAGTAGCACAACTATCGCTCGACAAAAGCAAAGCTGCTTATTATCCCACGGTATCTCTTTCGGGAAGCATCGGAACCGGTAATATTTACAATAGCAACGAAAAGTTTACCACTCAACTAAGCAACAGCCTTGCACAGAGTCTGGGCGTAACTGTAAGCATTCCCATTTTCAACAACCGCCAAAACAAATCAGCAGTTGAAAAAGCCGAGTATGCCATCAAAAACGCACAACTCGACTATACGGCAGCTCAAAAAACATTGCTAAAAAACATCGAAACGACCTATCAGGATGTTATTTCATCGCAAAGCCGTTATGTATCGGCTAAAGACAAGGTGAAATCGTCGGAAATCAGCTACTCACTTATTAATGATCAGTTCAATCTGGGAATGAAAAACACGGTGGAATTGCTCAACGCTAAAAACACCTACCAGTCTGCTCAAATGGAGTTGTTACAGGCAAAATTCTCAGCGGTACTCAATCTTAAATTATTGAACTTCTACCAAAACATTCCTATACAATAAACGGCAAAATAACTTCTAAAACATACTTTTATGAACAAGAGAACAAAAATATGGATTGGCATCGCAGCCATACTCGTGTTGATCCTGATCGGATTTTTTACCTGTAAAAAGGAGAAACAGCAACCGTCGGTTCCGGAAACAGCGAAAGTGGCCATGGGAACAATATCTGCATCGGTAACTGCCACCGGAACTGTCTCCCCGATCAAAACCATTACCGTGGGTACACAGGTATCGGGAACTATCTCGAAAATTTACGTCGACTACAACTCGGTTGTAAAACGGGGACAGGTATTGGCTGAAATTGACAAAACCGTTCTTAACTCGACTTACGAAAGCGCCCTTACCGACCTGAATGTCAACAAGACACAGATGGATTATCAGGAAAAGAACTTCAACCGTATCAAAGATCTTTATGCCAAACAGGCGGTCAGCAAAACAGATTACGAAACGGCTGAGTACAATTACAACACGGCAAAACTGAATTACAAACGGTCGCAATCGGATGTGATCAAGGCCAAAACCAACCTCAACTATGCCACCATCGTATCGCCGATTGACGGAATCGTTCTCTCACGTGCTGTCGATGAAGGCCAGACAGTTGCAGCCAGCTTCAACACACCGACACTGTTCACCATTACCAACAACCTGAACGAAATGCAGGTACTGGCTAACGTTGACGAAGCCGATATCGGACAGGTAAAAGAAGGCCAAAAAGTATCGTTTACCGTAGATGCATTTCCCAATGATGTATTCTCTGGTGTAGTTACTCAAGTCCGTCTCGAAGCCACCACCACTTCTAATGTGGTAACCTACAAAGTAGTAATTAAAGCTTCCAATCCTGATCTGAAACTCAAACCGGGTCTGACCGCCAGTGTGAATATCTACACGATGGAGAAAAACGACGTACTGGTTATTCCGAATAAAGCGCTCAATTACAGTCCGACCGGAAAGAGAGTCAACAAAACGGGCGGTAGCGAAAAACAGGTATGGATTAAACAGCCTAACGGATCGAAAGCCGTTAAGATTATGATCGGTTCTACAGATGCCACTCACACCGAAGTCCTCAGTGGACTGAAAGCCGGTGACGAAGTAATTGTTGGCGAAAAAATGGCAATAACAATGCCTGGTGCAGAGGCCAAATCGGAAGGTGCAAGTCCGTTTATGCCCAAACGTCCTGGTAGCGAAAGCAGAAGACCAAAAACAGCAAATTAATCATGGCAAAGAATATCATTGAAGTAATCAACCTGAAACGCAATTTCATTGTCGGTAGCGAGACGGTACACGCCCTGCGGGGAGTCTCCTTCTCCATATCGGCCGGGGAATTTGTCACCATCATGGGTACAAGCGGTTCGGGAAAATCTACACTGCTGAATCTTCTCGGATGCCTTGACACTCCGTCCGAAGGCGATTACAAGCTCGACGGGATTTCGATCAAGCAGATGAATAAAGATGAACGGGCCATGCTTCGCAACCGCAAAATCGGCTTTGTGTTTCAGTCGTACAATCTACTGCCGAAAACCACAGCCGTAGAAAACGTGGAGCTTCCGTTGATCTACAACAACGAAGTATCGGCTCGGGAACGGAAGCGTAAAGCTATCGAATCGCTCAAAGCGGTTGGGCTGGCCGACAGGCTCTATCACAAGTCGAACCAAATGTCGGGTGGACAACAGCAACGTGTGGCCATTGCCCGTGCTTTGGTCAACGAGCCGGTGATTGTTCTGGCCGATGAAGCAACCGGGAACCTCGATACGCGTACCTCTTTTGAAATCCTTTCGCTCTTTCAGGAGTTGAACCAAAAAGAAGGACGTACAATTATTTTCGTTACGCACAACCCGGAACTGGCCTCATTCAGCAGTCGTAACATCGTACTGCGCGACGGTCTGGTTCTCGAAGACACTGTAAACAACAACATTGCTTCGGCTCACGAAGCATTACAAAAACTTCCGAAACTCGATGATTAAACGATATGTCAACTTCAGCAATTTGTTCAAGATCGCATTGCGGGCTTTGAGCAATAACAAATTCAGGGGATTCCTGACCATGCTCGGCATCATCATCGGTGTTGCTTCGGTCATCACCATGCTGGCTATCGGACAAGGTTCGAAAAGAAGCATTCAGGGCTCGTTGTCCGAAATGGGATCGAACATGATATTCGTAGAACCGGGACAGGGAATGATGGGTGGTGTTCGTCAGGATGCCAGCAGTATGCAAACCCTGAAACAGGCCGATTATCAGGCTTTGGTGGATCAAAGCGAGTATCTGTCGGATATTACTCCGATTGTGAGCGCTGCCGGCCAGGCCATTTACGGCACCAACAATACGCCGACTTCCATGTCGGGTGTGAATGCCAGCTATCTGAATATCCGTAAATACACCATTGCCGACGGCGATATGTTTACCGATCAGGATATTAAAGCGGCTGCCAAAGTATGTGTGATCGGGAAAACCGTTGTAACCAACCTTTTCACCAACGGAGAAGATCCGGTAGGAAAAGTGATCCGTTTCAAAAACATTCCGATGCGCGTGGTAGGAGTTTTGACCGAGAAAGGGAACAACTCCATGGGACAGGATCAGGATGACGTGATACTTGCACCTTATACCACGGTGATGAAACGAATTTCAGCGATCAATTATTTCAACAACATCTCGGCTTCGGCCCGTAGCGAAGCCGTATCGGACAGCGCTCAGGACGAAATGGAAACCATACTGCGGAAATCGCACAAGCTGGCCGATGATGCCGACAACGACTTCCGTATCCGGTCGCAGAAAGAGCTACTCACCATGATGACCTCCACCAGCGATATGATGACCGTGCTATTGGCTGCAATTGCCGCTATTTCGCTTCTGGTGGGCGGTATCGGCATTATGAACATCATGTACGTATCCGTCACGGAACGTACCCGCGAAATCGGCCTTCGTATGTCGATCGGAGCGCGAGGAATTGACATCCTGTTGCAATTTCTGATAGAAGCTATTCTTATTAGTGTTACCGGAGGCGTGATCGGAGTCATTTTCGGAGTCGGAGTTTCGTTGCTCGTAAAAATTGCCGCCGGATGGCCCATTTTCATTCAGGTATATACCGTCTTTCTTGCATTCGCAGTATGTACGGCAACCGGCATCTTCTTCGGATGGTATCCTGCCCGGAAAGCATCTAATCTCGATCCGATAGAAGCATTAAGATATGAATAACAAAAAACGGCTTGTTTTATAATTTTTATTCTAAAAATATTTTGTATTTTTATAAGCAATCGTATCTTTGCACACCAGTATGATAATCAATACACAAAGACACCGCAGCAAAATTCAGGTCTGTATCCATCTCCTTGTATGGACATTGCTCTTCTGCTTTCCTTTCATTTTCATGAATGACAGCCGTCATTTCAGAGTGGACATGTATTTTGGGTATTTTGTTTATATAGGAGCATTTTCTATCGTGTTCTATCTGAATTATTTATACCTGATAAACAAATTCCTGTTTGATCAGAATACCGTTCGGTTCATTATTGCAAATACGCTTCTAATAGTTGTTTGCTCTTTACTGCTGTACTGGTATCGCACCGTTGAATTTGCCCATATGTGGCATGGTCCGATGCAAGGCAGAATGCACATACCACGTCCCCCCGATCCGTTTTTGTTCAGAGACGTTACCTCTCTCGTTCTTTCTGTGGGGCTTAGCGTGGCGATTCGGGTGACCGGCAAATGGTACAAAACCGAAACAGAGCGCAAAGAAATGGAAAAAGACCGCTACGAGACGGAACTAAAGAACCTGAAGAACCAGTTGAACCCTCATTTCTTGTTCAATACGCTCAACAACATCTACTCGCTCATTCCGGTTCATCCGGAACAGGCGCAGGATACAGTTCACAGGTTAAGCCACTTACTGCGTTATGTTTTATACGAAAACAACGACAATTTTGTGCCAATCGACAAAGAGATTGACTTTTTGAAAAGCTACATCGAGCTCATGTCGTTGCGTCTGTCGGAGCAGGTGAAACTGACAACCGAGTTCAACATAGAATCGGGCAACGACCGGATAGCTCCCATGCTCTTTATCTCATTGGTAGAAAACGCATTTAAGCACGGAATCAGTCCTATTAATCAGTCTTTTGTTCACATCAGCATAACATCCAAAGAAGGTCAGGAAGTGGTTTGCACCGTAGAAAACAGCAACTTCCCCAAAAACATTCAGGATAAAAGCGGTTCGGGCATTGGACAGGAAAATCTCAGGAAACGGCTTGACTTGCTTTATCCTAACCATCACAATCTTTGCCTCGAAAACAGAGGCGACACATACTTTGCGCAACTACAAATTAAATTTTAATATTGTAAGTTTTTTATTATCCTTTTTATTAACAACAAAAAACTATTTTGAACTATGAAAACATTAGCTTCTGTAGCATTTATGCTGCTTTTCGCATTACAGGCTTATGCCGGTAAAGTAGACGGAACATGGAAAGCCACATTTGGCGCACCGGATGGCGGACAAGGCATGGAAATGACCTTCAAATTCGCAACCGACGGTGACAAAGTTACCGGTTCCATCGCTACTCCTCAGGGAGATATGCCGATTTCAAACGGTAAAATTACAGAAACCGGCTTTACATTCGAAATCGACTTCAACGGCACAACAATGAAAAATACCGGCACATTCAAAGATGACGATACTATTACATTGAAAGCTGAAGGAATGCCTGCTCCCGACGGTCAGGACAACCCCGGATTGGTTTTGAAACGTCAAAAATAAATTCACAGAAAAAGCCGCTCGAAAGAACGGCTTTTTCTCTCTTTCCGCTATCTTTGAATTCCATATAACCAACCTTTTTCACCCCCTGTACAACAATGATTAACTGCCTGATAGTTGATGACGAACCGCTCGCGCTGGATTTGATAGAAAGCTATGTACGCAAAACGCCGTTTCTCAATCTTGTAGGTCGTTGCAACAATGCCATTGCTGCGATGGAAGCTATCCATGGCGGTGGTATTGATTTGCTTTTTCTGGACATTCAAATGCCGGAACTCAACGGACTGGAGCTCTCGAAAATGATCAGCGACAAAACCAAGGTCATTTTCACTACCGCCTTTCAGCAATATGCCCTGGACGGCTATAAGGTCAATGCGCTCGATTATCTGCTAAAGCCGATCAGTTATCAGGAATTTCTGCAAGCGGCCAACAAAGCAGCCAAATTATTCAACCTGCTCCGCAACCAATCCAACGGTGAAGCCGGCAACGATTCCATCTTCGTCAAAACCGAATATAAACTGGTACAGATATTCCTCAACGACATTCTCTACGTTGAAGGATTGAAAGATTACGTGAAGATTTATCTCGAAAGCGCTACCGAACCTATCTTGTCGTTAATGAGCATGAAATCGGTTGAAGAACGCCTTCCGCCTGATAAATTCATGCGGGTTCACCGGTCGTTTATCGTTCAGCTCGACAAGATAAAAACCATCGAACGCAACCGCATCGTCTTCGGCAAAATCCACATCCCCATCTCCGATTCTTACAAAGATCATTTCATGGAATTCCTCAACAAACGTTTTTTTGCTTAAAAGACCTTCGGGGATGCCAGAAAGAACGGGCAGGACACTTGGACTACGCATTCAAAATTTCAATAAGGGGCTTCCGCCCCTGTGATCCCGACTTCCTTTTTGCCTTGAAGCCAAAAGGAAGCAAAAAGTTCAAGGCTATGCCCGCTTCGCTCAAAAAACTGGCGTTCGCCAAGCTAAATCGCCCAAACTCACTCCTTCCTTACGTCTGGAGTTTCAAACGGTGGGCGATTTCACGCTTCACTCACTTGTTTTTTTGCTCACCGGACAAGGCCGTTCCTAATCTGACTTAGCAGCATTTGAAAATTGAGAAACAGTCCTTTGCGCACTTCTATATACGCCATTGCGGCAAAACTGCGGCTTATTCTTTGCCTTTCAGCAAATTTAACGTCCATCAATGATTTCTGACTATTTCCATCCCGAATATTATCTATTTTTGCCTTTGTAACAATCAACCATACTATAAGATATGACTAACCTCAAAAAAGCGCTTCTTCTCCTCATCGGAGCTCTGTTTGTTTTCGGTGGAAAAGATGCAATGGCTCAGGCCAATAAAAGCAACACAGGCAACGCCGGCGATCAGTCAAAACAAGAAAATGCCTCTTCTTCAAAAGCGAAGGCAAAGGACAAGAAAGCTGCTGAAGCCACAACAAGCACAAACAGTAAAGCTAAAAGCGCAAAAACTGTTGATAAAGCCGGAAACAAAAGCAACTCTCAGGCTTGGTCTACGAAAACAAAAATTGAAAAAGATAAGCCCGAAAAAGCTTCTTCTACAAAATAATGGCGTCATCGCTGCTCTACAAAGCCCAAACACGCTGGCTGTTTCATGCTCACATCAAATTGAAACTATCGGCATTTTGGGACGAATCGGTATTTGATGAGTTGTTTGCAGTGATGGAATCCGTCAACGAACGCTATAATTCATATTCCGAAGGCTCATTTATAGACCAGATCAACCGGCAGGCCGGATCATTTGTCAATACCGACGCCACCACAGCAACATTACTAAAGCACCTGAACGATCTGTCCGATGATCTGGCGGGCGAATACGACATTACCGTAATGCCGCTGATCCGTTTGTGGGGTTTCTACAAAACATCTGCCTGGCGCATTCCTTCCGACGACGAAATTCGGGCTGCACTATCGCAGGTCGGTTACCGGCGCATCCAAATCGAAGACACAAAGGTTGCCATTGAGAAGGGACAGGAAATCATTACCGGCTCATTTGTCAAAGCTTTTGCTGTCGATCAGGTGACAAAACTGATGCGTACAACAGGTATAACCGACGCCATTATCAATGCCGGTGGCAGCAGCATCTGCGCCATCAACAACGACTCACATCCCCACTGGCAAGTAGAAGTAAACGATGCAGAAGATGAAGACAACACTCTCTTTTTGCTACAACTTGCCAATGAATGCTATTCCACTTCTTCGAACGAAAACACTTTTCTTGAAATAGAGGGGAAACGCTACGGCCATATTATAAGTCCGAAAACCGGCTATCCTTCCGAAAACCGTCAGGTAGGTATCATCAGTCAGGATGCGCTTACCGGCGATGTTCTTTCAACCGGACTTTTCAATTGCGACAAAGAAACATTTCTCCGGAGAATGGAATTCCTTTCCGACAAATACGGTGTAGAAGGGTTCCTGATGGACAAAAACGGCGATACGATTTTCTCCCGCAACTTTGAAAAATATATTATCCGCTAAAGATTATTCTGTCTTTCTCATTTAAGGTTCTACTCTCCTTACCGGTTTAACTCAAGCCGTACCAAAAACACGCAAATAACGCGAATTATTCTAAAAGATTATCTGATATGTCACCTAATTGAGCTTATATCGTCTGAAAGACGTCATTTGCATAACCGTATGCCATTGGCTTACGGATTGTAAATGCCCCGTTCTTCTATGCCTGAAAGGCATTACTTTTAGTATAGTCCGACCTTTCAGGTCGTGTGGTAGAAGCTTTGCCAACACGCAGGTCACGGACCTGCGGTTATTAAAATGGGGCTTTTCAAGCCATTAGGCAAAATATCAGATACTCATTATTCTCATTAACGCTAATCAAATGCGCCCACAATAAATGTATTTAGACGACTATAACCGGTCTAAATTTGCGGCATTTGAGTAGTTTGCGTTCCTCATCCAGTAGCCCAACCATCCTGAAATTGTATAAAACATCGGCCCGTCATTCCACTTTGGCAAACTACCACCTTATATTTGCAACAGCAAATACAATAATCGCACCATTTCTTTGGGATAAAAATCAAAACTATGGATACCAAAAACATTGTCAAAGAATATAGTAACGGAGAAATTACCATTGTATGGAAACCCGGTTTGTGTATTCATTCCACGGTTTGCTGGTGTGATGAAGAGGGTTTACCCGCTGTGTTCAACCCGCAAAAACGCCCCTGGATCAATCCGAACGGAGCATCTACCGGACAAATTATAGCGCAAATAGAAAAATGCCAGAGCGGAGCATTAAGCTATTACAGAAACAACAATACCGATACTAAAACCTAACTATTATGCAACCTGTTACATACAACCGGTTGGCTCATGCAGCCAGCCCTTACCTCCGCCAACATGCGGCCAATCCTGTCGATTGGTTCGAGTGGGGAGAGGAGGCCTTAAACAAAGCAAAAGCTGAAAACAAACCCCTTTTGATCAGCATCGGTTATGCCTCGTGCCACTGGTGTCATGTGATGGCTCAGGAATCTTTCTCGAACACAGCCATTGCAGGACTCATGAACAGACACTTTGTCTGCATCAAAATAGACCGGGAGGAACGACCCGACATTGATCAGATATACATGGAAGCTGCCCAGCTTATCAACGGACGGGGAGGCTGGCCACTCAATGCCTTCGCCCTACCCGACGGACGTCCGTTTTATGCAGCCACCTATTTCCAGCCTCATCAATGGAAAGAGCTGTTGCAACAACTGGCCGACTTGTATGAAACCGATTTCCCAAAAGTAGAAGAAGCCGCTGTTTCCTTAACCAAAGGATTGCAAACAAATCCGTTGTCCGTAACTTTTGACGAAGAGACGGAATCGGATATTATTCTCCAATCCGACTATCACGAGGCATTCGAAAGCCTCATTTCTCAGGTGGATTTATTGTCCGGGGGCTTTAAGGGAACTCCTAAATTCATGCTGCCGGTGGGATGGGAAGCCCTGTTGCAATATTATTCCCTTACCGGTAAAAAAAATGTTCTGTCGGCTGTTACCTATACCCTTGATTCGATGGCCCGGGGCGGCATTTACGACCAGATAGGCGGCGGTTTTGCACGTTATTCTACAGACGGTCAATGGAAAGTGCCCCATTTTGAAAAAATGCTGTACGACAATGCGCAGTTGATTACGCTTTACGCGCATGCATGGCAGGTGACACAGAAAAGTGAATATAAAACCATTGCCGAACAATCCATTGCCTTTGCCGAAAGAGAACTCCGGAATCCGGAAGGTGGATTCTATTCCTCTATCGATGCGGACAGTGAACACGAAGAAGGCAAGTTTTATGTGTGGACAAAAGAGGAATTTGAACTTTCGTTGGAATCAACCGACCCAGGATTGCTTTCTCATTTTTATCACATTAGCACGAGCGGCAATTGGGAGAAAGGGAAAAACATCCTGCATTATACGGTGGACAAGGAGGAATTTGCGCTTAAAAACGGCGTAGATCCCGTTGATTTTGAGAACATTTTGCAAGAGGCGAACCAACTCCTGTTCAACGTACGGAGCAACCGGATACGTCCCACAACTGACGGAAAAGTGATCACTTCCTGGAATGCTCTGATGATTTCGGCTTACGTTTCGGCCTACAAAGCATTCGGCAATCCGGCTTACCTGCAACGCGCAACAGAGCTGGTCGATTTCGTAAAGAAATATCTGCTGCACGATGATATTCTGTACCGAACCTGCATGGATGGCAAGGTTTCCACCGAAGCTTTTCTGGACGATTATGCTTTTCTGGCTGATGCAATGCTGTCGTTATACGAGGTGACGTTTGACATCCGCCACGTGCAACTTGCCGATAAGCTGACCAATTACGTGCTCCATCATTTTACGGACGAAGAACACCAGCTCTTCTACTACACGTCGGACAAATCGGAGCCTCTCATTGCCCGAAAATACGATTACACCGATAATGTGATACCTTCGTCAAACTCCAGGATGGCGCATGTGCTGTTAAAATTGGGTCGGCTTACCGACAACCTTATTTACCAACAGCGGGCAGAAGTGATGCTGAAAACTATCGGACAGCGCTATATACAAGGCGGAGCCTATTTTGCCAACTGGACGATATTGGCCGGTAAAATCACCCATCCGTCAATTGAGATTGTGGTTACAGGCGAAAATGCACTGTCGGAAGCTCTGCGCTTACAGCAACATTATTTGCCGCTTACTGTGATAGCAGGGGGAGATGATGCAACATTACCGTTATTGAAAGAACGTGCAAACAATAAAGAATTAAGCTTTTACGTTTGCCGGAACAACACCTGCGGATTTCCGGTTCATTCGGTTGAAGAGGCATTGCAATTGCTCAGAAACTGACACCTGTAAAATCAGCTTTTACATCCGGAATAGTAAGATCTCCTTTTGCACATCTTATTATTCCGGATTATTTTTTCATGGTTTTAATCATCGTTTACGGCTCCACTTAACATTAAGTTGCAATAAACAACTATTTTTACATCAAGCCTTATTTAACGCACAAAAAATATAAACGACTTTTTGTAACTTTGAAGCCAAATTAGACAGCAATCGTTTGCACAAACAACTTAAATCTATCTAAATAAACTGTATATGAGCAAAGTAATTATCAGCAGCCATCAGGATTTCGAACCATACATGGGAAAAGAGCTGGGTGTATCAGACTATTTAAAAATAACTCAGGAACAAATCAATCTTTTTGCCGACGCTACACTCGACCATCAATGGATTCATGTGGACGAGAAAAAAGCGCAGACAGAAAGCCCTTATAAAGCAACTATTGCGCACGGTTATCTCACCGTATCGCTGCTTCCGGTTTTATGGGCACAAATCGTTGAAGTGCAAAACACAAAACTGCTGGTAAACTACGGTATTGAAAAACTCAAATTCAATCAGGCCGTTACTGTAAACAGCGAAGTCAGAGTTAGAGCCACTCTGGTATCGGCCGTCAACCTTCGCGGTATTACCAAAGCCGAAATCGGCGTTACAATGGAAATTAAAGACAGTAACAAACCAGCCTTTCAGGGTTCGGTAGTATTCCTTTACCATTTCAACTAAGAAGACAAACGCTATTGTCTATGACACAAAATAACCCGGTAACTATCGGGATTGTGGGTGGTATCGGTCCCGAATCAACCGTTGAATATTACAAAGGAATTATCAACGGTTACCGTTCCGTATCAAACGACGATAACTATCCACGCATTATCATCAACAGCATCAACATGACCGAAATGTTGTCGCTGATCGATAACAAAGACTATTCAGGAGTGGCCGATCTATTACTCAGGTCGGTCATTTCTTTGAAAAACGCCGGAGCAACGGTGGCTGCCATTGCTTCAAATACTCCGCATGTCGTTTTCGACAGAATTCAGGCACTCTCCCCTATTCCACTCATCAGTATTGTTGAAGCCACCTGCAATCGTGCCGTCCAATTGAAATTGAAAAACGTCCTGCTGATAGGCACACGATTCACCATGCAGCACTCTTTTTATCAGGATGTGTTTGCACACAGCGGCATCAACGTCATTGTGCCTCCCGCAAAAGATCAGGAAACGATTCACAATATTATTTTCCCCGAACTGGAAGAAGGTATTGTCATTCCCGAAAAGAAGGCCGAAATGATTGCTCTCTGTAATCAGATTATCGAAAATGAATCCTGCGACGGCATCATACTCGGATGCACAGAGCTTCCGCTGATGCTTAGCAGCAAAGACTTCCGCATTGCAGTACTGGACACTGCTCAAATTCACATACCGTCGCTTGTAGAAAGATTATCCGGCAAGTAACTTTTCCGCTTTCTGTCTTATCTTTGTATGCTTATTGTCAAAAATATTTTTGCAGGTAAAATGTGTCTTGCAAGAGGAAACCGGGTTTGATGGGATGTCTTTTGTTTTTTGTCTCCGTCGCTGCAGTCGAGATGTTCCTCTGGACACAAAAGGCAAAGAAAACAGTCACGGTTCTGTCGATCTGAGCAATATACACTGCAATAGAACCGGATTGTTTTTATAATCGTTGATGCGATCAGACCCGAAGGGATAAACAAAAAATACCAAACCGACGGAAAGCTGTTTGAGTGAGTAGGCCATCAACAATAGTTCGTTAATGAGAAAATGATTCATGGCCAAGCGAACGAGTTCTTTCCGTCAATGTTTTTGCTTACTTTTTGCGCCAAAAAGTAAGGCCTGCCGCAGGCAATAAACAGATTAAATAATGGTTCACATTAATTGGATGAGTGCTGCCTCATAAGGAATATTGATATTATATGACTTACGAATAGAAAATTGATCTTTGTTTTTCACCCCAAACCCCTGAAGGGGCTATAAATCTGCTATTTCCATTGGCGTAAAAGTCCCCTTTTGGGGGATCGAAGATCAGCGAAGCTAAATAGGGGTAGAAAAATAGGACAACATTGCAGCTTATAAGTTTATCAATAACAACATTGACTTTTGAAACATCATCATATACTTAAAAATGCGATTAAAAATCGCATCACCCATCAAATCGGTGTTATCCATTGACAAGCAAACAATACTTGCAACAGTAAAAATTCACTTGATATGAAAACTATTCTCCGAATCCTGACACTGGTGTGTTATTTCCTTCCCTTCACGTTCTTTGTAAAGACGTGTGTTGGCCCGGAAATGAAACTGGCTTATAACAAGAATGAAGTTGTGATCAACAAAGAAGCCGCACTTACGTACGAAAAGCAGAAACACATTCAGGATAGCATTGTGGCTCAGCATATGTCGGACACTGCGCAAGATCACCTGAGTCAGGCGCCGGCAAAAGACACCCTGAAAACTGATACGGCTCAGAAAAGCGTGTCATCCAACGTACCCTCCGACCACCAAAGCAAGTTCAAATCGAAGCTCAATAATTTCGCATGGTCACTCTATAGCGTATGGGAACGCGTAAAAATGCCTACAGACGCCTCTTTATCAGGCATAGGAACCATTTTTAGCTACAAAAACATATTCGGGAAAATACTGGTTGGCCTCAGCTTTATCCTTTCGCTGCTGTTGTTATTCAACACCAAATACTTTAGAACCGGCAGGAGAAAGACTCTTCTTCTTGCCACAAACATCTTATCATTAATTCTATTTCTGGTTGTCAGTCTGTTGTCATCCGTTTCTTTGCTTTGGGGCTTCTGGCTTTTACTCATCTTGTTGTTCTTCGAACTTTACAACGAAGTGGTGACAAAAAAGGACACTACGCAACAATGATGCTGAATTTTCATATAAACAAACTGACATCGCACGCTTATTTCAACACACAATGAAAATTATTAATACGGCACTATTATCCTATGGCATGAGCGGAAAGGTATTTCATGCCCCTTTTATCAACCTCCACGAAGGATTTCACCTCTTGGGAGCGTGGGAGCGCAGCAAGAAACTGATTCAGGATGCGTATCCGGGAACACGATCTTATGCTTCGCTGGACGAATTGCTGGCCTACGATGCTGTGGAGCTGGTGGTGGTCAACACGCCTACTTACACGCACTACGAATACACCAAACGGGCGCTTGAAGCCGGAAAACATGTAGTTGTTGAAAAGGCTTTTACCTCCACGGTGGCCGAGGCGGAAGAGCTGAAAATGCTGGCCGAAAAACAAGGTAAAAAGCTGGCCGTGTACCAGAATCGCCGCTGGGACAGCGATTTCCTGACCGTAAAAAAGGTGATCGAAAGCGGTAAGCTCGGCGATATCAAAGAAATGGAAATACACTTCGATCGTTACAACCTCGACCTGAGTTACAAGACGCACAAGGAAGAACCGAATTCAGGTTCGGGTATCGTCAAAGATCTGGGGCCACACGCCATCGATCAGGCTTTGCACCTGTTTGGTATGCCGCAGGCAGTGTTTGCAGACATCCGTACCATCCGGCCGGTTTCTGTCGTGGACGACTGCTTCGATATTTTGCTTTACTACCCCACTCTGCATGTCCGAATTAAAGCCACATTGATCGCCAAAGAACCGGTTCCGGCCTATATTATCCATGGCACCAACGGCTCTTTTCTCAAGTCGCGCGCCGACATTCAGGAAGGCATTTTGCTGCAAGGAGCCAAACCGGGTAGCGCCGATTGGGGTACCGAACCCGAATCAGAACAGGGCACCCTCAACTACCTGGCAAACGGGGAAACGATCCGTGAGAAGGTACAGAGCGAACAGGGCAACTACTTCGAATTCTACAAAGGCGTTTATACCGCACTGGCAGAAGACAAACCGATGCCGGTTACTGCCGATGATGGCATCCGCGTAATGCAGATTATCGAAGCCGCCTTCAAAAGTCAGGCAGAAAAACGGGTGATTGAACTTTGACATTGAGAAATAGCATAATTGGCTTCTATAATATCACTCCTACGGAGCTCTTTATTCATAACGAATGACAATGTTTACCATAATAATACTCCTATCGGAGCATTGTTTTAGCTTCAGAGAAGCTAAATTATGGTAGAAAATAATTGAGACGTAATCATTGGAGCTCCGTAGGAGTGATATTATATTGGCCAAAAAGCCATATCAATTTTATTATTAGATGTTTACCCACTAACACAACATCATAAAACCAGATTAACGTGAACGACGAGATGACATTTGGCCTTTTGTGCCTGACTTCCTTTTTTACCCTGATAAATCCTATCGGGACGATGCCTATTTTCATGACCATGACATCGGAGCTTGACTCCCACAGCCGTGGTAAAATTGCGCAAAAAGCATCGCTTGTCGGCTTGCTCAGCATTCTCTTTTTCGCCTTTTCGGGACAGCTGCTTTTTAAGTTTTTCGGCATCTCGGTCAACAGCTTCAAAATTGTGGGCGGCGTTATCTTTTTCATTATGGGAATGGACCTGTTGCAGGCACGGCTCGGACAGGTAAAAGTAAAAGACTCTGAAATAAAGAGTTACATCAACGACATTTCCATCACGCCTTTGGCCATCCCCATTATTTGCGGACCGGGCGCTATCACCAATGCTATCGTGCTGATGGAGCAGGCCGTTACACTGGAGAAAAAGCTGATTCTTATCGCCGCCATTGTGCTGGTCATGATCCTGTCGTACCTCATCCTGCTGAGTTCTTCCCGTATCATCAAACTACTTGGCGAAACAGGCAACAACGTATTGATGCGGCTGATGGGGCTTATTGTGATGGTGATTGCCGTTGAGTTCTTCTTCAGCGGCCTGAAACCCATACTCCACGACATTCTGCATTAAAACTTTAAAGCTCTGATTTTTTGCTTAAATCAGTCAACCTTACCTCCGTCTTTTACTGAATAGCTCTCTATTCATATAATCTCAATGACAAAATATATTTTTGTGTAAAATATATTTTGTCATTTCTTTTTTGATAAAAATAAAATCTTTACTTTTGAGAAACAAATAAAATATAACATAAATCAAATCACAATGACAAAACAAGAACTTAAACAAAGACTTTTAGAGTCTGCCAGAAGCGAATCAAGACACCTCAATTATGATTTTTCTGTGTCAGTTGAGAATAGTCTGAAAGAATTAATTGACACAGGTGTTGACAGAATGACATTTTCTGATCTTCTTTCAGAATCACGCAGACAAGAAGCAGAAAGAAATCTAAACATTTTGGTCAACCACATGATCACCAATGCGAAATCAAGAAATATCACTCAAAATATTGATATTATAGCATTTAGTGTTGTCAGAATGAGTATCTGCCCTCTATGGCCATTTTGTTAGACCATGAAAGAAAATGAAAAAAAAGCGTTTGATTTTGCCGCTGATGTCACAAAACAGCTAATCACCTTATCTACTGCTATTATAACAATCACAATTACATTTTCAAAAGATATCATAAGCAATTTTGAAAATAATCCAGCTAAGGATTATTTGCTATGGGCATGGATACTGTTTATTGCAACTGTATTTTTTGGAATATGGACATTATTGGCTTTGACCGGTTCTTTACAACCGCTGAAAAAGGTTGCTAAGAATACACAAAATGAAACTGTTTCCAACACAGAAAAGAGCCGTGAAATTGATTGTTCAATTAATGCTGGGAATGTTAGAATTCCCTCAATAATGCAAATTATATGTTTTATGGTAGCTTTAAGTTTTACAATAGTATTTGGATTTAGTTCTTTACAAAACTCTCAACAAAAACACAATACAAAGTCGATGAGCAATACAGAATTACAAATTATTAAACAAACCACATTTACAATAAAACCAGATTCTACAGTAGACACATTTCGTGTAAAATAAAATACGACTCATAGAAAAACGAGAAAATATGTCATACGAAACAGCTTTAAAAATCGTGGATGTCGTGAAAGACATTCAAAAAGGAAAATATCTCTTACCTGCAATTCAAAGAGAATTTGTTTGGGACACATATCAGATTGAACGATTATTTGATAGTCTTATGCGTGACTATCCGATTAGTTCATTCTTATTTTGGAAAGTTGAAAAAGATAAAGTACATGACTATGAATTTTACGAATTCCTCAGAAATTATCATGAAAGAGACAATACACACAATCCCAAAGCAAATATAACAGGTGAAGAAGAAATTACTGCTGTTCTGGATGGACAGCAAAGATTAACTTCAATTTATATTGCTTTAAAAGGAACCTACTCTTATAAATTACCACGCAAACGATGGGATAACGATCAAGCATATCCTAAACGTAAATTATATTTGAATTTAGTTAGAGGATCCAATGACAATGAATTAGAATATGATTTTAGCTTCTTAACTAGAGACGATATTGTAAATGATGCTAATAATTTTTGGTTTCCAGTCGGAAAAATTTTAGACTTAAAAGAGCCTGGTGATGTCAGCGATTATTTAAGTGAATTTGTGTTTGACGAGTACACAAAAGAAGCCAGGAAATTAGCAAATAAAACCTTATTTAAATTATACAATATAATTCACGAGCAAGGCTCTATAAGTTATTACTTAGAGAAAAGTCAGATTTTAGACAAAGTATTAAATATTTTCATTAGAATTAACAGTGGAGGAACTATACTGAGTTACTCTGATTTACTTTTATCAATCGCAACTGCACAATGGGATACTCGAGATGCACGAGAAGAAATTATTTCATTTGTAGATCAGATAAATAATATCGGAGATGGCTTTAATTTTAATAAAGATTTTGTATTGAAAGCCTGTTTAGTATTGAATGATTTTAAAGATTTTGCCTTCAAAGTAGACAATTTTAACAAGGCAAATATGCTTAAAATTGAGAATAATTGGGAACAAATCACTAACTCAATTCGTATAGCTGTTGGATTAGTAGCAAGTTTTGGTTTTAATAGAGAAACACTAACTTCGAATAATGCAATAATACCTATTGCTTATTATCTGAACAAAATAAATGCACAGGATAATTTCATTTCTTCCAATAAGAATATAAAAGAAAAATCAAATATTAAGAAGTGGCTTGTTTTGTCATTAATAAAACGAGCTTTCAGTGGACAACCAGACAATGTACTTCGCCCAATTAGAAAAATCTTACAAGAAACTAATGATGGGTTTCCTTTAGATGAAATAATTAACAACTTCAAAGGGACTAATAAGTCTTTGATATTTTCAGACGAAGATATTGAAAATTTATTGTACTATAAATATGGACAAGGTTTTACTTTCTCTGTACTTTCATTATTATATCCAAGTTTAGACTATCGCAACTTATTTCACATTGACCATATTTTTCCAAAGAGTCACTTCTCTGTATCCAAACTTAGAAAACGAAAAATAGAAGAAGAAGACATTACAATTTATCAGGATTGGTATAATTATATTGGAAATTTACAATTATTGGAAGCTACCCCAAATATAGAAAAACTCGATAAAGATTTCGACGTATGGTTCAATGATACATTTAGGACTGAAGGTCAAAAGAAGGACTATATGGAAAAACATTTAATACCAAATATAGACTTTAGTTTTAATAATTTTATTGTTTTTTTTCAAGAAAGAGAAAACCTTATGAGAAAAAAATTCAAAGAAATTTTGCAATAAAGAAAACATCCACGTATCAATCTATATTTGACCTCAGCTTAAGCGACAACTGTAATTTTCGCTAATCAGCATGGTTTTCGACCCTAATTAAGCCTAGTTTGTTAGGCGTACAGCTCCGCTTACGTCGGACATAAAACAAGAATCTTCTCTAATAAATAAAGACCAGAAAAGCGATAGTTTATTTCTATCGCTTTTTTGTTTGGAAGAAATATTACTACTTTTGCTGGAAACGAAATTACATTGCAGATAAAAGTCAAGACGGGTTCCGAACAAACTCATCTTGCATCCTGATTATGAAGAACAAGAAAACACTCTTACTATTGAGTTTGGTGCTATTGAGCTACAGTTTATACGCCGGTGATTTTACGCGCGACTGGCTCAACTATAAGCTGCCCGACAACTGGAAAGTAAAAACGGAGAAAAGCGTCAAATTCATGTCGTTCGCCGGCAAAAACAAGGTCGGATCGCTCGAATTCAGATATGACACCGATTCGGCAAAGCACACCCTGAAATACCTGGTGTTTGAATATCCGGCCAAAGACTCTGTGCTGGTAAAGAAACTGAACGCCTATGCCCTCCGCCAGTTAAAATTGAAGGAAACAGACATCAGCAAACCGTTTCTGAAAGATTTCGTGCGCAACGGCTTTTACTATTTTCTATTTCCACGGCCTGATTTCGCGCTGGAAGATTTCAAAGAATGCCAGCAACTGGCGAAGCTGCTTTTTGAGTTTTGAGGGAAGGAGAAAACAAGAGACTGTCTAAAAAAGGAATACTATTATTGATCCACTTATAAACAGAAAAGCTATCTCATTTGCCTACCCCTATATCCCCTAAAGGGGACTTTTACGCCAATAAAAATAGCAGATTTATAGCCCCTTCAGGGGTTTGGGGTAAAAACCAATTCGTAAGTGACAATAAAACAGTGAATGCATATTCAAGGCTAAAGCCCGCTTGGTCATTGATCTTTAATCTTCGCCCTAAAGGCGGAGTTATGCTAATCGGATGTAAGAGATTAACAAGTTATTTGGCGGATAAGCAGTAAGGATAAAAAAAGTCCGGAGAGAAGGAATTCTTTCCGGACTTTGTTGTTGTAATGGGTTATCAGAGTCTTATTCCGACACTTCAATTTTCAGGATCTTATCGCCACGACGAATCTGGTCGATCACGTCCAAACCTTCCACTACCTTACCAAAACAGGTGTGATGGCGGTCGAGGTGAGAAGTATTTTTGCGCGAATGGCAGATAAAAAACTGTGAACCTCCTGTATCGCGTCCGGCATGAGCCATAGACAACACGCCTCTGTCGTGGTACTGGTTGTTGCCTGTTAATTCGCAGGGAATGGTATAGCCGGGACCACCAGCACCTGTTCCGTCGGGACATCCGCCCTGAATCACGAAATCAGGAATCACGCGGTGAAAAGTCAACCCGTCGTAAAAGCCGCTTTTAGCCAGTTTAATAAAGTTTGCTACAGTTTTGGGAGCGTCTTGTTCAAAAAACTCAACCTGCATCTCCCCTTTTTCGGTAATAATTTTAGCCGTTGCCATAGATAAATAATTGTGTTACTTTTATGTGTGCAAAGGTCGTGATGTTTTGCTTTACTGCCAAATTTCGGAAGAAGATTTCCATATAAAGTCTCTAACATATAGCAAGATTCCGAATCTGAGACGATTCCAACACAAAGACTCAAAGACACGAATCTATTAATGATTATCGGCATCATGCCTAACTGTCTTCTTACGCCAAAGGCGTAACCCAAGAGTAACGCCCCGATTCATCGGGGTGCTGGCGCAAAGATCATCCCTGAACCGCGTAGCGGTATCCCGTTTGCAGGGAAACGCTTACAGCGTTATGTGAAAAATGCGACGATCCTCCACGCCGGGATAAATCCCGACGTTATTATTGGGACAACACCTCCGGTGTTTAGTGGTCGCTTGCGGATAATCATATTTATCAATCGCAAGCAAATAACGCGAATCGTTCATGTCTTTTAGATTTTTTGCGTGGATTTGCGTCATTTGCGTTCCATATTCATTTCTCAACAATTATTTGTTTATTTGCAGACCTAAAAACAATAACGCGCATTTGCAATGAATCCACATACTTACTACTCGGAGAGGATTGTCTCTCTTGAAAACGACCTCGCACTCCTGAAGAAAAAAAGCCGACTGTTATCATGGGCTCGTCTTATTGCCTTTGTGGGATTTGCGGGCTTTCTGATACTTTTCTTTACCGCCGGTCACCTCGCCCCGGCCATTATTGCTTCGCTTTTTTCTCTGGTGGCATTTACCATTCTCGTCAACCGCAACCTCCGCCTCGAAGACAAAATCACGTTCCTCACACATAAGGTGCAGGTGAACAAAGACGAACTGCTCTTTCTGGATCATAACTATCAGCAAAGGGAAACCGGCAGCGAATTTGCTACCATCAATCCTTTTCTGGCAAACGATTTTGACCTTTTCGGAACAGGATCGCTTTATCAATATATCAACAGAAGTTCGACCCGTGGCGGTAAAGCGGCATTGGCAAAAGCGCTTTGTACCCAAAACACCGATGCTGCTGATATACTCCGCAAGCAGGCGGCCATCGGGGAACTCTGTCAAAAGAACAATTTCATACAGGACTTTCAGGCAAACGGCAAATCGTATAAAGAAAACGGACACGAAGCCAATGCTTTGCAATCGTGGCTGGCCGAACCGGATGAGAGCTATTCAGGCGTGGTACGAACCGCAACCGTGCTGGCATTCATCAACATCGTATGGACGACCCTTGCAGCGCTCAATATCCTTACCTGGGCTTCGTTAGGCTTTCCTCTTTTTGTTTCGATACTGGTTGTGGGCAAGCAAAGCAAACGTATTATCAAGGCACATTCTCAACTGGAAAACATATCCGGAACCTTCGCTAAATTTAAGCATTTGTTCAGTCTGATAGAGGAAGAACAGTTTGCATCGGAATACCTCCAAACCTTGCAAAAAGCATTGTTTGGCAAAGAACAAAAAGCCAGTAGTGCACTTAATTCCCTTTTTCGTGTTCTGGCCTTGTTCGACATTCGGGACAACGTATTGCTGGCAGCATTACTCAACGCTTTCTTCTTATTCGACATTCATGTTTACTACCGGCTGTTGCGTTGGAAAGCAAAGTACAAGCAAGACGTTAACGGTTGGTTCTCAACGATGACCGAAATCGACAAATTAGTAAGTCTGGCAACTTTTGCTTTCAACAATGGCGAACAGACTGTTTATCCGGCTATTACGCAAGATGAGTTCAGGATAATTGCCTCCGACATGGGGCATCCCCTGCTGCCGCCCGCAGGTCGTGTCAATAACTCCATCACCATTTCGGGCACTCCTTCGGTGGTGATCATTACCGGCGCAAATATGGCCGGCAAAAGCACCTTTCTGCGCACCGTGGCCGTCAACCTTATACTGGCAATGAACGGAGCGCCGGTGCCTGCAAAACAGTTTGAGTTTACTCCCTGCAACATTCTGTCGAGCATCAAAATACAGGATTCGCTCGCAAATCACGAATCCTATTTCTATGCCGAGCTCGTTCGCCTGAAAGAGATCATTGAACAGGTGGAGCAAAATCCCCGCACGCTGGTCATCCTCGACGAAATACTGCGCGGCACCAACACCAAAGACAAACAGACGGGCTCTTTAGGGCTGCTGGATAAACTCATCAGTCTGAACACAATGGTAATCATCGCCACCCACGACCTGGTAATCGGCAATATGGAGCAAAAGTATCCGGATTACGTTTCAAACCATTGTTTTGAAGTGGAATTGACGGACGATCAGCTGTTCTTTGATTACAAGCTGAAGGACGGCATCAGTAAAAAGCTCAACGCTTCTTTCCTGATGAAGAAAATGGAAATAATAGACTGATAATTAGAGATTATATTATTAAAGATTGAAGATAACTTCATAAAAACAAATTTGTTCTTTGCCTGCGGCAGGCCTTACTTTTTGACGCAAAAAGTAAGCAAAAACAGTGACGGAAACGAGGCACGAGTTCTATGTGTCCTTAAAAAATAAACATATATCACATAAAAGAACTCGTTCGTTCAGCCATGAAACTTTTCCTCGTTTACAATTTTCTGTAGTTGGCCTACTCACTCAAACAGCTTTCCGTCGGTTTGGAATTTTTGTTTACCCTTCGGGTCTGGCTTCGCCAACCATCATACCAATACATACCTAATAAATAATCATTTACCATTATAACTAAGGCCTAAATGACGGAGCTATAAAATGACTGCGATATAAGCACGCCTGTATGCTATCTATCAGATTCACTTTCCCCTTCCATTTGCTGCCACTTCTTTCGTACAGAAATATCTACTAATATTTTTTCTGCATTTAAACTTTTTCTATCCTTGCGAGTCTAATGTCTATAATAATTGAGCGGTGTTAACGTTATAGTAGCATCGTTCAATATGTGCCAAACGAGAAGAGAGTTCCTTTAATTTTTCTAATCGAATAACAAAAGAGTATGAATGCCTTTTTGCTTGAATTACCCTATGTTTTGGTACCTTTTGCAATGACAATGATTTGTCGCAATGTGAATTATTCGCTCCGGGAATATACCTTTTATGGTACCGGTATCCTGATCTTCTTATACCCGGCCTTGCTGGTATTAGCTGAGAACATGCTGGAGGTTAGCACTTCCTGTCCGTTAATAGACCATCATTTAGTCGGCTATTTTCTTATAAACACACTGTTCTTTGTTCCTCTCACGCTGCTATTACAATTGATTTTCAACGCCATCCTTCTGCGTGACGAAGAAAATGAATGGAACGAAATTGAGTAATGTTTTTCTTACACAAAACGACAAAGGAGCTGCTTTCGCAACTCCTTTATTGTTTTAAATTTCCTGATTGAATTCAAGGGGCACAAGCTATGTTCAACGAAAATCGCGTCTCCGGTCAATTCTTCTTTTTATAGCTTAATACGGCCCAGGTATTAAAGGCAAGAGCAAAACCGACAAGCGCGCCCAACTGAGGCAACATATCTGCAATACCACTTCCTTTCAGATAAACAAGCCGCATTACCTGCATAAAATACTTCAACGAGTTAAATACCGTAATGGTTTGTGCCCACTGTGGCATACTGCTAACAGGAGTAAATAATCCGCTCAGCATAATGAGCACCATGATAAAGAAATACATCACAAACATGGCTTGTTGGATCGTGTCGGAATAGTTGGAAATTACCAGACCGAATCCTGAGATGCCCAACACATAAATGGCTGCAAAAAGGTAAATAGTGCTGAAATGCCCGGCGGGTACCAGTCCGTACACGAGCCATGCCACCCCAAAACTCACCGTAATCACCAACGAGCCTATAATCCAGAAGGGCAACAACTTGGCGACAATAAATGTAAACTTCGGAACCGGTGTCACGTTGATCTGCTCCATGGTTCCGGCTTCCTTTTCATTTACAATATTGAGAGCCGGCATAAAACCGCACAACATAGTAAGCACCATCACCATCAGTGCCGGAACCATAAACACCTTGTAGTTGAGATTGGGATTGAAGCGATAGTATGGAACTATATCAATCGTCGGAGTAATTGAAGCCCTGCTTATTTGACCCGATTCCTTGCGCAAATCGGATGCAAATCCATTGATGATATTGGCCAGATAACCGGTACTCAGACCGCCCTTCGTTCCATTCACCGTATTGGCAGCCACCAGCAGCTTGGCATGCTGATCCCGCTCCAGTTCCTTTTCAAACCGCGGAGGTATTTCCAAAACCACGTCGGCATTGTTCTTTTCAACACTCTTTAATGCCTGATCATATCCGGGCGAAACATCCGTCAGTCGGAAATAACCCGAAGAAACGATCTTCTGCGTCAATCGTTGAGAAAAACTACTATGATCGTGATCGACAATACTGAGATTAATATTGCTGATTTCAAAGTTGGCCGCCCAGGGAAACACCAGCAAAACCATGACGGGAAACATCACAATCATACGTGGCAAAAAGGGATTGCGCAACAATTGTTTGAACTCTTTTTCGATTAAAAAACGTAGCATATCAATTATTCTAATCTGATTTTAAACTTCTTCATGCTGACAGTGATCAGGACGACTACCATAACAAAAAGCACTGTCACCTCTTTGCCCACGGCGGCAATCCCCACCCCTTTAATCATCAGGCCTTTTACTGCCGAAATATACCATCGTGCCGGTATTATATTGGAAATACCTTGCAAGATCGCAGGCATATTTTCAATCGGGTAAATCATCCCCGACAAAAGGATAACCGGCAGCATCAATCCCATAGCAGATGCCAGCATAGCAGCCATTTGAGAACTCACCAGTGTGGACACCAGTAACCCGATGGAAAGCGAGACAAATATGAATAGCAGCGACACGACAAACAACCAGATAAGACTTCCGGCAACCGGCACATTAAGAACGAAAACCGCCAGCAATAACACTGTGATAAGATTGATGGCCGACAAAGTGAAATACGGAACGGCCTTGGCCAGAATAATATAAATTGGTTTCATGGGCGACACCAGTAGAATCTCCATTGTTCCCATCTCTTTTTCGCGCACAATGGCAATTGAGGTCATCATGGCACAAATCAGCATCAGAATCATTCCCAACACTCCCGGCACAAAGTTGTAGGCCGCTTTCATCTGAGGGTTATAAAGCAACTTTACCTCCGGTTGAATCTGATACGGAACCTTGTTTTGCTCCATCAACTCCTGCTGATAGTCGCCAATAATGGAGGATGCATATTGTACCAACTGCGTAGCCATATTGGGATCGGTAGCATCAGTCAGCAATTGCAACTGGGCTTTGCCGGTATGGAGCAGGTTCTCGTTGAACCGTTCGTCAAATACGACGGCCATACTGATATTTCCATCCTGAAAAGCATGTGTCAGCTCCTGTTGGCTTTTCACATAGCGCACAACGGTAAAGTACTGACTTGCATCAATTTGATTGACAATTCGCCGGGTTGCAACATCATTCGAAGGATCGAGCACTACAACTTTGGCATTTTTCACTTCGTTGGTAATAGCAAAACCAAACAGAATAAGTTGAATGATAGGCATTCCCAGCAATATGAGCATTGTTCGCTTGTCACGAAAAATATGGTAGAATTCCTTCCTGACAAAGACAAGGAAAACGCTTCGGTTAATTAATCGCTGAATGGGTTGGAATATGTTTTTTAGTGCATTCATTATTCACTATTCTTTGTTAATTGCTAATTATCGCTTCTCGTGGCATTGCGGGCTAACCGGTGAAAAACGCTATCCATAGTATCAGCTTCAAACTGCCGTTTCAGATTACCGGGGGTATCAAGCGCCTTTATTTGACCGTCAACCATTATGGAAACACGGTTGCAATATTCCGCCTCATCCATATAGTGCGTTGTTACAAAAACAGTTATACCCTCTGATGTTGCTTCGTAAATCAGCTCCCAAAACTGGCGGCGTGTCACCGGATCGACGCCCCCTGTGGGTTCGTCAAGAAAAACAACTTTCGGCTGATGAAATATAGAAACCGAAAAAGCCAGTTTCTGTTTCCATCCAAGCGGAAGCTCTTTTACCAGGGTATTCCGT
Organism: Paludibacter jiangxiensis; assembly: GCF_001618385.1. NCBI lineage: Bacteria > Pseudomonadati > Bacteroidota > Bacteroidia > Bacteroidales > Paludibacteraceae > Paludibacter > Paludibacter jiangxiensis. The sequence goes on along the minus strand of NZ_BDCR01000004.1, from coordinate 46,335 downwards.
TCGGAGGTAAAATTGAGGCGCTGTAATAAAGCATCCGTCTTCTGTGCAATCTCTTTATCGCGCATCCCGTAAATACCGGCAAACAAGCGAATATTTTCCCATACTTTCAGGTCGTTGTAGAGCGAAAACTTCTGGCTCATGTAGCCGATACTGGCTTTCACCTTTTCTACCTCACGGTCAATATCAAAGCCAGCCACACGTCCATGACCCTCGGTGGGTTTACTCAGTCCGCAGAGCATCCGCATGGCTGTAGTTTTACCGGCTCCGTTAGCCCCAAGGAAACCAAATATTTCGCCTTGTTTCACATCAAAAGTAATATGATCAACTGCTGTGAAATGGCCAAACCGCTTCACCAGATTGTCGACTTGAATCACGTTGATTGATTGGTCTATCATAATATTTTTATTTCAGCAGATCCATAAAACAATCTTCAATGGTCGCCCCGGCAGGTCTGATCACAATGTCAACGTGGCCTTTGCCTTCAAGATATGCTTTTAGATCATCCATCTTTAATTGTTCATTCGTAATTGTAACATGATGTGTATCACCAAATGCAAAACAGCTACCAATTGCCGGATGCTCCCTCAAATCGATCAAAAGGGTGTGCATATTGCGACTTTGCAACGTCCACAGAATTTTACCAAACTGATTGGTGATATTTTCAGGAGTGTCTATTTTGAGTATTTTTCCATTATTAATGAGCGCGATACGATCGCAAAGACTCGCTTCATCCATGTAAGGTGTCGAAACAAGAATCGTAATACCTTCCTGCTTCAGTTTCTTCAATATCTCCCAAAATTCTTTTCGGGATACCGGGTCGACGCCTGTAGTCGGTTCGTCGAGAAATAAAACCGATGGCCTGTGAATCAAAGCACAGCTTAACGCCAGTTTCTGCTTCATTCCGCCCGACAATGCTCCGGCACGGCGTTTTTTAAAAGGTTCAATCTGGCAATAGATGTCCTTAATGAGGTCGTAATTCTCTTCAATGGTGGTATTGAACACAGAAGCAAAAAAAGTAAGGTTCTCTTCCACGCTCAAATCCTGATACAGAGAAAACCGACCCGGCATATACCCTACCCGCTTGCGAATTTCTTTGTAGTCCTTCACCACATCGTAACCATCCACCGTTGCAGAACCACTTGCCGGCAATAAAAGAGTGGTAAGAATGCGGAACAAGGTAGTTTTTCCAGCTCCGTCAGGTCCGATAATACCGAAGAGCTCCCCGGGATTAACCTCAAAGCTGACATCCTGCAACGCGGGTATCTTCTTATAGGTTTTATTCAACGATCGACACTGAACAGGAATCATTGCTTGTATATTGTTTTGTAAAGACATAAAGATCAATTTGAAAAATTCAATCTCTTCAAATTTTCAAATTAGTTGAATTTCACTTCGCCGTACATTCCTATTTTAATCAGGCCGTCGTTTTTTACGGCAATCTTTACGGCATACACCAGATTTGCGCGCTCGTCTTTTGTCTGGATGGTTTTGGGTGTAAATTCTGCTTTGTCGGAAATCCACTCAATCTTGCCGGAATATTCTTTGGTGTCGTTATCCCCTTTATCAATATAAACTTTCACAACCTGACCCAGTTTAATTTCTGACAGCTGCCCATTTGTTACATAAGCACGCAATTTCATATTACCCGTGTCTGCTATTTTATAGAGAGGCTTGCCCTGAGCTGTAACTTCATTCGATTCCACATATTTGGTAAGCACTGTGCCTGAAAGAGGATTCACAACACGGCACTTTGCAAGCTGGTCGTTCAGCTGGTCTATCTGTGCCCTGAATGCAGCCGCATCTTCAATCATTCCTCGATCGGAAGTGGAAAGCGACGACTGTTGCGCAACCAGCTGTTTTTCCAGCACAGCCAGTCCTGAATTAATATCGTCAAGCTGTTTTTGATTTGCAGCGCCTGCCTTTACCAGATTTTCAAAACGGTGCTTTTCTGTTTTCTGCGTTGCAATTTGCTGCTGGAGTGACGCTATCTGTTTGCTGATTTCCGGGCGGCGGCTTTGTACGGCCTGCACACTTGCGAGTAACTGTTTTTTCTTCAGGTAAAGCTGGGTGCTATCAATTGTGCCGATAACCTGACCGGCTTCCAGAGTGCTGCCTTCTTCCGCAGCGAAAGAGAGAATCTTTCCGTTGGCTTCGGATGAAACAATCACTTCTGTAGCCTCAAACGTTCCTGAAGCATCCGATTGAATTTTAGAGCCATGACACGATGTGAGTCCCGTTGCCAAAGAACTCGCTGCAACAAGAATGTAGAGTAACTTCTTAGTTTCCATATTATTCTATTTTCTATTGTTTATTTCAAAAGCAAAATATACGCTTAGTTATTAGTTGTTTCTTTCAGATTGTAAATAGCCTGCAGGAGTTGTATTTCGTGAAGCGCTTTATCCTGCTTCGCCTGACTTTCTGCGTTGACATCTCGAATTAAATCACTCACAGACAAGGTACCGTTCAGAACTTTTGCCTGCGACGCATTTTTAATATTGGTTCTCAGCCTGATAATTTCGTCATCGTCTGTAATAACGGCCCCAATTCTGGCTATCTCATTTTTCTGCTGTATCGCCTTCAGTTGACTATTGAATAAGAACGTCTCTTTTTGGACATTGACGCTATGTTTATTCAGCTCAATTTTTCGCAGGTTATTTTTCTGCGTGTAGAAGCCCCCGAAATTCCACGAAAGACGAACACCCCCGATATAAAACGGAGCGAAATCATTGTTAAGCATATTCAATCCGGGCCGGCCGACACCACCCTGCACAAACATGTTGAGTTTTGGCATATTGCCCGCTTTAACCGAGCTGATTTGGGAATCGAAGAGAGAATTCTGAGCATCAAACAGTTTTAATTCCGGACGGTTATTGGTATCGGCCACCATGTTTTTCTCCGGTTTAATCAACGTATTGGGTTTCGTAACCGGCTCTCCGATAAAAGCTGCCAGCATATCGCAAAACGACTTTTGAGTAGCTGCCATTTCTGTTCTTCTCTGTTTTGCTTTGAGCTGTTCTACCCTTATTGCATCGAGATCTGCCTGATTTCCGATACCTCCTTGCATATAGGCCGAAATTTTCTCGCAATTGGTCTGCAATTCTTTTTGAAGCAAATCATTCTGCACCAATTGTTCGTTAAGCGATAGTACACCGAAGAACAATTGGTTGACACGATCAGTCAACGCATAGAGGTCGACCTCATTTTTTTGCGCATCCACCGACGATGATGCTTTGGTAATATTTTTCTGGGATTTGATTACACCTCCGTCCCATATCAGTTGGTTCAATTCAGCCGTTGCCTGATACTGATCCTTACTCATACTTGACACCGTAATTCCCGGAAGCTTTATCGGCAATTGGGTTACCTCCGATTGATAGGTTGCCTTTCCCGACAACGAAAACTGAGGTAAATATCCTTTGTTTGCATTCGAAAGCGAATATTCTTCTGTCTGCCGAATGAGATCATATTGCTTGATAAGCGGATAGTTTTCCTTGGCTTTCTGCTGGCAACTCTCTATCGTAAGCTGAGCCATTACCGGCTGAAAAGCTCCCCAGATTAAACCTGCAATTAAGATAAATTTCTGCTTCATAATATAGTATGCTATAATTGATTATTTATGGTCTGAGGCTTGAGAGGATTACCTTTACGTGTTCCTGCTTGCGGTGCTCTATCATTTGTTCATACTGCTTATCATCCAGTTGGGCAACCGATTTGAAAATATTGCCTGCCAGAAATAGCATTGCATTTAACGACACAACATTAAAAATCACGTCCATAACCGTTGTTTCACGTATTCTCCCGGCTTTGATCTCTTCCTGCAATTCTTCTTCAAACTGTCGGAATGCCGTATTGGGAAGAGCCGATAATTTCTTCTTAAAAGCCTCTATTCTATCCGGGTTGGTAGTAAATTCATTCATTACCAAAAATGGAAGACGAGGGTTCGCCCGTATCAGTTCAAAGTGAGATTCAATCTTTATCTTCAATTTCTCTTCGAATGAAAGGCCCGGAGCTTCTCTTTCCTGATAGGTCGCAACAACCAGTTTTATCTTTTGCTCAAAAATCGACTGGAATAAGTTTTCCTTAGTCCTGAAATAGTAGTGCACCAATGCCTGATTACAACCTGCCTTTTTTGCAATTTCAGTGGTCGATGTCATGGCAAAACCTTTTTCCAGAAACAACTGTTCTGCTGTTTCCAATATTTTTTGTTCTAATCCTGCTTCCTGTTCTTGTGTCATCGCTAATACTTCTATTTAATACTATAATTTAATAGCTCTATTAATAAGCGCAAAGGTATATATGATTTAGAAAGACAACAACACCGCAAACAACTTATTAGTATTTTTTAATATTCAAGACATTCTCAAACAAAATAAAGCCCTCAATATTAAATAAATACTGAGGGCTAAAATTCGTTACCGAAAATGAGTAAAAGAGGTTTTAATCTTTGGAGGACCTGTAGATGTGGTGTCTTTATTGGTACACAGGAAAATCGTACCGTCATCAAAAGAGTGTAACACCTTCAGTTTTTTGCTTTTTTTTATATCTCTCAGGGAAAGAATTTCCGGATTAGGATCTGTATAAAACCAGATAAGCACGATGGGCGATTCGTCCTTAAACATCTTCACATCATTCTTATACGCTCTTTCGGGGACTGCATCCACCGCGTAGTTGGTATAAAAATAAACCGCCTGATTATGATTGGAATAGACAACCGAATCAGCATTAAAGTAAATACGGTTACGCTGAAGAAACGTTACCGTTGGAGATTGCCGCCAACAATCTTCGGTATAACCGGGAATACCCGATTCGCGCATAAACGAATAATTCTCCGCATTAATTGAATAATAGTTTGAACATACCGCCACCGCTATTACCGTAAAAATGAGCCCGACGCCCCACTTATGGCGTTTCCTTTTCAGTGCTCTGATCCACGCCGGAACCTTATAAGTAATTCCCCATAAGAAAGGAAGAAATGCAGCAGAAAGCAAGCGGTTGTTTATTTTTTCATATCGTGAAATTGTCGAAGAAAGAATGATAAACCCGACATAAACAATAAAAAAGGCGATCACAATATTCTCATACGAATGATAATCTTGCTTCTTCTTCAAATTCTTAACAAACAACCACACGAACAATGCAATAACCAACAGCCCTACTAAGACAAAGAAAACATGGCTATTTCCCCACAGCGAAGTCCAGTCGGAAAGCACATTGCCGGAATAGGCAATATTGTCTGACAAAGGCGTGATTCCTTTTTGTCTTTTGCCGGTTACAAGACCGGTTGCAAATGCATTATGAATAAGATTAATGGTAACAAGCGAACAGCCGATCACTCCGAATGTAACCAGATGCTTTACTTTTTGCTTCCATTTCAATTGTTTATCAAGGAACAACAATAGCTCACCCGCCGCCACGAAGGTAATCCCGGCATATCGGGTATCAAAAGCGATTGCAGCAACTACCGCCGGCATCAGCAATGATCTCAACGAATGATTTCGGTAATACCGATGCAGAGAAAAGAAGAAAAGCAGGGACAAAATAATAAAAAGAGTCTCGGACCATAACATTGAGTAAACCTCTATCAGCGAAGGGCTCGTTGCAATAGCCACCAAAAGAATTCCTTTGTACCATTTCGAACGACGAATAAACCGTTCCATGATTACACCGCTCAAAAAAATCACGACCGAGAACATCAGGCCATTCAAAACCGGGGCACATGCGATAACATCGAGGCCGGTCACAAACATGACAAAGGAGAGGAAAAGAGGATAAAGCACTGGAAAGTCCACCAACGGATGCCCGCCAAAAATAAAGAAGCCCTTACCCGCAATAAGATTTCTGGCGGTACTGGTATAAGCAATAGAATCGGGCGAAATGCCTATTCCTCCATGCTTCGTAAAGAGATAAATGATTATAAACCCGGCCAAAGATGCAAGCAATGAATCTCCGTGTTTTTTGAACCACTGTAAAAGAAGCGATACATCCATGAGAAGCAAAGTTGAGATTGGTTATGGTTTTGGTTATAAATCAGATAATTGCAAGCAAGAAACACTAAACAGAATCCTGTTAACAATTGCAGATGCAAAGTTAATAAGAATGTATAAGATTTGAACCAATAATTCATTCAGTAACGTAACAAAAAAAACGACCTTCTCAAAAGAGAAAGCCGTTTTAAAGTGCGACAAACAATTAATTACTCTCTTGTTTGTCAATGTAAAAAATCAGTCTGTGGTTAGCCTAAGAAACTTTTCAAAAGTTTACTTCTTGAATTTGAACGCAATCTGCGAATGGCTTTTTCTTTAATCTGGCGAACACGTTCACGGGTTAACCCGAATTCATCGCCGATTTCTTCCAAAGTCATTTCAGCACGTCCTATTCCGAAGAACATTTTAATTATTTCACCTTCCCGTTCGCTAAGCGTAGAGAGGGCTCTGTCAATTTCCATCGAAAGAGATTCGTTAATCAAACCACGGTCGGCGTGAGGCGCATCTTCATTGATGAGCACATCCAGCAAGCTGTTGTCTTCACCTTCCACAAAAGGAGCATCCACCGAAATATGACGGCCGGACACCTTGAGAGTTTCAGCAATTTTTTCAACCGGGATTTCTAACTGATCAGCCAACTCTTCGGCCGATGGACGACGTTCGTTTTCCTGTTCGAAACGAGAAAACGCTTTGTTGATTTTGTTGAGTGAACCTACCTGGTTCAGCGGTAAGCGTACAATACGCGATTGTTCCGCTAATGCCTGCAAAATGGATTGACGAATCCACCATACAGCATAAGAAATAAATTTGAACCCACGTGTTTCATCGAATTTTTCTGCAGCTTTAATCAAGCCAAGATTCCCTTCGTTAATCAGGTCGGGCAAACTAAGCCCCTGATTCTGGTACTGTTTTGCAACTGAAACGACGAAACGCAGGTTAGCACGAGTCAGCTTCTCCAAAGCACGGCGATCGCCTCTCCGGATACGCTGAGCTAAATCGACTTCTTCTTCAACGGTAATAAGTTCTTCGCGTCCAATTTCTTGCAGATACTTGTCCAACGAAGCACTCTCGCGATTCGTAATCGATTTGGTAATTTTTAGTTGTCTCATTGATTTTTATGACGGAAAAATAAGCTTGCAAATTTACTCATTTTTTGAGCCAAATGCAAATTTTTCTTGCTAAAAGTTGTTGCAATAAATCGCAAAGTGAATAAATATAAATCTATTTACAATTTCCTTATCGTCAGACAACAACCCTTCGCATTCCCGCAAAACCGAACCTGAACTTGCGTTCCTTTCAATCAGTTCAGGCCCGGCTCTTTACCTAATTAGTCTTTTGTTGGGTCTATTGCGTAATAAGCAACCTTCCCGTTAGGATAAATACCTGTAATAAACAGAGCTCTGTCCTGTTCGTCGGCAGAATTATTTGCTTTCACGGCACCTTCCAGATCAGTGACCTTCCGAATAGGTTTATTGTTGATCTTGATGATAACAAAACCTTTCTGAACTCCGGCCTCTGATAACAAGCTATTCTTCTGCAAGCCAACAACCTGCACCCCACCGGAAATACGCAACTTCTGCTTCAAATCGTCACCCACCTCTTCGAGTGATGCGCCAAGCACTTCCATGCCCTTATTCTTCACAACCTTTGTATCACCTTGCTGGTTTTTCAATGTCACTGCCACGGTTTTATCTTTGCCTTCGCGAACAAAAGAGACATCAATCTTGTCGCCCGGACGATGACGACCTACCTGTTCCTGCAATTCAGCAGATGATTTTACGGCAACCCCGTTTATCTTTGTAATAATATCACCTTCCTTAATTCCCGCATCTTTTGCAGCGCTAAGGTCGTTTACTTCTGCAACATAGACACCGTCAAGCACTTTAATTTTCTTTTCTTTTGCAAAGTCGTCATCAATATCTCTGATCTGAACACCCATCAGCGCACGTTGTACTGCACCGTATTGTTTGATATCAGCCACCACTTTGCTCACGATACTTACCGGAACAGCAAAACCATAACCGGCATAGCTTCCTGTTTGAGACGCGATAGCTGTATTTATACCAATCAACTCTCCTTTTGTGTTTACCAAAGCACCTCCACTGTTGCCCGGATTGATGGCAGCATCGGTCTGAATAAATGATTCAATAGGTGTTTTTGAGGAAATAATATTGATATTACGGGCTTTTGCACTCACAATACCGGCTGTCACTGTCGAGGTAAGGTTAAACGGATTGCCGATAGCCAACACCCATTCTCCAAGCTTCAGGTCATCCGAGTTTCCAAAGACAAGAGTAGGCAGATCCTTGGCCTCTATCTTCAGAAGCGCAATATCCGTATTCGGATCGGTACCAATTACTGTTGCTGTAAAAGTCCGTTTGTCATTCAAAACAACCTGAATATTATCCGCTTCACTAACCACATGATTGTTTGTCACGATGTAACCGTCAGTAGAAATAATTACGCCCGAACCTGATGCTTTCTGAGGTTCAAGCTGACGTTGCGAACCACCACCGTTAGGTCCGAAAAAGAAATTAAAAAACGGATCGTCATCCATATCTCCTCTCATCATGGTTCTCTGCTTGGTTTCCACTTTGATGTGAACTACCGCGTTTACCGAATTTTCTGCGGCCACAGTTAAATCTGGCAGACCCGCAACACTCCGCGTGGGAGTATATGCAACATTTGTAATGGGAGTTTGAATAAAACCTCCATTGGCAATTATCTCTTTCTTTTTGGCAGTTCCATTTTGCGCATTCACCGCCAACATCCCCGCCAACAAAAACATAACACTTACTAATCTCATTTTCATAGCAATAATCGTTTTATTAAAGGATTGAACAACTCTGTTTTAACTTAAAATCATTGACAAATATCTGCAAAAACTTCGACATGTGTATCGCTGCAATTACTAAACTATGTTGACTTTTGCCTCATTTAACATTTGAAATTGTCCGCTTAAATGTTATTTGCTACCAAAATATCGAAATGTTAAAATCAAAGAAATCAGTTTGATTATTAGATAGTTCAAACTGTCAGATGCTAACAAAGTGGCAATATCGAACACCCTCATTGACAGCTAAGGATTTGGCAAGGGGTTTCCACCCCTACAACCCCGACTTACTTTTTGTCTTGAAACAAAAAGTAAGCAAAAAACTCAAGGCTATGCCCGCTTCGCTCAAAAAACTGGCGTTCGGAAGCGGAAATCACCCAAACTTGTTTCCTCCTTTCGTCGGAAACTTCGAACAAGGGCGATTTTGCCCGCTCCCTTTCTTGTTTTTTGGCTCACCGGGCAAGGCCGTTCCCAATCTGACTTAGCAGCTTGTGCAAATTTACGATTACTTTTTTGCCTAGCTTTTTAAGCTTAATGCCGGAGTCCAAAAAATTATCGCTTGATAGCTGACAGATTTTGCCGTACCTTTGCACAAAAGCAGGCCGGCTTGTCGCTTTTCCGTTTGTGCGGAGAAGAGGAAAGTCCGGGCAACGCAGAGCACCATATTTCCTAACGGGAAGCTGTTCGTGAGGGCAGAGTAGCGTAACAGAAAATAACCGCCACGACTCGTTTGTGGTAAGGGTGAAAAGGTGGGGTAAGAGCCCACCGGCGCTGATGGCAACATCGGCGGCCGTACGTCTTATGGGTTGTAAGGCCATGTATACCGGCGCTTGAGGGTTGCTCGCCCAAGCCGGAGGGTAGGCCGCAAGAGTTGATTGGTGACAATCTTCCCAGATAAATGACAGGCATCCCGTTTCGGCGGGATACAGAACCCGGCTTACAGGCCTGCTTTTTTATCTGTATAACTACTTTCAAAATAAAACGGTTAAGCAATGATTTGCTTAACCGTTCTGTTTTTATTCTATCTCAGCGCCTGAAGAATATCAGATTTCAAATCTTCCACATGTTCCAAACCCGTAGAAAAACGCAGCAAGGTATCTGAAATACCAACCTTCTCTTTCATTTCCGGCGAGAACGTGCCATAGATGGTAGACAACGGATGGATGATGAGTGATTTATTGTCGAACAAATTGGTAGCTCGACGTATCAGCTTCAGCTTATTCATAAAAGCATAACATGCAGCCTTGTCTGCCAGCTCAAAAGTAAACATCGCCGTCCCCACTTTACCGAACTGCATTGCACTGATGGCATAAAATGGATTACTTTCCAGACTGTTATGGCTAACCTTTTTCACTTCCGGCAGAGTTTCCAGCCATTGCGCCAATTCCAGACCAGTATTTGCGGCTTGATTAAAGCGCAACTCCATAGTCTCAAGCCCTAAAGTTTGTTGGTATGCAGTTTGCGGCGACATGCAGGCTCCGAAATTTCTGAAGATCTCGCCCCTTAACTTAGCATGAAATGCCATCGAACCGAATTTATTCGCTTCAAAAGTCAGCCTTTTGGAGTGGCTCCAGTCAAAGTTACCATGATCGAGAATCAATCCTCCGATGCTGGTAGCTCCGCCCGAAATATATTTGGTACTGGAAACAACTTCGATGTTTGCTCCGAAATCGCGCGATTTGAATGCACACCAGGGAACTACGGTAGTATCAACCACCAAAGGAACCTGTTTTTTTCGGGTTAAGTCCGAGAGAGCTTTCAGATCGACCACTTCAAGATGGGGATTGGTAATTACTTCCGTAAATACAAGAGCCGTATTCTCATCAATATTTTTTTCCACCTCATCAAGGTTCAACAAATCACAAAAGCGAACCTCTACTCCGAAGTTTGCCAGTGTAAACTGTAAAACAGAAAACGTATTACCAAACAAATGGGAGGTAGTAACAATATTTGCCCCACTAAAAGCTAATGTCATAAAAACATTCGAGATAGCTGCCATCCCCGAAGACACGGCGGTTACACCCATTGCTCCGGATGCTTGTTGTACCCGTTTTTCAAAAAACTCAACTGTTGGGTTCGAAATGCGGGTGTAAGTATGAAAAGCCGATTTTCCGATAAATGCGGCCTCCATTTCTTCTGCCGTAGCAAATTCATAGGCAGCAGTATTGTACACGGGCATTGAAAGCGGATTATTGAGATCATTTTTCGCAAATGAAGTCTCCAAAATCTTAGTAGTAATATTTTCCGACATCTTTAATAATCTTATAAGCAGGATGTTTCTAAACAACAGAGCATAAAAACAGGCGCGAAATGTTTTTGTTATTTACGAATACAAAGTTGCAAGATTTCCGTGACTATTCAAAATCAGCTTCATTTTCACGCCCGACTTATGATGATTGCTAACACATAGGTCTGTTTTCTCCTATTTTTTTGTACTTTTGTTTTACATTATGGTTATATTTATGACCTATGCAGCACTATTGTAATTTTGCAAATCCTTATTTTTATGACAAAGCATAAATCTTTCATTATCTTACTATTGGTCGTATTTTCCAGCGTAGTTCTTGCACAATTCAAGTTGGATGAGCAATCTGCCAAACTGGTTTACACCCTCAATGCTATCAACAGTTTATATGTCGACTCTGTAAAAGAGAACAATCTGGCAGAAAGTGCTATCGTTGGAATGCTGAAAGATCTCGATCCGCACTCGGTATATATTCCAAAAGACGAAGTTGAACGGATGAACGAACCGCTGGAAGGTTCGTTTTTTGGCGTAGGCATTCAATTTCAGATGCTTGAAGACACGCTTTATGTTATACAAACCATATCGGGCTGTCCGGCAGCCAAGGTTGGCGTACTGCCAGGCGACCGCATGATTTTTATTGAAGACACGCTTATTGCCGGAGTAAAAATGCAAAACACGGCTATCATGAAGAAGTTACGCGGACCGAAAGGCACTGTCGTAAGAGTAAAAATGCTTCGTCGCGGAGTACCCGAACTGATTGATTTTAGCATCACACGAGATAAAATTCCAATTTACAGTGTTGACGCATCTTACATGATCGACAAAGAAGTCGGATACATTAAAATCAACAGCTTTGGAGCTACAACTTACCGCGAATATCTTGAGGCATTGGAAAAACTCAAAAAAGCCGGTATGAAAGATTTGATTATCGACCTGCAGGATAACGGTGGTGGATATATGAATGCGGCAACGGATCTGGCAAACGAGTTCTTGCAACAAGGAAACCTGATTGTTTATACCAAAGGAGTAAAACAGCCACGCACATCAATCAATGCTACCGGCAAGGGAGGATTTTCAAACGGTCGGCTCATCGTCCTGACCAATGAATACTCTGCATCTGCCAGTGAAATCTTCTCCGGTGCCATGCAGGATTGGGACAGAGGTGTGGTAGTTGGCCGCCGTACATTTGGCAAAGGGTTGGTGCAGCGCCCTGTAATTTTGCCCGACGGATCAATGATTCGCCTGACTACAGCCCGTTACTATACTCCATCCGGACGTTGTATCCAAAAATCATACAAAGACGGATTGGACAAATATGAAAAAGACATTTTGGACAGATACAAACACGGAGAGTTCCAACACGCAGACAGCATTCATTTTGCCGATTCACTTAAATACAAAACTTTGCGACTGGCTCGTACGGTTTATGGCGGTGGCGGCATTATGCCCGATGTGTTTGTTCCTCTTGACACAACCTACTATACCGATTACCTCAGAAAAATCATAGCAAAAGGGGTTGTCAACAAAACCACCATGCAATACATCGACAAGAACAGAAATGCGATTACCGAACAATATAAAACCTTCGATACTTTCGCCACATCATATTCCGTTCCACAATCACTATTCGACGATTTGGCAGGTGCTGCCACAAAGGAAAAAATCACCTTCAGTCAGGAGCAGTTCGATAAATCAAAGCCTTATTTGTCCACACAAATAAAAGCTATGATTGCAAACGACATATGGGAAAGAGATGCTTTCTACCGCATTGTGAACACCGAAAACGCAATCGTAAAAAAAGCATTGGAATTATTCAAACAACCAGGAGCATATAACAAGCTAATATCAGCATCAGCTCCTGCAAAGAAAACAGGCAAATAATCGTTGTCTTGCAGGATGTAAGACAACATTAAGCAACAAACAGCATGAATTCATCTGAAGTCATAACGGAAGCAATCCGTCAATTATCAGACTACAAGCAATTCAAAACATTAAGCCATCAGCAGAAGGAAGGGACTCTCCTACCCTCTGTTGATGTACTTGAAGAAATTGTACGACTGACACGATCCATTTTATTCCCCGGCTATTTCGGACGCTCGGCCATTGACCGGCACACGATAAAATATCATATCGGAGTTAGCGTTGAAGAGCTCTACCATTTACTCACTGAGCAAATCATGGCCGGACTCTGCTTTTCCACAGACATTGAAGAGCCTAAAGCAAAAGCTATTGACATTGCCACTCAATTTATCACACACCTTCCCTGCATACGGGAACGTTTGGCAACAGATGTGGAAGCAACTTATATCGGCGATCCTGCTTCCAAGAGCTTTGGCGAAGTGATTTTTTGCTATCCGGCTATCCGCGCCATCAGCAATTACCGCATTGCTCACGAACTACTGGAACTGGGAGTACCGCTTATTCCCCGCATTATCACCGAAATGGCTCATTCCGAAACAGGAATAGATATTCACCCGGGAGCCACCATCGGCAACGGCTTCACCATCGACCACGGTACCGGAGTTGTGATTGGAGAAACGGCCATTATTGGGAATAACGTAAAATTGTATCAGGGTGTGACACTTGGAGCAAAAAGCTTTCCGCTCGACGAGAACGGAAAACCTATCAAGGGAATTCTACGACACCCGATACTGGAAGACGACGTCATTATTTATTCCAACTCTACTATACTTGGACGTATCACTATCGGGAAAGGTGCCATTATCGGTGGTAATATCTGGGTTGATCAGGATGTACCCCCGGGAGCCCGCATAGTGCAGAGCCGACCAAAAAAATAACAATAACAAAAAAGCAACTCTTTCGGGTTGCTTTTTTTATTTCCTCCCTTAAATCCACTTCGAAATTTAAGTTTATATTTTGCCTTTTAGTTAATTACGACAAGTTACATTTCAAAATAAACGTAAATATGATTAATTGTAATCTCTGAATAGCATTTTGTGTGTATTTTTGCAACGTCTATATAGCAAAATAAGACTTTCTTATTTTGAATTCACACCTAATCATTCTGTATGCAAGAATCGAAAGATCTGAAATTTGAAGAAATTAACGAAGGATTTTCCGCCAAAGAAGCCATAGATGAAGCAAAACGCTGCCTGAATTGCAAAAACCCTCTTTGCGTTAAAGGTTGTCCCATTGAGCATGACATACCGGGATTTATTCATCAACTTTCAATGGGAAATGTTGGAAACGCGCTTCAAATCATCAATGAAAAAAGTAATTTACCTGCCATATGCGGTCGCGTATGTCCGCACGAAAAACAGTGTGAGGGCCATTGCATCCTCAACAAGAAAGAACAACGTATCCGCGTAGGCAAGCTGGAACGCTTTATTGCGGATTTTGATGGAGAGATGGGGCTGATACGCGAAAAACTTCCTCAAAAGAACAGAGGCAAAGTAGCTGTGATCGGTTCAGGGCCTGCCGGATTAACTGTGGCCGGTGATTTGGCCAGACAGGGTTTCAATGTCGTCATCTACGAAGGCGAACAGGAATTGGGTGGCGTACTCATGTTTGGAATTCCCAAATACCGCTTACCTAAGAGTGTGGTAAAACGAGAAATCGAGAAGATTGCAGGTTTAGGTGTTACATTCATCACGCACTGCATGGTTGGCAAAGACATAACAGTAGATGATATGTTCGACCGTGGATTTGATGCCGTCTTTATCGGTACCGGTACCGCCATCCCCAAATCGCTATCCATCCCCGGATCCGATTTGGTTGGGGTAGTCCAATCGTCTTATTTCCTGCGCATGGTCAACTTATATCAGAATGAGAGTATCGACCGCAAAGACGTACCGCTACGGGTTCATGACGAGGTTTTTGTAATAGGAGCCGGCAATGTTGCCATGGATGCTGCCCGAACTGCAATACGCATGGGCGCTAAAAACGTATCTGTGCTTTATCATAAAACAGAGGCCGACATGCCTGCACTCCGTACCGAATATGAAGAAGCCGTTGATGAAGGAGTTCAATTTTTATGGAATACTTCCACCGTTGAATTAATCGGGAAGAGAAAACGGTTGTCCGAAATAACGATTCATACTCCGGAAGGTGAAAAGACCATTCCTGCCGACCGGGTATTACTGGCAATCGGTTCCCGGCCTGCGAACCGCATTGTCTCCACCACCGAAGGCATTGAAGTTAACGATACCGGTTACGTCATTACCAAAGAGCGTCCATATGGAATGACCACCAAAAAAGGCGTTTTTGCAGGCGGTGACGTTGTACATACCCCGCAAACCGTAGTGCTTGCCATGAGGGAAGCCAAACAGGTAGCCAAAGGAATAGCTCAGTTTGTTGATGCAAAGAAGCTCCTGGAAGAATAAAACTCCAGAGTATACCCTAGTAAGTGTTGTAAATGTAAACGAGGATGTCTCTTGCGGGACACCCTCGTTTTTTATTGACATTCAATTAAATTTTTGAAGCAGGCTTTAGCAGGTGATCCGTCACATAACGGGTTCCAGTTGCCAGTGCAACAGCAGAAAGCCATGTTCATTTTTTAGTTTCTTCTTTCTATTCCTTTGTTGGATTAATAATTACTCAGTGTGAAACTGACATTTAGAGCGATATTTCTGCAACTGTGAGGTTTCTTCCATAAGCGTCCTTTTTTAGTTCAACAATAAACCTCAGAGGGAATGGCCAATTCCATGACATCACAAATATATATACTGAAAGTCATAATTGTTCTCATTCCGGCATCTTTTTCTCGCAAAAATTATCATCTCTACAGAACAAAAAGAAAATGAACCGATTAAGATTCCTGGTTCATAATTCCGAGTTTACGGAAACCCCAGAAAAGAATAGAAAGAACGACTCCCACGATAGCTGCAAAGGCCATACCCTTGAGTTGAACAGAGCCGATATTGATAGCTGCACCCGATACTCCCACCACAAAAGTGATCGCTCCGAGAACCATATTGCTGTTCTTACTGAAGTCTACTTTCTGTTGGATAAAGATACGGAAACCCTGAACGGCAATCACACCATACAACAACATAGTCATCCCGCCGAGAACTGCTGTAGGGATAGTTGAAATGGCGGCTGAAACCTTGCCCACGCATGAAAAGGCAATTGCAAACAAAGCTGCTCCACGAATCACCCAAACTGAATAAACACGGGTAATAGCCATCACACCAATATTTTCACCATAAGTGGTATTCGGAGGAGAACCGGCAAAACCTGAAAAAAGGTTGCTCAAACCATCGCCCAATAAAGAACGATGCAAGCCGGGATTGGCCATCAAATCGTTACCTGTAACTTCTCCTGTAACGATAAGGTGGCTGATGTGTTCGGCCAAAACTACGATACATGCCGGTGCTATAATAATCATCGCTTTGGTATCAAAAACCGGAGCACTGAATTTCGGCAATGCAAACCAGGCAGCATTACTAATTGCTGTAGTGTCCACCATACCCAGACACAAGGCCATTACATATCCGGCTACAACGGCAATCAGGATAGGAATAACCTGCAAAAAACCTCTGAAGAGTACAGAACCTATAATCCCAACGCAAAGAGTAAACATAGAAACCAGTACCACATTCGAATTCACCACAAAAGGTTGTACCACCTGGCCTACAGCGGTAGAACCGGCAGCCAAACCAGCTTGTTGTGCAGCAACAGGTGCCAGTTCAAGACCGATAATGGCAACAACCGCGCCCATAACGGCAGGAGGCATCACCACGTCAATCCAGCGGATGCCCCATTTTTTCACCACGAATGAGATAATAACAAAAAACAATCCGAAAAAGATAAAACCGGACTGAGCATGAGCAAAACCTCCATAGCTACCCATGATCAGCATGGTTGGAGCAATAAATGCAAAACTCGATCCCAGATAGGCCGGGATGCCGCCTTTAGTGATCCACGAATAAAGTAAAGTGCCGATACCGTTCATCAATAAAGCAATAGCGGGATCGACACCTAACAAAATAGGGACTAAAATTGTGGCACCAAACATGGCAGTCAGGTGCTGAAGACTGAGAGGCATGCTCTGCAGAACCGGTAGTTTCTCATGAATACCAATTGTACGTCGTTTTTCCATTTTTTGAAGTTTATAGTAGTGATTAATTAATGATATGCGGAATAAATCTGCTCAAATTATCCGTGATAAGTGTATTGGTTTCCCTTATACCCATACCTGCCGGTTCGCAACCTATTACCCATGACCCGATTACCGGATAGTTGAGCTTAAAATTAGGTAACTCACAATATTTCTGATAAATATATCCTTCAGAACCATATAAGCCTGCCGTTTGAGCAATGGTTTTCCCGTTTCTGACAATAGTAACATTTTCTCCTTCGCGTGAAAAAAAAGGCTTTTTGACATAATCAAACGCCATTTTCGAGTTATCGAAGTAAGCTTCAAGCAAATTGGGATGATTTGGAAACAGTTGCCATAAAACAGGCAAAATCGCCTTATTGGACAAAATCATTTTCCACGCAGGCTCTATCCAGACAGTGCGTTCCGGTGCAATCAGCAGGTTGTCTGCAAAGGCCTCACGGATGAGCCATTCCCAGGGATACAACTTGAATAAATTGGTAATATTTTGCTCCTGTAAATCGACAAAAGTCAATGAATATTGATTCCAACCTATATCTTCGAGATAGACGAATTCTGTATCTATTCCGGCCTGAATAGCGCAATCGCGTAAGTATTCCACCGTTGTCAAATCTTCGAGATTATCTTTGAGACAACTGAAATGCAGCTTTCCTTCATTCAGATATGGAATCAGAGTTTTCCAGTATCCAACGAGCTTTTCGTGAATAGAATTGAACTGATCAGTGCCGGGTTTAACATCCTCGAGCCAGTACCACTGCACAACGCCTCCTTCAAACAAAGAGGTCGGTGTATCCGCATTAAATTCGAGCATTTTCGGAGCATGCCTGCCGTCATAAACCAGATCGAAACGCCCATAAATAGAAGGAGCATCTTCATTCCAGGACGACTCAATCAACGGAACGAATCGCTGATCGATTTTAAAAAGGTCGTAAAGCTTATGATCAATGACATACTGAACAGCATCCAGACAACGATCAAAAAGCTCTACTGTTGCGGCTTCCAGTTCATTGACTTCACGCATGGAAAACTGATAATACGCCGATTCATCCCAATAGGTTCCGTCAATGGTATGAAATCCAAAGCCAAGTTCTTCCACCCGCTTTTTCCAGTCGTTCCTTACAGGGCAATTAATCCGTTCCATAACCTCAACTTCCTACATGAATACCGGAAGAACCGAATCCCCCGCGTGAAATATGCGCGGAGGCTTTGCTCGAAAACCCTGACGACTCATAGCCACCATGACTGTAACCTCGATAAGGCGAGTACATACCATATGGGCTGCAATAAAAAAAGCCTCCCCCGTGCGTTCGGGGCGTTTGCGAATAACTACTGGCGCTGTCTCCTCGCACAAATAAACGGCTGTTTTTATCCTGATCTTTATGCTGACTACACGAAGCAACAAGGCCGGCCACCAAAACCAGATTGACAAATTTTGATTTCTTCATTCTGCCGTTATTTTATAGTTACAAAAAATTCGTATTCTTTGGGGATTCTTGCCATAGTCTGGGAATCATCATTATCTTCAACTGCTTGTATTGAATCGCCCAAAGCGGGTAAAGTATCCATGCGGGCAATGCTTTTAATCAGTTTTCCTTTGATATAAATATTTTGATTTTCAATTAACAGAACTGTACTGTCAGACAGCTGTTTGGTTTCGTAAGTAACAGCAATGGCATGTGTTTTGTCAAGGTTTTTGACGGCTGGTTCTTTGTCGTCACCCGACATTAAAATGACCAATAAAATGACTATAATAACTATTGCCCCTCCAAGAATAAGCGTTAAACGTAAGTTTTTGTTTGATAAATCAGACGTTGTCTTATAACGTTCCATGTTTGAGTTGGTTTAGATCGTTTGTTGATAATTATACTTTAGATTATTTGTTTGCAATAAAAGCGTCCAGTAACGGGCATTTAAAATCGTGATAGACTTTTGTATCGGCGTAGTGAGCATAAAATTCGCGCAACTCTTTTCCTGCCGGATATTTGGGCCTTTTATCGTCATACCACGAATAATTAATCATTGCCCATGGCAAATAGTTGCATTCGTGCAGCATCAACAAAGCATAAGCCCGTTGCTCAGTGCTTGCTTTGGGATCGTCGGCTGCCAGATGGAAATAGCGAGCCGCCAGTTTACAATTATAATAGTTATCGTCTTTCAAAGGATTTGAGATCACCCTGACCGGAGGGAGCTTAAATGCTAAAAACTGATTGAAATAGCCCAAACTATCAGTAGGCGAATGATATTCAGGCTCGGCTCTGCTCCAACCATATTCCACCATCATCCACGAATTACCATAATAAGAACAATTGAAATAGGCATTTCCCAAAAGGATTGCATTCTCGGCAACTCCCGTTTTCTTATGTGTTTTATCCTGAAGATCGAGCAGGCGTTTTACAAATTTCGTTTTATCGAAATGGTAAGCAAAATTCCTTTTTTTACACAAAACCTTAGGGACAAAAGGATCTTCATTCAGACAATCTTTGTAAGCATAACTTGTACGCCAAAAGGCAGGATCAATTTTCCTGAAAATCGAATACGCCGTTTTAAAATCGTTTTGCCTGAATGCCAATGTTCCCTGCAAATCGCGATAAAGATTTACACTTCCCAGGGGTTGCTCGGTAATATAATCTTCAAAATCGCTTTTATCCGGCTTCGACAAAAGGCGGATCAGATTGTCCACATCTCCGATACCGGCACACTTATCAAAATATCTTATCTTTTGATAGTTATCATCTGCTGTTATTGAAAAATCCTCCGCATAAGCAGCATCATACCGACGCTTATACTGATCGGCTTTCATAGTGAGCAAACCGGCTGTAGCAAAGTCAAAGCGCTTTTCATATTCGCCTGCCACACCAAGCAATAGAGAATAGAGCGTTTTGTTGATCGTATTGTCGCTTTTGGCCAACCGGTGAAGCTTGTGGCAATAAATCACAAACTGATCCTTGAACACGTTGTCGGTTATATCGGTGGTTTTGGCCATGACCCAGGCCGTTTCAATATTCTTCTGTATTTCAATAGAACTGTTTTCGGATAAACCGATAGCATTCAGATAATCAAGGCCTTCTTTCGTATTGTCGCTTATCAGACTAAGATGCGCCAGACCGAGCGTCAGGTATTGATGGAGCTCTCCCCTCGCCTGCTGTTGCTGTTGTTTTACAAAGTCCATGAACGACCCAAGGTATTCCAGATCGGTTTTCATGTTTTTTGCCATTGCCTGCGAAAAATTCCATTGCGGCGATACCGCAGGAGAATACGCCGTAAATGCAGGCGTACAAATCCAATCCTCCAGTTTATTGATTTCGCGGGCCAGCAAAAACGTCATATAGGAGGATTTCGGATCAAGCGAACTGATGGTTTTCAAGCTACTAAGCACAGGCCCCGGATTATTAATCACTCTCATCACCCACATCACCGCCTTTTCGTGAGCAGTCTTGGCCTGTTTCAATCCAGCCGTAAACGTTGCTTCATCGCTATTAAAGAGCTGATGTGCACGCAATTTCTTACTGTCGCAGTTATCAAAAACAAGACTATAGTAGTAGTTTGCTTTTGCCTTCTTCTTTGTGGCATTAAGCGACTGTGCATAAAACAAAGTGCTCCAGACATTCATTAGCTCATTACCATTGAACTTTTTGAAATAACGTTCGTAAGTGGCCATGACGTCTGCCGGCCATTGAAGCTGGTAAGACAAGCGACACAACTGATAAGCATAGCGTTTTTTGAGAAAATCGTTCTTTACAGTGCTCAATCGTTTTTTTGCAATCATGAGCAATGCAAGTTTCTTTTGTTTCACCACTGCCATCTCATTGGCATCGCTGTTCCACGACTCAAATCCTTCTGACCAGGCAGTCTCGGTAGCTTCTGCCTGTTTCGAAAAAAGCAGGTATTCCAGCAATTGTTTGGAAGATGGACGGAGAAGAAACTGAATAAAGCTATTGTCTTCAAAGACAACTTGCAGCTTATTATGAGAGTAAGCAAACTGCAGCGAATCGGGAGAAGTTTCGTACTGGATGGCAAGAATATCTTCGAGTACAACGCCATTACCGGTAACAGCCTGCCATTCTTTGGCATTTCTTACCCGATCGACACCTTCCGGATCAGGGTTATAACTTGCATAAAGAGCTGGTGAGTAATTGAAAATCTGAAGTGGGGAACTGTTCCCGGTTCTGGCCTGAAAAAACATCATCCTGTAGGTATCGGGAGATTCCATCACCACACAAGCTGACGAGTAAAAAGGAAGTATCAAAAAGAGGCTAACGATCAAAAAGCGTGTAGAAACGCCCGATTTCTTCCATTCCATACCGGTTAACATTTTGTCTATCTAACGAAAAGAGGGTTAAACGTGAGCTGCTCCGCAAAGATACTTGTTTTTTAACAACTTCTATCATTTTTTCTATTTCGGCAGCACTGATTTGTTCTATTCTGATTTCATCCCCGTAACGAAGATAATGTTTCCCGACAACCGTGTCTTTCATCAGCATAAAACGGTTAGCAGTTATCTCTTTATAATGTAGCTTATCATGCCTGAATCCGGCCGCATCAGCATCTTTCATCAAGCCCAGCCATTTGCCACGGGGAAACACCACACCCCAACCGAAAATTGGCAGTGCAATATCCAGATGATGTGCATAGTTACTTTGTGTGAGATAGCTTTCCAGCTCTTTCGCACTGCCGATAGAATTGGATGTTGTCTGTTTTTGGGGATCGGAAAGGTTATAGCACATCAAAAGACAACGGTTAACCGGTGGAATGCCGCTGACATCGCGGTGTTTGAACTGCCATAAACGCAACGTTGCCGACCTTTCTTTTTCAGGGAAAAATTCCTCCATTTTTCGCAGAAAATAGAAATAACGGTCTCTGGTGGAAACGGTCCAGTCGCAGTCGAAAAGGACTTCCGTCCAGCCTCTCACAACCGCAGGAGCAGTTTTATTTCCGCTAAGACTGTCCTTTATAGCCACTGCAAGGAAACGGCTATTCACCATCGCAATACGACGGCTTACCCGTGCAGCCAACGAATCGATAGCAGCGTGAGTAGCATGGTCAAAAACTTTGTTGGTAATAAAAACAGACGGCGTAAAATTGCACGGAGGAACAGAAGCGACAATTAAAGTACCGACAGGCTTTGGCTCTTGTCCGGCTTCGTCCCAATCTACATCAAAATACCGGATATACAAGTGATTGGCTCCTGTTTGCTGTAAAGTGGTCTTTTCCTCTTTCGTAATATTGAAAGTACGCTGCCAATAGCAAAACGAATGCCGGCCTGCGTCAGTTCCACACGAAGCGAGAAGTGACACACCAACAGAAAAAACAACCAACCGAAGCCAAAACATGTTTATTTCAATTCAATATCTTTGGGCAATTGCTTAATCAAGGCATCGCGGTCAATTTCAAAATAATGATACGGGTACAACACTTTGGGATGTATCATTTTTGCAGCCGCAACAAACTGTTCGTCCGTCATAGTATAAGGCAGGTTTTTCGGTAAAAAAGCAATCTTGATTTTACCAAGCTGACTCATCTCCGGAATATTTTCTGTGTCACCGGCAATATATACCCGGAAACTCTTAAAAGAGAGGATATATCCGTTTCCAACGCCTTTTTCATGAAATGGTTTCCCGTCAGGACGCTTGTGCTCAATATTGTACGCGGGAACAGCTAAAATTTCGATATCATTCCAGGTTGCATTTTCATCATTCTTCAAGACTGTTGCATTTGGAAGGCCGGAAGCCGCCACACTGTCAGTAGTAATGATGTACGTATCTGGGGTAACGATCTTTTTAAGCGCTTTTTTGTCAAAATGGTCAGAGTGCTCGTGAGTAATCAAAACCAAATCAGCCTTGGGCAAAGTGCTGTAATCTACCGTTTTTTCATACGGATCCACATGAATCACTTTCCCCTTGATTTTGAGCATGACGGAGCCGTGGTTAACCGGAGTAACGACTAACACTCCCATCGGGGTAGAGTACACATCGGGATGTTGCTGAGCCATAGCCATAAAGGGCAATAAAGCTATTAAAGTTACAAGTAATGTTTTCATCTGTATCTAATTTGATTTGTACTGTATTTCGCAAAATAAACAATAAATAACAAGACTATCAATAACGTATACTGCTTTCGCCTACTTCACAAAGTCGGCTTGCAGTTTTTAATAAATAAATATCTAATATTCAATATAATACTCATTATTAAAGGGGCTTCCGCCCCTGTGATCCTGACTTCCTTTTTGTCTTGATACAAAAAGGAAGCAAAAAAATCAAGACTCCGCCCGCATCACTCGAAAAACTGGCGTTCGTGAGCGGGAATCGTCCAAACTCATTTTCTCCTTCGTCGAAAACTTCAAACAAGGACGATTCCTGACGCTCCCTCACTTGTTTTTCGGTTCTCCGGGCGAGGTCGTCCCCCGCTTTGCTCAATGTCTTTCGCTTTATCAATCGCTCTTTTTAGCAAATGTATATCTTTGATTGCTATCTAATTATAAAATTCACAAACATTGAGAATATATTTCAAGCGGTTTCCCAGCCTGATCTGTTTGGACAAACTTTTCGGCAATTGTAGCAAACGGTTATAGGAGCACCTTTTACTGTAGATCCTTCCGAATAGGTACGACACTTCTTTTGGTCAACACCCCCATCGTGTAATGCTCCCGAAGGACAATTAGTGATGCAGGCATTACATTTTTCAGAGCACATATTATTCTCCATTATAGGATCAGCCTCAAGTGGAACATTCACCAGCAAAGCTCCGAGCTTTATCAAATTACCATACTCAGGCGTACACAGCAATGTATTGCGGCCAATCACTCCCATACCTGCCAGATATCCGGCATGTTTCAACGACAACAACCCCTTGCCCGTCATGGTTTCCTTATCCCAGTATTCGTAAGGCTCGGACGGAACCGGAAGTGCAGAGACATTCTCCCGTTCCAGACTAACTGCAATATCGAACGACAATTGCAACACTTTTTGCAAAGCCATGTCTTCTATAAACGAATAGGGAATCTGAGATTTGGAGTGCAAAATGCTTTCGGGTATTTTCTTTGCAAAAACAACGACCGACTTCGTATCCGGGAACAAATCCGTTGGTCGAAAACCTTCCGGCGCTATATCAAATCGATCGACCGATGCAATGCCACAAAGGTCTGCACCTGCCGCCAAAACCATCTCTTTTACCAAATCTGAGTTTACCATCTCTTTTACCAAATCTGAGTTTACCATCTCTTTATTATGTTAATCTTCACACAAAGGTAAAATATTCTTATTGAGTAAAAAAATGTATTATCATTTCCTATGTCGGCTGAACAAAAGAAAACCGGAGAGTCCGCAACAAAACGGCCTCCCCGGCATCAAGTCCGGGAGCTGACTGGTCACCCGAACATCCATAAGCACGATTAATATCTTATTAAACGTTGAAACGGAAGTGAAGTATATCACCATCCTGAACAACATATTCTTTTCCTTCAATGCCGATTTTTCCGGCTTCGCGACAGGCTGCTTCCGATCCCAAACGAACGTAATCGTCGTATTTGATAACCTCTGCTCGAATAAATCCTTTTTCAAAATCGGTGTGGATAACGCCGGCACACTGCGGAGCTTTCCAGCCACGACCGAATGTCCATGCGCGAACTTCCTGCACACCGCAGGTAAAGTAGGTTTGCAGATCGAGCAAATGATACGCTGTCCGAATTAAGCGAGCCACGCCCGATTCGGTAAGGCCTACCTCTTCGAGAAACATCTGACGTTCTTCGTAAGTTTCCAGTTCGGCAATCTCCGATTCAATCTTGGCAGCAACTACCAATATATCGGCCGATTCGTCTTGCACCGCTGCGCGTACCTGTTCCACATATTGGTTGCCACTCACGGCTGATGCTTCATCCACATTGCACACATATAACACCGGTTTATTGGTAAGCAGGTAAAGGTCTTTTGCCAAACGTTGGTCTTCTTTGCTATCGAATGTCACTACGCGGGCAGATTTTCCCTGTTCGAGGACTTCTTTGTACTGCAGAAGCACATCCACTAAACGTTTTGCCTGTTTGTCGCCACCAGTCTGTGCCTGTTTTTGCACTCTTGCCAAGCGACTTTCCACCGTTTCCAGGTCTTTCAACTGCAATTCGGCGTCGATAATTTCTTTGTCACGAATAGGATTTACACTACCGTCTACATGCACTACGTTATCATCGTCGAAACAACGCAACACGTGAATAATAGCATCCGTTTCGCGAATATTTGCGAGGAATTTATTACCCAAACCTTCGCCTTTGCTGGCACCCTTCACTAAACCGGCAATGTCTACTATTTCAACCGTAGTAGGCACAACACGTTGTGGATTCACAATTTCAGCAAGCTCATTAAGACGATGATCGGGAACTGTAATAACACCCACATTCGGTTCAATTGTACAAAAAGGAAAGTTCGCCGATTGCGCTTTTGCATTCGACAAACAATTAAAGAGAGTTGATTTACCCACGTTGGGCAAACCCACTATACCACATTGTAATGCCATAAAAGTATATTCAGTTTCAAAGTTTCAGGTTCCAAATCCCGTACTCCGGAATTCCGGTTTAGTATCAACAATCTTCAATTCAAAGTTCCATTATACCCTCAATAGTTGGGTTCCTGAAACTTCCAGTCTTGAAATTGTTTGAGCGTACAAAGGTACGAATTATTTCCTGCCCGACCGCTTTCTGTCAACAATTAGCATTTTTGCGGCCAATAAATCAAAGACAAAACCGTATCTTTGTACTAAATTTGAGAATGTGAAAATATGCCAATTTAAGCAATTCAATTCTTTCAAAAGAATCACGCTATCATTGTTTTTCCATTTTCAAATCTTCAAATTTTCAAATCTTCAAATTAAAGTTCATGGCTCTTGATAAATCCGGCGTAGGCGACATGTTCGATGCAATTGCATGGCGATACGATTTCCTCAACCATTTTCTCACTCTCGGCATAGACAATCTATGGCGCAATAAGGCAGTAAGTCTCATCACGGCACCCAAAGGCAGCTCTTTTCTCGATGTTGCCACCGGTACCGGCGATCTGGCTGTTACGCTGGTTCGCAAAAAAGCTCCTGCAAAAGTATTCGGCATCGACATCTCGGAAGGAATGCTCAGTTTCGGACGAAAGAAAATGGAAAAACTCGGTCTCTCTGAGATGGTGACGCTAACGCAGGAAGATTGCGAAGCCCTCAGCTTTACAGAAGGAAGCTTCGAAGCTGTCACCGTAGGGTTTGGCATCCGCAACTTTCTCCATCCGGACAAAGGTCTTTCTGAAATGTACCGTGTGCTGAAACCCGGTGGAGAAGCCATTATTCTGGAATTTTCACGTCCGAAAAGCAAACTAATGTGCAAGCTGTTCGACATGTACTTTTGCTACGTGTTGCCACAAATCGGCAAACTTTTCTCCAAACATTCATCGGCTTATACTTATCTTCCCGACAGCGTGAAAGAATTTCCTTACGGAGAAGGCTTTGCAAAACTAATGCGTGAGGCTGGTTTTACCGCCGTAGAATACCATCCGTTGACATTCGGCGTTGCCACAGTGTACAAAGGAGTGAAATAAGTTTCAATGTTTAATGTTCAACGTTTCAGGTTGGAGACACAAATTGTAAATCGTAAATTGTAAATCGTAAATTGAGAAAATGAAATCTTCAATATTGAAATGGATACGTATTGTGCGCCCCGGCACGCTTGGTGCAGGCGCAGCACCGGTGTTTGTGGGACTAATCGTAGCTGCCGAAGAACGTACGTTCGACTGGGTCATTGCGTTAGTCACCTTATTGGCCGCATTAACTATCCAAATTGCCAGCAACCTAATTAACGATTACTACGATTTCAAAAAAGGACTCGACAAAGCAGGACGGCTTGGTCCGAAACGCGCTATTGCCGAAGGGGAGGTTTCTCCTCAAACCATGAAAAAAGCAATCATCATTGATATTGCTATTGCTGTATTGTGCGGCATGTATCTGACCTTAGTAGGCGGGCTACCTATATTGATGATTGGCTGCGTGTCACTGCTTTGCGCCTGGCTCTATACCGCCACCCCCTACTCCCTTAGCTATCTGGGCATTGCCGATTTATTTGTTCTGGCATTCTTCGGCCCGATTGCAACACTTGGAACTACCTACCTGCAAATTGAACAATTTTCAGAAAAAGCATTCTGGCTGGGAATGGTGAGCGGGCTCATTTCCATGGGAATTCTCACTATCAATAACATTCGCGACATCGACTCGGATAAGAAAGCCGGGAAACGCAGTATCGTCGTCCGCTTCGGCAAAAAATTCGGCGAATGGGAATATTTCTCTCTCTTTATGCTAATCATCCCCTGTCTCTATCTGGCCAATTCGGCCGGTCTGTGTTATGCTGTAGTAGCAATGGGCATTGGGTTGTTTCTTCAACTAAAGAAAGCCAAAGGAAAAGCTTACAACAAATTACTGATCCGCACCGGACAAGCCAACCTGCTGTTCGCATTTTTGCTTTGGATAGAATATCTGATTTCATGACGTTTTTTCTGATTATCAGATATAATATGCCATCTGTTTTCTCGTTTTAAATGCAAAAAGAAAGCTCTGGAATGAAAAACGGGTTCCTCATATTACTTCTCATAGCGGCATGCAGCTTCATGATAAACAGCTGCTCCGACGAAGTCATTTCTTCCAACCCGAATTACAAGCTGAGTTTTTCAAAAGATTCCCTTTCGTTTGACACGGTATTCAGTACCATCGGCTCCACTACAAGCGGCTTTGTGATTTACAACCGCAATTCAAAGCCTGTATCCATCAGCTCCATTACGCTTGCCAATGGCGCCGCCACAGGTTTTCACATGGTAGTAGACGGCACCATTCCGGCAAACAATCAGCTTTCCAATGTTGAAATACGGGCTCACGACAGCCTTTATGTTTTTGTCAGCGTTATCGTAAACCCGACCAGACAAGACAATCCGCTTTTGCTAAAGGATTCTATTATCTGTATCACAAACGGCAACCGGCAGAGCATACAACTTCAGGCCTACGGGCAGGATGTTGAGATTTTCAGGAGTAAAACCATTCATAACGACACCACTCTTTCTGCGTCGAAGCCCTATCTTATTTACGATTATCTGGCCATTGACAAAGACAAAACGCTTACCATAAAACCGGGCAGCACGCTCTACTTTCATAAAAATGCATCGCTGAAAATTGCTGGAAACTTAAAAGCTGAGGGAGAGCAAAAAGCCAGAATTCTGTTCCGGGGTGATCGTCTGGATAAACTTTTTGACAATGTCCCTTATAATTATCTGTCAGGACAGTGGAACGGCATTCAGGTGTTAGGTGCTCAAAGCTCCGTTTCACTTGACTATGTAACCATGAATAGCGGAAAAACAGCTATTCACATCACCAATCCGTCTGCAACACTGTCGCCTTCTGTTGTAATAAACCACACCAAGATTCAAAATTTTGATTCGTGTGGAATTGCCTCACACAATGCCAATCTGACTTTATGGAATAGCGAAATTTCCAATTGCAGAAGCGGTTGCCTGATCTTAATGGGGGGAAATTACGCGTTTGTTCACAATACCATTGCCAACTATTACAACGATATTTATGCCGGAAAAAGACGCGACGCAACGCCTTCGGTAATGTTACTCAACAGCAATAATGACAAGCATGCTCCGGTTCCGGCTCCTGTCAGCGCGCAGTTTATCAATTGCGTCATTACCGGATCGATGCCCAACGAAATAATGATTTCCGACACAACACGCAACACGCCGCTGAAGTATTCGTTTGACCATTGCTATCTGATGTCAAACCCGATGCATTCGTCTTTCATCAAAAATGTGCTGTGGGGAAATACCAGAGACCAATTATTTGTAAGAAGCACCATTAACAAGGACGGCTATTATGACTTCCGTGCGACGGAAGAATCGCTACTCAGAAAAAAAGCAGATATACAGATTAGCCGTCTGCCCGCATTCTGCTTTGACATGAACGATATTTACCGGTTGTGGGAAAATGCACCGGATATCGGAGCTTACCAATGGCAAGGTAAGTAAACCATTTTTATTTACGGCCGAAATCTGCCGGTATTTCGCCCCACTCTGTCGTTGGCCATTTCAGCAGTTTGGTAGAAAAAGAGTTCTGTTTCAACCAGTTTTCGGCTCTCTCTATCAATTGAAACAATTCCTCATTTTTAGCGCAGCGTTCCAGCTTTGTTCTGCAATGTTTTGCCTTCACCCAGGCCAGAGCATTCACACTATCAGAGTAAATCGGGAGATCGCTATTCTGGCTCTTGAGAAAAGCCAGACCATGGACTATAGCCAGAAATTCCCCAATATTGTTCGTTCCGAGTTCAAACGGTCCTTGTCTGAAAATTTCTCTTCCGGTGGATGTATCTACGCCACGATATTCCATTTTTCCGGGATTGCCGCTACAAGCTGCATCTACAGCCAAACTTGGAACAATTGGTTTTGCTCCGCCTTCTCCAACGGCAATCGCAGATTGTTTCTGGTTGGCACCGACAGCTTTCCAATAGTTCATTTTAAAAGCTGCATTTGCAGCCGCCTCTGTCGGGTAGCCCTTGTACTGGGCACCTTCAAAGCCGTTAACCTGCTCTTTGCAGCTTTCCCAACTATCGAACACTCCCGTTTGACGGCCTTTCCAGACCACGTAGAACTTATTTTTAGCCATATCCGGTTTATCTGTTTCAGTAAGTAAAATTACAAAAAAATCACGTCGTACCCAAAAACCTCACCTTAGAGGATTCTTGTATTTTTTGGGATTATTTTTTGCCTTTTTCTAAAAAATTCTTCCGTCTTTTGCAATTGTTTTTTCCAAATACACCAACAACAATAAGACAGAATGAAAGATTCAAATAAATCACTGATATATGCCGGTTTATCCGTACTAAGCTGGTCAACCGTTGCCACCGCCTTCAAACTGGCATTGCGACTGCAAACGCATTTTGAAATGTTGCTCATCGCCAGTTGTACGGCACTTGTCATTCTGGCAATAGTCATGACCTTTCAATCAAAATGGGGTTCGCTGACATTACTTTCCGCAAAACAGTGGTTGCTTTATGCCCTGATCGGACTATTGAATCCTGCAATCTATTATCTTGTTCTATTTAAAGCCTATGCGCTCTTACCGGCCCAAATTGCTCAACCGATTAATTATTCGTGGCCAATTTTGCTGTTGATACTGATAGCAATTGTCAGCCACCAGCCCATTCCGCGCAGAAAATACATTGGCATGGCACTGTCACTGGGAGGCGTAATTCTCATTTCGGCAGGCTCAGGGCAAATCCAACAATCAGCCATACCTGTTGCCGGTCTGCTTTTGGCTTTCCTGAGTGCTTTATTATGGGCCGGATTCTGGATTGTCAATAAAATGAATCAAAATATCGACAATACGGTGAATCTTTTTGTCATCTTTCTGTTCGGATCTGTCTATCTGCTGATTGCTTCATTATTTGTCCCGGTAAACCTTACTTCAACCAACGGATTTCTTGCCAGCATGTATATCGGAGCTTTTGAAATGGCCATACCGTTTATCTTTTTCAGTCTTGCACTAAAAAAAACGAACAATCCGGTGCTTATCAACCAACTGTGTTACTTAGCACCATTCACTTCACTCTTTATCATACACCTGGTTTTGAAAGAGCACATATACACCACCACCTTTATCGGCTTAATACTGATTATCGTTGGCATTATTTTCAACGAATATTTTGCCGGTTCAGGCAGAACAAAATAACAGAGGCTGCCTCATAAAATGAAACAGCCTCCGTAATTATTTGAAGTTAAGATTAGACATCCGCTCTGCTCCTCATTGGAGTG
Organism: Paludibacter jiangxiensis; assembly: GCF_001618385.1. Taxonomy (NCBI): domain Bacteria; kingdom Pseudomonadati; phylum Bacteroidota; class Bacteroidia; order Bacteroidales; family Paludibacteraceae; genus Paludibacter; species Paludibacter jiangxiensis. Next base: position 15,383 of record NZ_BDCR01000004.1, on the reverse strand, counting down.
TCGAACAGAACAGAAATCTTATGGTTTTAAGGGTTCGCCCATGCCTGAATTTTCTTTATCGCTTGCATCGAGTTTAAAGACCATGAACTTCGGATTTTCCCTGGTATAAGGAGCCCACTTGCCACCAGCATTTCCATTAGGATTACCGTATTTGGCAAAATTCGACCAGGCAGTCAGCATCTTTTCTGAAAGATCCCAATCACCTGCCGTCCAGGGTCTCCAGCAATGCTTGAGAGACTTGAACACAAACCAAAGATCGGAAGAGTGAAATGCGCCCTTAAGCACGTCACTTCTGCCATCAGTTGGCAAAGGACGGGCAAACTCATACGCAAACGCCTTACCACCCAATTTTTCGCGGTTCAGACAGAACTCAGCAATACCCGGAGCCATGCTACCCATATCGTTCAACGTGTAACCAATCATGTACGGAACCTGCGCCAGTTTGTTGTCAACCGCAGCAGCATCAAAGCTCTGGAGTGAAACATAACCATCAACGACAGGCATAGCAGCCATACGGGTACGTTTCCCGGTCACTGAGTTATACAGACTTCCAAGCGTATAAATGGTTTCGGTAGAAGCGGCGCGCATTTTTTCAAGGCTTGTAAGCCCTGCCCAATCCATAATTTCCTTAGTCTGGAGTTCCGACTGTTCAAAAGTTATAGGGGCAAACGCAGCCATAGTAGCAGGTGCACCCGGAGCTGCTGCCGGAGGCGGAGTCGTTGTGATACCACCGCCACTCATAATAATCGCTTTTTTGAACAAGCCTCTTGCGAGCGGAGATTCGCAGAGTGTTTTTACGCTACCTGCACCGGCGCTCTGACCAAATATGGTAACGTTATCTGGATCGCCGCCAAACTGTGCGATATTCTTCTTAATCCATTTGAGAGATTCTATCTGGTCGAGGATACCATAGTTACCTGAAACGTGGTTAGGACTTTCCTTCGAGAGTTCGGGATGTGTCAGGAATCCGAAAACGCCAAGACGATAGTTGATTGAAACCAACACAACATCTTTGTTAGCCCACTCCTGTCCGTCGAATTCAGGTTCCGAACCCCATCCTTCTCTGTAACCGCCACCATGAATCCACAGAGCCACAGGAAGCTTTTTCCCAATGTTACCGGGAGCTTTTGTCCACACATTCAGGTAAAGGCAATCTTCGCTATAAGGCGACTCATCACCATAGCCCCACTCTGTAGTATAACCACCGGGATAGTGAACGGCCTGATAACCCGGATGCCCGAATTTATCTGCAAGTTTCACGCCCTGCCATGGAATAACCGGCTGAGGAGCCTTCCAACGGAGGTTTTTAATGGGAGGTGCTGCATACGGAATTCCACGATAAACAGTCACTCCTTCAATTTCGGCTTTTACGCCCTGAACCTGTCCGCCTTCTATCGTCAGCACAGGATTTGCCGCGTCACAATTGTAATATCCAACTACAAATGCAACTAATAAATAAAGTAATTTCTTCATGATTTTTTAAAGGTTAATAAAACGCACAAATGTAAATAAACAAAATCAGAAATCAGAGAAAATAGTTCACTGACTTACTTGCTTTTTTTCAACATTTTTGCACATCAAGGTCAAATTAGCAGCACTTTGTGCACTTTCTCCGAAGGAAAAGGAAGTGATGTGCAGACAGCAAAAATCAATAATTCTGCAAACTGAGTATAATCGGAAAATATTTCCTACCGTAAGATTAGATTTCTTAGAAGGAAAATCGGTTAGCACTAAATGACCACAGGCACACTACAAACACGTATAACTACTAATAATCAGGTTATTAATCCATAATTCATATTACATGCAATCCAATTTTCTGGAAATAATTGAATGTTTCATCATAGAACTCTGGCAATCTTGTATGATCCTCTTTGTTTCCCTCTGGAATAACAATTATCATTCCTTGTCTAGCCCTAGTTAATAGTACTCGATAAGCATTAAGCTGATATTTCTTTCGTTCATCTTTTCGGATGTTTTGCCATTTATTTCCCACAAAGGAATAGCCTTGCCAACCTGCATCCGAAAATCTCAAATCGCCGTCCCAAGCAACGCAAGCCCAGTCTAATTCTAACCCTTGCACCTGAAATTCAGTAGCTACATCTTCTAAATAATAGGAAGAACGAATATCATCTCTGTCATTCAAGAACCAATGAACAGGATCAACAGGCGTACGAACATCAATTGCAAGAGGCTTTAGCCTCTGAGCTTGAGATGAAACAACTATGCCATATCTTTCTGAACCTCTAGCCTTCTCTTTAATCCAAGTTTTTGCCTTTTGAATATCTCTTGTCAATACGATTGGATATTGATTGTAAAGTTGTTGTAATGTTTTCTGAGCTCCAATAATATCAATGTCTAATATTTGTTTAATAAACAATGAAAGATTTTCCGCCCTAAATGACCGCATAGAGACTGATAAGTGCAAGTCTGTTTTAAAAAAAACATTACATGTTTCTTTTAAATCTTCTATAGTATCAAATGCGTTATATTCTTTGTCTTTTAATTCTGGTGAAACATGTACCTCCCAACTAGGAAATTTACATTGAATGGCATTTAGCCATTCCGAAATACCTGCTTCTCCTGTATTAATTTCCTGTCCACCTCCAACTAAACAAACTACAACTGCCCAATCTTGATGTCGGTCTAAACACGATATTAAAAATTCAGGCTCCGATGAATCAAAATTATCCTGACCTTTCTTCGCCTTCATGAAAGCTACCGTTTGTTCCTTATGCCAAGCACGTTGCGCTTCATCAAAAATAGCGACGTGATCATCAGGAGCTTTTTTGTCAACTAAATATGCATCTCTGTAATGATGAATGATTTGGATAAAAGCTTTTACACTGTTTCGTGCAATTGCTTTAGTTGTTCGGATATTGAGCTCTTTATCTCTCTCTACCTTGTCACGAACAAGCGCTTCTTGCAAAACTGCAACTAAAGGTCCATTGCCTGATAGAAATACGGCAGAATTTCCATTTGATCTGTCAAGATGTTCTGTTGCGACCTTAAGTCCAACCAATGTTTTTCCAGCTCCAGGTACACCTGTAACAAAACAGATAACCTTCTTATTTTTAGCTTTAGCGTGATCAATTACCTCCGAAATATAAGACGTGGTTGTTCTCAAATTTTTAGCACCTGAATCATTTCTGGTAATTTCATCCACCCTGTGGCTATTGTACAAAGAAATAGCAGCTTCGATAATCGTAGGTGTTGGTTTATAACTCCCTGAGGCATACTCACCACTATTAATTATTTCATGGTTACTATATAGATTAATAACTGTTTCAAGTAGCTGTTTGAACTCTTTCTTATTTGTCTTTAAAGGATATGCAAGATTATCATTGTGAGTGGAAAAACTTATCTCGTGGAATGATCCATTCGATTCTGTTGCAATGAGCACTGGAACTATAAATGCATCATGACTCGGTTGATGAAAATTCTTTAAATCTAATGCATAATCCCAGACCTGTATTAAGTTGTGATGTAGAAACTCTTTTTCACCGACCTTGAATTCAATAACAAACACAACATTGTTTATTATTAATACACAATCAATTCGCTTACCAAGTCGTGGAATAGAAAATTCGAATATGATTGTTCCTGAGAAATCGCTTACAATAGGTTTTAGAATTTCAATTTGTTTTTCCCAAGCCTTATTTTGATTAAAACTAGAATCGAATTGATTATTGAGTATAATTTCTCCAATAATCGTTTCGACATTCTTATCGCAGAAGCCTCTAATCGTATCTTTATAATAATAATTCAACATCGTCATTACTTTCTATTACTTCCACATCCTAAACGTAATAATCTATGATCAAATCACATAACAACTTTCGAGTAATATCAAACGAGCCTATCACGCATCCTTTATTACGATAAAACTCCTAGTTCAAAAACATTCTATAAGTTGTACAAATCTACAAATTCCCTTTGAAATAGGCCTCTTTTATGTTAACAAATTCAATTAATTGCACAGAATTTATCTCTATCATGTATAAACCCAAACCACCCCAACCTGAAAGTAATCAGATTGGGGTGTTGTATTAAAGTCCTCTTCAGAGAATTTAGGGGTTTACTTCAACTTCTTCGTCGTCTAAGTCTGTTGCGTTGTGTTTTCTTTTTTGTCAGTAAGCGCTACGTCATTATGAAAGCACAATTGTTTTCTCTTAAGCAGCATATACAAAACGGAGAACAGAAACAATATACCGAAGCCATCACCAATTGCCAGGGGAGGCGTGTCGGGATCTCCACCCGGGTCAGTTCCTCCTTCATACTGAGCATATGTTAATATGTTGACTTTGTCAAAAGGTTTAGGAAAAGAAGTGATGCCTGACGAAGCCGAACTTTCAGTACCCGTGCTACCTTTGGAAGAAGACAAAGAAACAGCCATAGCTGATGCGAACAACGCAGTACTTAGATGATCGTCCTGTCTCGTTGAAACAATTGCATATACATAATTGTGTGATTGTTGTGGTGATTCTGTTTTTAATCCTTTGGATGTAAAATGATGTTTGGAAGTAGTCTTAACAGACCATATATCGGTTTGTTCCCCACTACTGTCGGTGTTTTTGCTGGCTTTGGTTGTGATATGCCCCTGTTGAAGATATGCAAAATTATAAGAGATGCTATTCGTATGGGTAAACGATGTTGGCGAACCGGATTTTCTGGCAAACAACGAATGAAAAAAACGGGGAAGCAGAGAACCCGGCACATCTCCCCGGTATTCAGCTCCGGCGATTGTCGATAAGGATAATAATAGAAGCAGAATTACAGTGTAGATTTTATATTTATAGTTTTCCGTTTTCATTTTGAATCGGAAGATTTTTTTCATGGTTTATCATCAATCCCCGTTTCAAATTCACCTGATTAGTAATCCATGTTATATGTTCCTGTTATGATTTGCAATTTGAATTCGTACTATTTTCCTATGATCAGGCGTTTTGTGATTTTCATTGTATTTGTCGATGCTTTGGCAATATAAACTCCAAAAGGAAGCTGTGTGTTCACAATCTTCTCCTCCATTGCTCCGAAATCAATATATTCTACCAGCCTGCCCGTCATGTCATAAATCGATAATTGACCGGATGTACTACTATTGTTATTTATGATTATTGTTCTGCCATTGTTAAATACGTTGATGTCTGATCTACTGTATGTGGTTGGTAAGACAGTTGAAGCACTCATTTTCGAAGTCTTTCCGGTAATAATTTTGAAACGATTCTCCGGGTCGGAAGAAGAGACTGTAAATGTATACTGAGACCCGCTTTGACTAATATTGGTGACCTTGTCGGTAACTAAATCAACCAGATAGATACCTTGGGTATAATGGTCAAAGGTGTTGGCTGTATGGGTAAATGTCAGCGTGTATGAAGCATCCTCTCCGGGTTTAAATCCCAGACAAGTATTGTTTATATCATCAACAGCTTCAATTTGGTAGCTTCCATCCGGCTCTACAGCATACAGTTGAGGAGTCAGGCTTGAACCCAGGAATTTTCTTCCGTCCCAACCGTTGTTAAACGTATGAGAACAAAGAGGATCTGTGAATATCCACATGCGGTCGCCATATCGCTTACCTTGTACGTCGATGATGGTGAATATTTTGGGTTGCTCATTTGTTCTGAAAGCTTTGACACGTTGAACGGTAGCATTGCTCTTCACCCACGAATAATTGAACGTGAAGGTGCTATTTGCGGTACACTTAACCATAAACCCCTGCATTGAAGGAATCTCTGCCGGAATTCCACCAGTGCCGGCAGTGCCGGGAGTAGAAACAGTGTACTGACCGGGATTGGTTCCATTAGCTGTTCCTCCGCTATTTGATTGCCAGTCTGCAAAAGACCCGGTATTATACAAGTATACAGCCTGTTCCGTATTATCTCCGAAGCCCATTGTGCTTATATTAATAGCTGCCGTATAGGAGTTTCCAAGAATATTATTGCCCGGATACGCGCCAGAAGGACTACATGTGATCGGATATGCATAATTGCTGTTTGTCAATTGTCCCTGGAAATAAAGGGTTTTAGGCGACGTCTGCGTAATCTCATATCCTCTGAACGAACTCAGCGAAGAAGCGTTGGTCCACACTGCGGTGTGCGATGAAGTTTGCTGCGATTCATCGTTTTCACGTACATATGAACCGTAGCAGGTTGGTAAAGGAGGAACCGGACCTTGCAGCGGAATTCCAAAGAACTGCCATTTGTATTTATATCCGGCTGGCCCTGCCGGATCGTAATATGCTTTGTTATACATTTCAACGGTTGCCAATACCGGAGCTGATGGCGCATTATGAAATATAAGTGTACCATTGGGGCAATTGGCCGCGCTTTTTATGGTCAACCCGTCAACTCCGGCATTGTTTGTGATTGTATTTTGCACGTTTAAAGAGCCTCCCGGGGTCGTTGAAGAGGACCCTGCTGCAATGGTTACCTTTGCTCCATTATGGATAGTAAGCGATTTGCAGACAGCTCCATCCGGGAAAGATGAAGAATATACTATAGTTGGCTGATATGTTACACCTGTGGAAATATATACATCTGTGGATGAAGTCGGAACTCCTCCACACCAGTTGCTCGCGGTGAACCAGTCGGTATTTGTGACACCTAACCAGGTGCCGGAAGACCGAACGATGACAGTAATATCTTTGGAATTATAAAAGATTGCACTACCTAAATAGGTGATTATTTTCAGTGTGTAGGTGTACGTGCCGGGGGCTTTCCCAGATAACGCGTTGACAGATATTGCATTTATGGTTTGTAATGGGTTGGCAAAAGGCCAAGTTCCGCTGCTTAACAATGTGCCGCCTTCCAATAATGAATATGCAATCCCGGGTGTGGATCCACCGGGTGTGGTGGTTCCGATGTTACTCTGAATTGAATAGGCCGATGTAAGAACAATGTTATCTCCATAGCACAATGGCGATGGTGCTGAAAGAAGTGCATTTAATGAAGTTGAAACAGCATTAATCTGATCGAATGTATAAGTGCCGGGACCATTTCCTGTGGCACTGGTAGCAAATATTGTATTTTTATCTCCAAGATCAAGACGCTGAGATCCGTTACTTGCGTTGCCCCGCAATTCCCCTCCGTTAATTGTAAGAACAGCAGCTTGTGGGATGATTAATGCTGCAGGATTGGTAATCCATATAATCCTCCCGAAATTATTTATTGTTAATTGGCTGAGGTACAGAAACAACTGATTTTTGGAATCTCCAAGTGTTCCATCTATAGTTAATGCACTCCAGTTGGAACTGTCTAATCCTACTATTGTTAAACTTGTAAAAGTCTGAGTTGAAGCAAAGACGACATTCAAAACTATATTATTCCCGTTTTGAATTGTTACAGCTCCGGTTCCTGCATATTGCCCGGGATATCCTTGTGCTGCTGTTGGTGTAACCCAGTTGGTTCCGTCATATCGCTGCCATGCACTTAGATCTGTCCAGTTACCCGAATTCACAGATCTGTAGTCACCTGCCGATTGTCCAAATGAGGTACCTATATAAAAACACAGGAGCAAGCTAATCAACGTACGCAAAAAACAGGTTTTGCCCAAAAGCTTGTTAACAGAAGATGAGGATGTAATTCTGGTTGTTAATTCCGTTTCAGTTTGAACGAAATTAATCTGGGGGTAAAAATTCTTCATGGCAATAAGTTTTCTTGTTAAAACAAGGCATTATTCTGACTTTTACTATGTATGAGGTGCTCTCCGATTGAGATGTGCCTTTTAATAGCGTAATTATAAGTTTTAACCGGATTGATGGCTAATGCCCGGTCTGTACCGTAAAAGACAGGAGGCTTCTCTTTTCCCAAAGAGAAGCACTCCCTAACTTCCGCAGATCATTTTGTTGATTAAAATTCTACTTGCATTGTTCGAAGAAATTGGCCGGAAGTATAGTTGGATCGAGCTGTTCTCCCGCTTTGAATTTATTCGGGTCGAAAGCTCCCGGTGTTTCTTTGTCTGAGCTGTAACTTAACACCTTAATCTCTGTTCGACGATTAAGCTGATGATCTGCTTCACTGCACCAAACGCCGTTATCACAACGGTTTAGCAGTTGATGTTCTCCATAACCTTTTGCTATTATTCGATTTTGGTTAATGCCCTTTGATACAATGTATGCAACAGCCGATCTGGCCCGCTTGTCAGACAGTGTGTCGTTGTAGCTGTAGGAACCGCGACAGTCTGTGTGGGCGCTGAGTTCTATGTCGATCGGATAGATTTTCATGATGGTAACCAGACTGTCAAGAATCGGACGTGCATCGGCGCGGATATTCCATTTGTCGAAATCGTAATGGATGTTGTCCAGTTTCCATTTCATGCCGATGGCAAACTTGTCGAGCAGCAAATCGCGTGGTGCCGGCTGAACCATTGTAGCTTTCGAGGGGTTAACCACCTGCATGGCGAGACAGTCGCAGTTGCAGTTTTGCTTCACTCCTTCGATGGCGTAATTGCACGGATTGGCAACAGCCTTCACAATTATATCGGACGGATGTTTGACTTCCATGCTGTATTTACCGTTAGCATCCGTTTTCAGCACATATACTTTTCGTTCTTTCGGGTCGAAAACAAAAACCGATACGTCGCTGATTGGCTGGAGCGTTCTTTTGTCTTTTACATAACCTTCTATCAGAGAAGAATAGATTTTCTTTTCGTAGTTGAATCCGAAGATATTGTCGTTGCCACCGATACGATCGGAGGTGAAAAATCCTGTTGAGGCGCTCGCTCCCTGTGTCCATCCGAAATCGTCGGTATTGCTGTTGATAGGATAGCTCAGGTGTTCCGAACTATCATTTCCGGCAAGAAGGTCTTTCAACGGGATGCGGTAAATATCCAGTCCTCCCAGACCGGGACGTCCATCACTGCTGTAGTACAGGTAGCCGTCTTCGGTAATGGACGGGAACACTTCGTTTCCGGCAGTATTGATCACATCCAGTTTTTGGGGTTCGCCCCACGATTGAGAGCTGTCGTTTCTTTTGCTAACATACAGGTCGTAACCACCTTTTCCGTTTGGCATATCACTGCTGAATACCAACAATGTTCCTTCCGGATTTACCGCAGGATGCATTGCCGAATACTGATTGGGATCGCCAAATGGCAAAGCCTTGATGTTGGTTATCTTTTTGCCGTCGTATGATCCCTGCATCAGTCGGATACGGTTGATTTTATTCGCATCGGGGTGGTCATAGTTGGCCGAGAAATAAATGGTATTGTTTTTGTCGATTGAAACACCGCCTGCATTGTAAGGCACATTGTCCAACCCTTCCACAAGAGAACCCACAAAAGTATTTCCCTGCAGGTAATTGCGTGGAAAAGCTACCGATAAAGCGGGCGCAGAAGCCTTTGTATCTGCTCCTTCATAGACGCCCGCTATCCTCTTCTCTTTAGATTTGGTTGGTATTGCTGAAAGGTCAGTAATTTGTTTGCCGGTTAATGAGGATACCGGCTGAGTGCTCAATGTGTTCTTATCTACCTGCCACAGGCGCGAATAGTTTCCTCCGTCCCAGTCGAAAGCTCTTGTTTTGGATGCGTAAGGACGGTTGCTGCTGAATAATAATGTATTGCTGTTGAGTAGTGGTGCAAATTCCCTGTAGGGAGTGTTCATGTCCGGAAAACTCATTTGCCAGTCGGCGGAGTCTTTTTCCATTTCTGCCAGTTTGCCGGCATCCATGAAAGCTTCGGCTTTTTGTTCGAATCCCGGAATACCTTTGAGCCATTCGCCTGCTTTCTTGTATTGGTGGGCGCGTGCCGCAATCTCAGCCAAACGGATACGATCCGTATTGGAAAGAGAACCTGAATTTTTTGCGAGTAGGTGGTCGTATGCTTTTTTGCATTTATCGTACGATCTGGTTTGCCAGTAACAGTCAGCAAGTTTTGTCCAGTATACCGGTGTTAAAACATTCCCCCTGGCAATACTCTTTTCGTAATAACCGGCAGCTAAAACATATTTTTTTGCCACATAAGCCGCATCACCCTGACTGATATCTGCAGTAATGTTCATTCCGCTTTGGGCAAACAAGGTAAAACTACCCATCGCCAGCAAAAGTAATAATGATGTCAATATGCGGTTGGATATTTGGGTAATAGTTTTCATAGTTGTGCTAATTATCTGGTTTATAAACTTGATCTGTATTACTTTGGCTTTCACCTATTTTAGGACGCATTATTATGACACGAGCCGGTTAGTAGTATCTGGGAGACTGAACTTCTTTGCTGGCTCCACCCAGTTCGAGTCTGAGCATAATTTCATGCGTTCCTTTGTTGTAACTTTTCAGATCGGAAATCGTATAGTCGTATGAGTATCCGATACGCAGTTGCGGAAGTACCTGAAATTCCACCATGCCCACGAAAGCATCGCCTGTCCGGTAACTGACTCCCACACCCAGTATATCATGGAACCACCCGTTGAGGTTAAAATCGTATTGAACGGTAGCCCCTTTTACGGCCTTGATCAAAACAGACGGTTTGAGTTTGATGACCGGTGAAAGCGTAAAGAGATAACCGCCGGTGAGAAAATAGTGATTGTTGGCTCCGAAACTCTTTTGGTTCAACTGGTTTTCGGCTTCTATTTTTGTGTGCAACAAGGCCGGAACAGAAAGACCAACATACCATTTTTCGGTGGCAAATAACATCCCGAATCCGGCAGTGGGCAACCATCCGCTCACATCGTTTTGCAACAGTGGATCGGTTTGATCCAGCGGATTGGTTTCTGAAAGGTTTGCCCTGTAGTTTAAAAGACCTCCGCTTACACCCAAAGACAGGAATGCGTCGTTGAAAGGAATACGGTGCGAATAGAATGCCTGTACGCCGGTTGTCTTTTCAATGCCCATTTGGTCATTGTAGACCTGCAGGCCAATGCCTTCATTGCTGCCTTCAATGCGTCTGTCCCATGTGATGGACCCGGTTCTGGGTGCTCCGGTAATACCTATCCACTGAGCCCGATACAAGGCTGTTATATTGTCAACTGCGCGATTACCTGTATAAGCCGGGTTAATATGGATCATATTGAACATGTATTGAGAATACATCGGCTCTTGTTGACCCTTCAGGGTGCCGCAAAGCAGCAGCAAACCTGTGGTAAGAATCAATGATAATTTGGAAGTCAGAGTATGTAACATTGTCGTAAATTTTAATGGTTATTCATGCCTGTCTCTGCCATTTTCATAGTTAACGTTTCCCGGTATCGTGGAGTGCTTTCGTTTACTAAAAGACAACTCCACTTTGCCGGTATTGCTGTTAACGTCTCAATGTGATATAGCTTGCTAGTTTTTCAACCTTATTCGTTTCTGTATTGCGGATCACTATGATGTAATAATATGTTCCGCTTGGCAGATTCTGACCCAACAGATGTCCGCTGCCCTTACCGTCCCAGTCGTTTTGATAATCGTTGCTCTCGTAAACCTTATTACCCCAACGGTTGAAGACTTCCAGAGAGATAGTGATTCGTGAGGAGTGAATGATTGTGAATTTATCATTATGACCATCCTGGTTAGGCGTAAACGCATCCGGGATAATCAGAATCTCAGGTATCTCCGTCTTTGTCGGTCTCGGGAATGCACCTTCAGTGTTCGATGGGTCATCAGATAAGACATTGGAGATGGCTCCGGTAGTCCTGGACGATCCGTCAAGCACAGCCTGATTGTAGACTGTTCCAAAGAACCGGTTCAATGTGGTGTGCACTTCAATGGTGATCTCTTCCGTGCTGTTAGGTGCCACTGCACTGCCATCGAGCAATACGTTGGTGCGGGTAACGCCGTCAAAGAGCCCGTTTGCTTTCAACTTGCCGGTTGCCGTAATACCAACCACCCGGAATTCCATCGGACTTAAAATTACCCTGCTCAGGTCATCGGTAATATGTATCGAGGTAATTGAGTCAGTGGTTAATTTGTTGGTTACCGATATGGTGTATTTCCAGTTAACAGTGCCATCTCCGTTGTTTACCGGTGAGGTTGACCTCTTGTTGAAGGTCATCATATCTGTATATGGTCTCACCGTAATGGTTACCGTAGCCGTCGATGTCAGACCGTTGCTTGCAGCTATCGTATAGGTAAACGAGTCGGAACCTGTGTATCCGGTTGTCGGAGTGTAAACAATCTTGTCGTCTGTCGGATTGTTCGGCGTTCCGCCGTTATTTACCGTTACCGTTCCGTGAGCCGCGCTTGTGGCTGTGATTGCAGTGGTGGATGGTCCATCCGGGCCAAAGCTGTCATTGGACAATACGTTGATGGTTGTACTTGTATTCTGAATCATCGTCACATTGTCATTGACTGCAACAGGAGGATCAGAAACCGAGGTGACAGTAATTGTCAACGTGCCGGAAGCTGTGCCACCATTGCCATCGCTGATGTTGTAAGTGATAACAGGAACAGAACCATTGTAGTTAGCCATCGGAGTAAAGGTGTAGCTACCATTGGTATTGATAATTATTGTGCCAATACCTGTCATTGTAGCTGTAGCTCCGGCGCTATAAGCAGTACCTCCGATTGTAAATCCGGTCACTGTCAGCGGATCGCCATCCACATCGGCATCATTGGTCAGTACGTTATCGTTTAACGGAGTGTCTTCCGGTGTACTTTTCACATCTGCATTGGCAACAGGATTGTCATTCGCTGCCGTTACCGTAATGTCGAGTGTTGAAGAAACAACAGCCGAACCATCAGTTGCACGATAGAAGACAGTCGGTACTTTTCCGTTGAAATTAAGAGCCGGTGTAAATGTGAATGCTCCATTGGCAGCAGCCACAAGAGTACCCGTTGAAGAGACGTTGACAGAAGCCGGCGTTGTGTAGACTTTTTCGCCTACAACGATGTTGGCTACCGAAAGCGGATCACCATCCACGTCAGAGTCATTTGCCAATACATTACCGCTTACCGGTGTGTCTTCCGGTGTGGTGTATACGTCAGGTCTGGCTACCGGTGCGTCATTGACCGCCGTTACCGTGATAATCAGTTTTGCAGAAGCTGTGCCGCCCACGCCGTCACTTATCATGTAAGTGATAGCCGGAACTGTACCGTTGTAATTCAACGTCGGTACGAAGGTGAATCCGCCATTTGCATTGAGGGTCAGCGTCCCTTCTGCCGAAGTGGCTGTCCCCGGCGAATAAGTGGTACCATTCCATACAAAGCCTGTTACCGTGAGGACATTCGTTACGTCCGGATCGGTGTCGTTTGCGAGAACATTACCTGTAGCGGTTATGTCTTCCGGAGTTGATACATTATCATCAACTGCTATCGGCGGAACATTGCCGTAGATAACCGTGATCGCATATTCACAAACTGTCGTATTGCCGGATTTATCCGTTGCTGTCCATTTAATGTTGGTAAGGCCTACATTAAGTATCGCATTGTCAAGAGTCGTTCCGGAACCGGTTGTTGCGCCAGTCATGTCGTATGTCAACGAAGCAAGAGCATCATTGTCGGTTGCAGTTGCATCCCATCCTGTACCTTTAATGGTGTAGGTGTAAACGCCACTCTGAGAGGTGAAGCTTACATTCTGACCTGTGAAACATTTTGTAAACAGCGGATTCTGATTATCCACCACTGTTATTGTTTGTTTGCACGAGGTGGTATTGCCACATTCATCGGTTGCCGTCCAGGTCACGGTGGTTGTTCCTATCGGATATTGACCGCTGGCATTCATCGTGTGGTTGAAATCGTTGCTGTACTTAACTTGACCACAATTGTCGGTTACAGTTGGTGATGCAATGGTAACCGTAGCAAAGTTCTTATCCACATCGACAAATACGGTTTGAGATGGAGGACAACTCAAAACCGGAGCGGTGGTATCCTGTACCTTGATCACCTGTGTCTTCGATGCACTGTTGTTGCAAGCATCGGTAGCTGTCCATGTACGAGTCAGAGTGTAGGTACTTGGGCAAACGCCGTCTGTACGGACTTCCTTGTAAGTAACCACAGGAGCTGCGTCGCAATTATCGGTAGCGGTCAGCGTTGCGGCCACAGGTACGGCATTGCATTCCACGGTAACGTCGGCAGGAGCTTCGCTCAAAATAGGAGCTTTTGTATCCTGAACCTTGATAACCTGTGTCTTCGATGCACTGTTACCGCAAGCGTCGGTAGCTGTCCATGTGCGGGTCAGGGAGTATGTGCTCGGGCAAACGCCGTCGGTACGTACTTCCTTGTAAGTTACCACGGGAGCTACATCACAATTATCGGTAGCAGTCAGCGTAGCAGCTTCAGGAACAGCATTGCATTCAACGGTAACGTCGGCAGGAGCTTCGCTCAAAATAGGAGCGGTGGTATCCTGAACTTTGATCACCTGAACTTTCGATGCGCTGTTTCCGCAAGCGTCGGTAGCTGTCCAGGTACGAGTCAGAGTGTAGGTACTCGGGCAAACGCCATCGGTACGTACTTCACTGTAAGTTACCACAGGAGCCACGTCACAATTATCGGTAGCTGTCAGCGTTGCAGCTACAGGTACTGCATTGCATTCTACAGTAACGTCGGCAGGAGCTTCGCTCAAAATAGGAGCGGTGGTATCCTGTACCTTGATCACCTGAACTTTCGAAGAGCTGTTTCCACAAGCGTCGGTTGCTGTCCATGTGCGGGTCAGAGTGTAGGTACTCGGGCAAACGCCGTTAGTTCTTACTTCTGTGTAAGTTACAGGTATGACCGTGCTATTGTAATCTGAAGCTGTAAGTGTTGCTGCATCTGGTATTACGTTGCATTCTACGGTAACATCAGCAGGAGCATCACTCAGTACAGGGGCTGCCGTATCCTGTACTTTAATTATTTGTGTTTTTGAAGAACTGTTACCGCAAGCGTCGGTGGCCGTCCAAGTGCGTGTTAGTGTGTAATTATTTGGACAATTGCCATCAGTTCTTACTTCTGTGTAAGTTACCACTGGAGCTGCATCACAATTGTCTGTCGCTGTCAGTGTAGCCGCGGTTGGAACAGCATTGCTTTCTACGGTAATATCTGTCGGTGCTTCGCTCAAAACCGGAGCTTTTTTGTCCTGAACGGTGATTACCTGTGTCTTTGAAGAACTGTTACTGCAGGCGTCGGTGGCTGTCCAGATGCGGGTCAGGGTGTAATTGCTCGGGCAAGCGCCGTCGGTGCTCACTTCCTTGTAAGTAACCACAGGAGCTGCGTCGCAGTTATCGGTAGCTGTTAGTGTTGCAGCTACAGGTACGGCATTGCATTCCACGGTAGCGTCAGCAGGAGCCTCGCTCAAAACCGGAGCGGTGGTATCCTGTACCTTGATCACCTGTGTCTTCGATGCACTGTTACTGCAGGCGTCGGTTGCTGTCCATGTGCGAGTCAGGGTGTATGTGCTCGGGCAAACGCCGTCGGTACGTACTTCCTTGTAAGTTACCACGGGAGCTACATCACAATTATCGGTAGCAGTCAGCGTAGCAGCTTCAGGAACAG